>DATDVW010000001.1:0-10257 GCA_035289865.1 Candidatus Nanoarchaeia archaeon
CAGCCAACAGCATGCTCAAGAGGGGAATGGGAGAGACTTTGCGGGGAAAGACCGTCGGGCAGCAGGCAAGGCACTTCTACATGAAGTGCTTTACACATAATATACTCATGAGGTGTTAAAGATGGAACTTGCAATCAAGCCAGAATAACGCATAATTTATATACAAGTTGTGTTTAATAAATGGTATGATAAACCTACATGTATCGTTGAAATCTTTTTATAAGGTTACATATTATCTATTGCTAAAATGATGCCTGGCATGGATCCCCGGAAGATGCAGCAGATGATGCGCAAAATGGGCATCCAGCAGAACGAGATCGAGGCGGAAGAGGTTATCATCCGGACTGCGGACAGGGAGATCGTCATCCACCACCCCTCTGTCGCCAAGGTCAGCATGATGGGGCAGCAGACCTACCAGATCTCCGGCCAGGAGGAGGTGCGGGAGAAATCCTCTGCACCGGATATTTCTGAGGAGGACGTGCAGACAGTGATGGAGCAGACCGGGGCGGATGCGGAAACTGCACGCCAGGCGATTGAGCGACATAAAGGCGATCTTGCAGAAGCGATCCTGGAACTGCAGAAATAGCCAGCGGGTTGGTGCGAAACTCTCATTCGTGCGTATGCGGAGCCTGAATATGCCTCTCCACTTCGCTTCGTTCAGGTCGGGGAGCACATCCTGCGGAGCATTACCAATGGGCAAACACGCATACGCACCGATCTTCGCACCAACCCCATAGCCAGCGCAAGGCTTATATATGTGGGTGATTCTGAACGTGCTATGCTGATTCCCAACGATCTCCAGGACCTGGGGCTGCTGCTTCTCCGCATCGCACTAGGCATTATCTTTATCTATCATGGCGTCCCCAAGCTGAAGAATGCGAAGAACGCGGCGCAGGCGATGGGGATGAGCGCTGCTTTTGTGCTGCTGATCGGCCTGATGGAGACACTGGGAGGACTTGCCGTGCTCCTGGGGCTGCTGACGCAGATCGGCGGCATCCTGATTGGCCTGGTGATGCTCGGAGCGCTCAAGCTCAAGATATTCAAATGGAAGGCGCCATTCTCCGCACACGATAAGATGGGATGGGAGTTTGACCTCATCCTGCTTGCTGCGGCAGCGGCGCTGCTGTTTTTGGGGGCGGGAAATTACTCCCTGGATGCAGTAATGGGCTGGTGGCCGTAGCGCCACAACAAACTATAAATACTTTCTCTGCCTGAGGGCATTTATGGAGCCATTCCAGGCTGCCCGGGAGCTCGCCGCCCAGAAGCTCAGGATAGCAGACCATATCCTGACCGCCACCTATCCCCTGGTGAAAGACCCGAGATTATTGGTTGCCGTAATGGACAATATCTTCCTTTCCCTCTCCCATGGGATGACTGCAGCTCTCCATTATGAGCGGCAGCGGAACCGGATCCCGGCCTTTGCCGACACCTTTGAGGCGAAGTTCCGGCTGTTCCGGGAGGAGGTCATGCCCCGATACCGCCTCAATCCGGACTATGCCTCCCTCCTCCAGGGGACGAAGGAGCTGATCCTGGAGCGGAAGAGGAGCCCGATGGAGTTCGCCAGGAAAGACTGCTATGTGATCTGCAGCGAAGGGTACCGGACCCGGACAGTCTCGATCCAGGAGATGAAGCAGCTCATCGGAAAAGCAAGAGTATTTATACAAGAAATAACCCATATCACCGCCAAGCATGAATACCCATCTCGATGATGCCCGCGAAGAGCTCAAGCGGGCGGACCATCTGATCTATGTCAGCCTGAAGTACACCCGGACAGTGGATGTCATCAAGAACATCATTGAGCGGCTGATCAGCGCCTTTGACTTCGGGTTCCAGGCGCTGCTGGAGCACCAGCGCCGGAAAAGGAAGAACAAGGACATCCCGAAGACGCCATCCCTGCGCGCAGAGGCGCTCCGGGAGGGCGCTGATACGGAGCTCGTGGAGTATATCAATTTTTACCTCCTCCTGCGGAAGGTCAGCAGGGCGAGCTTCACCCGGAGCAGGGAATTCCGGCGGCATGTGAAGATGACGGCAATACTGGAGAATGACGTGGTGATCGACATCACCATCGACACCATCACCGAGTATTACCACCGGGTCAAGAAATTTGCAGAGTATGTCCAGCAGCACGCCACATGAGGATCACCACCATCATTTCGGGAAGAGGGGGTGCGGGAAAGACCACCACCGCGCTGAACCTGGCCGCGGCATTCCAGCGGTTCAGCAGGGAGAGCGTGGTGGTTGACGCGAATGTGCGCACGCCCCATATCGGCATCCTGCTGGGCGCGCCAATGCTGCCCATCACGCTGCACCATGTGCTTGCCCAAGAGCGCGGCATCATGGAGGCAGTGTACCAGCATCCCTCCGGAGTGCGCTTTGTCCCCGCAGCCCTGTCCGGGAATGCGAACCTGGCCGGGCTGCGCCAGGCGCTGGAGCCGCTGGCAGGGAGGGTGGAGCGGGTGATCATCGACGCGGGCTATGACGAGCATACCGCGGCGATCCTTGCCGCCAGCGACGAGACGCTGGTGGTGACCAATCCTGACCTGGCATCGGTGACTGATGCGCTGAAGGCCATCACCGAGGCGCAGGAGCGCACCACGGTGCTCGGCGTGGTGGTCAACAGGACCGGCAGCCCGTATGATATGGGCAGGGTTAATATAGAGGAGATGCTCGGATATCCCGTACTGGCCGAGATCCCGGAGCACCAGGATTTCCGCAGGGCGGCGCACCAGCACACTCCGCTTGCTGCCCTGGATCCGACCGGAGGCATTGCGGCAAAATACCATGCGCTTGCCGAGCTGTTGATGTAGATGCAGACCATGGCACGAAAAAAGAGGGTGAAAAAAACAGCCCCTGCGCCGCGGGCGTCGCTGAACCGGATCGTGTACTGGACAGCGCTTCTGGTGGCGATCGTCGGCAACGTGGTCATCTCCGCCGCCCTGGTGCCCTTCCTCATCGTGCTGCGCGACTTCCCCCTGACGCTGGTCATCTTCACGCTGGGGCTGACGTTCGGGATGCTGTTCAACCAGCTGATCCGCGACATCGAGTTCGTGGACAGGGCGCACCATGTCATCGCCGGCATCTTCATCCCCGGGCTGGCGGTGGTGAACATCTTCATCATGACCAGGCTCGCGAACCATTTCATCACCCTGTTCCAGGTGCAGAACGCCGCGCACAGCCCGCTGGTCGTGAGCGTGAACTACCTGGTCGCGTTCGTGCTCCCGCTCTTCGTGCGCATCATCATCCGCGCGAAGAAGTGAGAGGGGTTGAGTAAGATTTATAAGGGCCGCATCCCTCGCTTCCTGCTCTGGTGGTCGTGGTGTAACGGCAGCATGGAAGCCTGTGGAGCTTCAGGACTGGGTTCGATTCCCAGCTACCACCTACTTTCTCGATGATTTATCGTTATAACGTGTTTTTGAGGGCCATTGTTCAATGTAATCTTTACAGGTAAAATCTTGGTGGCGACCTAACTTAATTTCCAAGGCGTATATAACTGGGTTTCTGTGAAATTGGCGTATTTGAGGCGGCTATCAAAGCCCCTTAGGAATCAACCAGATTGTCTTAATTTTACTTTAAATTACTTTAAGTATTGTTAAACAAGATAATATGTTTCTTCTACGCTATCTTTAATGAAATCTTAGACAAGAATAAGAAAACTTTAAATATTACCTTAAATTTACATTAAAATGCTTAAAGAAGCGGAACTTCGGCAGATTATTGCACAGGGAGAAACTCAGGAAGTGGAGTTTAAGGAAGGGATTCCTCCAGCGCAGGAATTGGGAAGGACAGCATGCGCATTTGCTAATACTGACGGAGGTATTATCCTATTTGGCGTTTCTTCAAAAAAGGAGATTGTTGGGCTGAGCCATGATCTCGACAAGGTCCAGCAGAGTAACGCCAATTGCCTGCGCAAGGTCCAACCCTCTCTGATGGTGCATCAGCATGTCAGCGGATTGGATGGGAAGAAGATACTCTATCTGGAAATATCAAAATCCCACGACAAGATCGCACATTCTTATGATGGGGTTGTCTACGTCAAGCTGGGAAGCACAATAAAAAAACTGGAGGGGGAATCCCTCATTGAGTTTCTCAAGTACCGGCAGATTTACTGCTTTGATGAGCAAGATTCAGATAAACGCATTGGAGACCTTGACAGGGAAAAGGTTCAGTATTACCTCTCGCTTAGAGAACAGCCAGATTATCTTAAAACGCACTCTATGGAAGACTTTCTCTTAAGCAACCAGCTTGCGCGCAGAAATGGAAGGTTCATCATAAAAAATGTGGCCGTGCTTTTTTTCCATAATAACTCGTACAGCATATTTCCCCAATCTGAAATAAGGTTTGCCCAGTTTTCCGGCACCGAAGCTGTTGAGATAGTTGCGCAAAAAGATTTCAAACAGGATCTCCTAGCGAATGTAGAAGGAATCCTTCTTTTCATGAGGGAAATGCTGCCTAAAAAAATAGTTACTGACGGAACGGCACGCAGGGATGAAGTATACCAATACCCTCTTAGCGCTCTGCGGGAAATAATCATAAATGCCGTTTCGCACAGAGACTATTTTAGCTATGACTGTATCCAAATAAATATGTTCAGTGACAGGATTGAGATATCCAATCCAGGAGGGCTTCCACAAGGCCTGACTAAGGAATTTTTTGGTAAGCGCTCAGTGAGAAGGAACCCCTTAACCTACCAGTTGCTTCGGAATACAAAATATGTCGAGGGGCTCGGTACGGGGGTGCCTAAGATTTATCATGATATGAGAAAACAAGGCTTATCAGACCCTGAATTTATATTTGATGGTGGCTTTTTTTGTGTTGTCCTAAGGAACGCTCCGTCAGCTGCCATTGTTATAGAAAAGAGTGGAAGATTGAACAACCGACAGAAAGAAGGGATGGAGTTTATCACCAAAAAAGGAAGTATCACATCTGAAGAATACGCGCAATTAAACGAAGTGTCTATTCCCACGGCAGTTTCCGATATCAACAGGCTGATAGCGCTGAAATATATCAAAAGGGTAGGAAAATATAGAGGGGCATATTATGTAGTGAGGGAAGAATATAAGAAATAGCGATGTTGATATAACGTCCACAGCTTGGCCAAAACTCGCCGAGCCTGAACCACAATCTTTATAAATCACCCGCCATCCCTCTCCTCCCAGCCCGAGTGGATAGCGTAGAGGGCCCGATTCCTGATACGTTATTTTTCCTCGTGCACCGCTATGGCAGAATTCCAGCATATCGTCCGGGTGGTGAACACCGACCTGAAGGGAGAGAAGCAGATAGGGAGCGCGCTGCGCAGGATCAAGGGAGTTGGGTTCATGTATGCGAATATGGCATGCTTCCTTGCGGGCATCGACCAGCGGAAGCGCGCGGGGGACCTGAGCGAGGAAGAAGTGAAGAAGATCGACGATGTGCTCCGGAACCCGCTGAAGCACCAGGCCCCGGTGTGGATGCTGAACCGCCGGCGGGATTATGAAAGCAATGAGAACAAGCATATCCTGGCAACAGACATCAAGTTTGTCCTGGAGAACGATATCAAGCGCCTGAAGAAGATCCGGTCGTACCGGGGGATCCGGCATGCCTATGGGCTGCCGGTGCGCGGCCAGCGGACCCGCTCCAATTTCAGGAGGAACAAGGGCAAGGTCATGGGCGTGCAGCGCTCCAAGGCTGCTGCGCCGGCTGCAGCCGCCCCGGACAAGAAGGGAGAGCAGAAAGAGAAGGGGAAGAAGTAAATGGGAGACCCACGAAGAAACCGCAAGAGCTATTCCGGGCCCAGCCATCCCTGGCAGAAGGCGCGCATCGAAGAGGAGATCGCCCTGGTCAAGGAGTACGGGCTGAAGAACAAGAAGGAGGTCTGGCGCCACGTCTCTGCGCTGCGGGGTTATGCCGGGCGGGCAAAGCACCTCAACGCGGCAGCAGGGAAACAGGAGGAAAAGGAGAGGCAGGACCTGCTGAACACGCTCCGCGCCATCGGCCTGCTCCAGGAGAACGGAAAGCTGGAGGACGTGCTCACTCTCCATATCAAGAATATCCTCGACCGGAGGCTGCAAACAGTGGTGTACAAGAAGAACCTGGCGCGCTCCGTCGGCCAGGCACGCCAGTTCATCACCCACGGGCATATCGTGGTCGGGCAGCGGAAGCAGACCACGCCCAGCTATATCGTGCGGAAGGGTGAGGAAGAGCAGATCAGCTTTGTGCAGGGGTCGGCGCTGGCTGATGCCGGCCATCCGGAGCGGATGCAGAAGCCGGCCGAGGCCAAGCCCGCCAAGCAGGAGAAACCATGAGCCAGGGTATACGATGGGGGATCGCGCACATCTATTCGAGCTACAACAATACGATCATCCATATCACAGACATCACCGGGACAGAGACGATCGCACGCAGCTCCGGCGGACAGGTGGTGAAATCGCACCGCCTGGAGGGCAGCCCGACTGCCGCCATGATGGCGGCAAAGAAGGTTGCCGAGATCGCCCGGGACAACGGCATCACCGGCATCCATGTGAAGATCAAGGCGCCGGGCGGCCATAACGGGCCGACAAACCCCGGACCGGGGGCGCAGGCAGCAGTGCGCGCGCTGTCACGCATGGGTCTGCGCATCGGCATCATCGAGGATGTCACCCCGCTGCCCCATGACAGCTGCAGGAAAAAGGGCGGCAAGCGCGGGAGGAGGGTCTAAATGGACATTCATATACTGGAACAGGACAAGAAAAACGAGCGGGTGGCGTTCCTCATCAAGGGCGCGAGCCCGGTATTTGCCAACACGCTGCGGAGGACTATCGTCAACCGCGTGCCGACCATGGCAATCGAAGAGGTCGAATTCCGGAAGAACAGCTCCATCCTGTATGATGAGGTGATCGCGCACCGGCTGGGCCTCATCCCGCTGACGAGCGACTTAAAGTCATACCATGTCCCCGCAGAATGCACCTGCAAGGGGAAGGGATGCGGCAAGTGCCGGGTAAAGATCATGCTCAAGGCAAGCGGGCCGGCGACGGTGCTGGCATCTGAGCTGAAGAGCAAGGACCCGGCGATCAAGCCGGTCTTCCCCAAGACACCCATCGCCAAGCTGCTGAAGGGCCAAAGCCTGGAGCTGGAGGCGTTTGCGGTGCTCGGCAGAGGGGAGCAGCACGCCAAATGGATCCCCGGGCATGCGTACTACAAGCAGAAGCCGGTCATCACCATCAGCGAGGGATACAAGAACGCGGCGGAGATCGCCGCCAGCTGCCCGGTGCAGGTGTACGACGAGAAGAACGGGACGCTCACCATCAGCAAGGAGAATTATTTCAAGTGCCACCTGTGCAATGCCTGTGTTGACGTCGACCCGAAGCATATCAGCGTGCAGGACGACCCTGAGGAGATCGTCTTTTACATGGAATCGTTCGGGCAGCTGAGCTGCAAGGAGATCCTGATCCATGCCATAACAGAGATGGACGCCCAGCTGGACGCGTTCCAGAAGGCGTTCAAGGGAGCGTGATGCGCGGGGGTGGCAGAGCAGAACTATGACACTAATCAAAAATAAAAAAACAGCTGAAATCGTAGGGTTGTGTTTTGGAGATGGCAGTCTGACTAGAAGGCACTCCGGCAAAGATAAAGGAAAGTTGAGGTTTCAACTCCGGGGGAGTATAACTGAAGATAAAGAGCATTACCAGGATTATATCATCCCCCTATTTTATGAGGCATTCGGCATTAATGTCAAACCAGTTATATGCAACGGGAAGGATAAATCCTATGGAATATCAACGGAAAATAAGAGGATATGTGAATCCCTGCATGAACTTGGTGTGCCCATTGGGATAAAAGGTGAATTATCCATACCACGTTGGATAACTTCTGACAAAGAGTTTGCAAAATGCTTCATCCGCGGGCTGGTCGATACCGACGGGAGTGTTTTTTGCGGTAAAGACTACAATTATCCTGAAAAAGGACATATAAAGCTGAGAATGTCCATAACAAGCGTTTCTCGGAAACTTGTGTATGAAGTAAGTAAAATTTTGACCGACATCGCGATTAAGAATTTGGTGATTAAGCAGTATCATCCACGACAGCAAAATTGCAAGGATTTCAGTAAACTGCAGATTGATGGAAGAAATGTTGTCCAGTATTTTGAAATGATTGGATCAAAGAATCAAAAGCATATAAGTAAATTTCATGTTTGGAAAAAATTCGGATTTTGCCCGCCATACACAAAATTAGAACAAAGAAAGAATATGCTCCAAGCGAGCCAAAGGAGGTATAATCATACGCATGCGGGGGTGGCAGAGCCTGGTCAAATGCGCAAATTTGTTTTCCACCAGGAAAGCGAAGTGTTAGCTTGAGGGGCTTGTCCCTTAGTGGGTACGCGTGTTCGAATCACGTCCCCCGCATATTCCATTCATACCAAAGATTGAGGCGTTCGCCGATGAACAGAACCGGACCGACCAACGAGCACCTGCAGCAGCTGATCCATGAGCTGCGCGAGCTGAGCAGGGAGCGGAATGCCCCGCTCTGGGAACGGATCGCCGATGATCTGGAGCGGCCGAGCAGGAACCGGAGATCGGTGAACATCTACAAGATCGACCAGCACACCAGAGACGGGGAGATCGCCCTGGTGCCGGGAAAGGTGCTCAGCATGGGGGCGCTCACCAAGAAGCTGACGGTAGCGGCCTTCCAGTTCTCGCAGGAGGCGCGCGAGAAGATCAACGGCGTAGGGAAGGCGATCACCATCCAGGAGCTGGTGAAAGAGAATCCGGCGGGAAAAAACGTGAGGATCATCGGATGATCATCGATGCGACAGACCTGTTGTTAGGGAGAATGGCGAGCCATGCGGCGAAAGCGGCGCTGCTCGGCCAGCAGGTCGACATCGTCAACTGCGAGCGTGCAGTGATCAGCGGCCGGGCGAAGGACATCATCGCACGGTACCGGCAGCGGAGAGAGAGGGGATACCCGTACAAGGGCCCGTTCTTCCCCAAGCAGTCAGACCGGCTGGTCAGGAGGACGGTCCGCGGCATGCTGCCGTACAAGAAAGAGAAAGGAAGCTCGGCGTTCAAGCGGGTGATGTGCTGGAAGGGCATCCCTGAGCAGTTCAAGGAGAAGAAGATGGAGAGGTTTGCGGACTGCCAGGCGGACAAGCTGCCGAACGAGCAGTATATGACCATCGGGCAGCTCTGCATCCATCTCGGCGGCAAATGAACATGAAAACCATCCACTATTCCGGAACGAGAAAGAGCGCGGTCGCCCGGGCGACATTGGTGCCGGGGACCGGCAAGGTGACGGTGAACGGAGTCCCATTGGACGTAATCGAGCCGAAGCTCGCGCGGATGCGGCTCCGGGAGCCTATCCTGATCGCCGAAGAGGCTGCGGAAAAGGTAGACATCCGGGTGACCGTGCACGGCGGCGGATTCATGGGGCAGTCCGAGGCCGCGCGGATAGCCATCGCGAAGGTGCTGGTGGGCTTCCAGAAGAAGCTGCAGGATGCGTTTTTGAAGTATGACCGGCACATGCTGGTCGCAGACGTCCGCCGGAAGGAAACGCGGAAGCCGAACAGCCACGGCAAGGCGCGGGCCAAGCGGCAGAAGTCGTACCGATAAGCCAATAGCAAGGTTTTTAAATGACGGGGCGGTTATGGTTATATCAAACAAAGAGGTGGAGCGTATGCATAATGTATGCGGGCGATGCCATGGGGCATCAACTATCGTGTTAGGCGCGTTGGTGCTGGTCAAGGAGTATTGGCTGCCATCGATGACGTGGTGGACATTCATCGGCATCATCCTGGTGCTGATGGGCCTGATGAAGGCAGTCAAGCCATGCGGATGCGGCCATCCCATGATGGACATGCCCAAGAAGAGAAGATAAGAACCGGAGGACAGCAGATGATCATTCCCATCCGATGCTTTAGCTGCGGGAAGCCGATTGCACAGCAATATCAGGAGTATGCAGACCGCACGGCAAAGGGAGAGGAGCGCAAGAGGGTGCTTGACGACCTCGGACTGGAAAGATACTGCTGCCGGGCGACGTTCATGGGGCATGTCGACCTGATAGACACCGCGGGACGGTTCAAGAAGTTTTGAGTTTTTGTTTTTTATATTGCCCTTCTTTCTGAGGAACAACATTTAAATACGAACCTCCATTCAAACAGCGTTATGGATCTCCCCGGGATCGCGGCGAAATGGCAGCGGAAGTGGTCTGATGCCTCTGCATTTGCAGTGCAGCAGGATCCGAAAAAGAAGAAATATTACGTCCTCGAGATGTACCCGTATCCCTCGGCAACCCTGCACATGGGGCATC
>DATDVW010000002.1:0-12502 GCA_035289865.1 Candidatus Nanoarchaeia archaeon
CTCGCTCTATGTTGCATGCAGGGACAGCCAGAACAATGCGCATGTAGCACCACTTTCCCTTACCAACACCCTCCGCTTCAATATCACTGGCATCAATGAATCAGCAGGCAGGACAGCAATCATGGAAGCGGTCGCCAACTCGCTCTCGGCAGAGGGATACACCGAGCAGACTGACCAGCAGGCATATGTCAGAACATTAACCAACAACCAGACCTTAGGCAATTATGATAAAGTCATCTCCTCCAGCAGCACGCGCTGGCTTCTGGAATACATCACCGGATCAGACGCCAGAACCAATGCGCCAAACCTGACTGCCTCGGTCTTTGTCTGGGAGAGCAGTAACCTCCTCAGCATGGAGATCATCGAGCAGGTTGGTGATTTCATCAATAATACGAAATGAATTATCTTTCCCGAAACACCAGCAGATCCTCTGTCGTGATCTTCTTCTTTTTCCTGATCTTCTCTTCCAGCACTTTTTCCTTCTCCTGGAGCTGCAGCTCGGTCTCCTTCTCCTGCGCCTCCTGCGCAGCCTGCCGCGCTTTCACCTGCCCCTCCTGCCGGAGGGCAAGCTCCCGCCTCCCGCTCTGGAGCTGGGCAGCAGACTCCCGCTTCTGCTGTTTCACCGCATCATAGGCTGCGAAATCAGCCTTCTGCCTGGCCCGCAGCGCGTCCAGCTCCCCGCGCCTGGCGAGCATCTCCATGTGGCACTGGTGCGAGGCAGCAGCCTGCTCCTGGATCCGCTTCCGGAGCGACCGGTCTTTCACCTGCAGCTCCCGCAGCTCCGCCGCACGCTGGGCGACAGCGCCAGACGCGCTCCTGAGCTTCCCGGCCTCTGCCATCTGCTTCTTCAGCCGCCTGACTGCATCCATCACCTGCTTTTCTTTCTCAAAAGAGATCACCTGCGTCTCGACCTTCTGCTCGAGTGCCTGTATCTTCCTCCTGACGGACTCCGGAGACTCCCTGATGCCGAGTCCTCCCATCAGCTGCTTTTGCCCTTCCCGCGCCGCTTCCAGCTCCCGCCGCTTCGCTTCCAACACGGCCTGCAGCCTGCCGCGCTCCTGCTTCAGCACAGCAACTTCCCTGGTGATGCTGTCGCGCTTCTCCCGCAGCGCTTTCACTGCCTCGGCCATCGCGCCCCTTTCGCCCTTGTCCTGCTGCAGCCGCTGCCAAAGCTCCTCTTTCTTCTGCCCGAGGTCCTGCAGTTCACGCACCCGTTGCCGTAGTTCCATATACAAAAAAAGAAAGAGCAATAAAAAACAAAAAACGCTTAACCGAACAAGGCGCCCAGCCCTGCGGCAGCTGCCTGCTCTTCCTTCTTCTCCGATTCAGCGCTCTTCTCTTCCTTCTTCTCCTTCTTGCCCTCTGCTGCAGGCGCTGCTGCCACCGGAGCGGCGACAGGCATCGCTGCCTTCTGGATGGCCTCGTTGATGTCCACGCCGTCCAGCGCCGCAACCAATGCCTTGACCCGGGCCGGCTCCACCTTGACGCCTGCCGCCTCAAGGATCTTAGTAACAGAAGCCTCCTCAATCTTCTTCCCTGCCTTGTGCAGGAGCAATGCCGCATAGATATATTCCATGGTTCTTACCTCCTGGGATCAGTTAATCATGCCCTCTTTTTATACTTGTCTTCTCCTTCTCTGCTCTTCCACGAGCTCATTCTCGGCAAGGATATCCGTTGTGGTCACCTTTCTTCCTGTTGCAAACTCCTGGGTCTTGCGGACCATCTCCGCCACCTTCGCATCGGTCTCTGAATGCAGGTCTGCCTTTGGCGCATGATGCGCCTGCGCTTCCTGCTTCCTTTCCCCGGCCTTCGGCCCGCTGCCCTTTTCCTCCACCGGCTCCGGCCTGCTCATGTCCGCCTCAATCCCGGCGGTGTCTTTCACGCCGAGCGCTTCCCGCTCCGCCTGCGTGAGCAGCGAGGAGGCAAGCACATCGGACATGATATTCCGCTCCAGGGCGATGGACTTCGCCTGGAGGAACGCCTTGGTGAGCAGGGGAGCGATGGTGCCGGCGGCAGGATACGCGATCTCCACTGCCAGATTGAACGCCCAGACAGCCGCATGCTGCACATCCGCCGCATACTGCTCTTCGTCGATGGTGAGGACCGATCTCGGGATGATCTCGCCGTTCTCCAAAACAGCCACGACGTTCAGCCCGATCTCCATGGGCTTCATGTCCAGGCGCTGCATCAGGCTTGCCGCCTCGGCAGAGATCTTCTCGCCCTCTTTCACGAGCAATTTCTCTTCCTTGATCACCACTTTCCCGGCTTCAACCCCGGTCTTGATGCCCAGCTTCCCCAGCTCACCGATAACCGGACCCGGGCTGAACGAGGTGGGGCCGGCAGGGATGGTGATGTCGCGCGGGGCGGACTGCCCGGGCTTTGCCGGAGCCTTGGACTTGTTTTTCTGCAGTATCCTGTTGAGCTTGAATGGGTCTTCCCTGGTGAAGAGCAGCGCGGGCATGCCAGTCAGGTGCTGCTGCAGCTTTTCCATACCCGGTATCTTTGCCTGGGCGATGGCGAGCGCCATCAGCCGGCGCTTGGCCATGCGGAGCACTACCTTGCCGCGGAGCTGCCTGCGCATGTTCTGGAGCTGGGGGGCGGGCAGGCTTTCCATGTCCACCGCGCCGACCACCGGATAGCCCTGCATGAGCTCCGCAATCTCTTTCACGATCCGCTTCTTGTACGCTGCGACGTGGGCCATGCTACTTCTCCTTCTTCTCTTCTACCTTCACCGGCTTTCCCATGGTGAGCTTGAGATAGACCGCGCTGATATTGTTCTTCTCCTGGGGCAGGGCGTGGAGCACGCCGTTGTATACCGCAAAGGCATTCTCCGCCAGCTCCTCGTCCTTCATGTCTTCCCTGCCGACCGCAACCTGGACTGTGGGAGCGGTCCTCGCTGCCGCACGCGCAGTGGTCCTGAGCCTTGCAGCAAGCGGCTTGAGGTTGGCATTGGGCGGGACAACGCACCCTGCCCTGGGGTTGGGCATCTTCCCCCGGGGTCCGAGCACCTTGCCGAATACTGACGCCACCTTCGGCATCACCGTTGCCTGGGCGACGAAGAAATCGTACTGCTTCGCCAGCTTCTTGAGCTGCTTCTTGTCGCTGTACTGGGGAAAATCGTCAACAGAGATTGTCGCATCCATGACCTCGCGGGACTGGTCCGCCAGCTCCGGCCCCACAAAGGCGCACAGCTTCACCGGCTTGCCCCGGGGATAATGCATCTGGATATATTGGTCGACCTGGTGCGCCGGGTCCTTGAGGTTCAGGCCCTTGAGGTTGATGATCAGGTCCACGCTCTGGACAAAGTTCCGTTTGGAAGAACTCCGGACATCCTTCAGTGCATTGCTGATAAGCTTTTGATCCATCTGCCCTCCTATCCGAGATAGTGCGAACGGGATAGCGGAGGGGATGCCCTATAGTTTATAAGTGTTGCGCTTTTAACCTTTGTCCTTTATCATGTCAAGAAATTGGGCTGTCCTGATGATTTTTATGCCCTTATACTCCCGCAGCCGCACGATATGCTCGTCTCCTGATATGATATAATCAGCCCTGAACGCTTCAGCGCATTCCAGAACCCGGTTATCTGCCGGATCTTCTGTTATCACGTCTGCTCTCTCGCCCGGCATCACCAGCGCGCATACCTTGATTATCTCTTTGCATACCTCAGCGACCTGCTCTTCAGAAAACCAAAATTTCTGCCTTGCAATCACTCCGCTAAACTCCTTCAGCATGTGGGGGGATATGCCTATGGTTAGCTTCCCCTCCTTCGCCAACTGCAGCAGCCTGAACTCATTGCCCTGCGTGATCACCGCAGATATCCATGTATTGGTGTCCGCCGTAATCCTATACATGCTCTTCCCGGTATGCCTTGATCTCCGATGCGATGTCCGCTTTTGTTATGCCCTTGGCTTTTGCGGCCTTCCAGAGCGAGGAAAAGATGGAGTCAAACTCTTTGATATCCTTTGCTTTTCGCAGACCCTCCACGCGCTTTAAGATGATGTTCTCCCCCATATCATACACCACGAATTTCTCCCCCTTCCGCAGCCCCTTATCCCGGCGGATGTCCTGCGGAATCACTACCTGCCCTTTCGAAGTCATCCTGGTGATATCGATGCCCATAGTAAGATTTGTAAGAGCGTTCTTATATTTAAATGTTTGTTTCCCTCCCTGGACGGCAAGCTTTTTAAGAACGCCTGCATTTGTTCATCTATGGATGCGGATCAGATGCTTCAGGATTACCAGCGGCGGATCGAGCCCGGGCTGCAGGCCTTTTTCCGGGAAAAGATTAAGTATACGGAAAATATAGACCACGATACTGCTCATATCGTACGCTCCTTAAGCGAATTTACCCTACGGAAGGCTAAACGGCTGCGGGCTGCATTCCTGTATTATGGATATGCGCTTTTCGCGCCGCCAAATGATGATGTTGTGCACGCATCACTGGCCATGGAGCTGGTGCAGAGCTATCTGCTCATCCATGACGACATCATTGACCGGGACCCTATGAGGCGTGGAAAACCCACTGTTCATGTCCAGTATGCTGCAGGCAAAGATGAGCATTACGGGAATTCCATGGCCGTGCTGATAGGGAATGTTGGCAATAGTTATGCTGTGGATATCCTTACGGAAGCGGCAAGCAGATTTTCCGACCAGCAGAAGATTCGTGCTGTCCGTGAAATGAACTCTTATATCCTTACCGTTATCCTCGGCCAGGTGCGTGACCTCCAGCAGCAACGCGACTGGATGAAGGGCGGACCTATCAGCGAGAATGACATTTTGAAGACCATCCATATGAAAAGCGGGGTATATACAGTAGAGGGGCCGCTGTATTTGGGAGCAATCCTTGCAGGCGCTGATGACCGGGAACTGAAACAGCTCTCCCGGTATGCGAAGCCATTAGGGATAGCCTTCCAGCTGCGCGATGACATCAACGGCCTGTACGGCGATGAGGGGAAGACCGGCAAGCCCGCTGACTCCGACGTGAAGCAGGGCAAATGCACCTTGCTGATGTACCGTGCGCTTCAGGCAGCAACCCCTGTTGAGCAGGCGGCCCTCCGCGCCGCCCTGGGGAACCAGGGCTTGACTGCACAGCAGCTCGACGAGGTCCGCGATATCGTGAAGCGGCGGTCATTGGACTCCATCGTCGCGTTCGCAGATGAGCAGGCAGGGAGGGCGGTGTCCGCCATCCGGGATGCGCCGTTCCGCGCCGAGGGCAAAGAATTCCTGCTTGGGATCGCGGAGTTCATCGCCCGCCGGGATCACTGACCGAACCGGCGTTCCCGCTGCGCATACTCCTGCAGGATATGCTCAAAGTCCGCTTTCTCGAACTCCGGCCAGCTCTTTTCCACAAAGAACCATTCCGCGTAGTTGCCCTGCCAGATCAGGAAGTTGGATGTCCGCCTTTCGCCGCCGGTGCGGATGATGAGGTCCGGCTCGTCTGGCCAGTAGAGGTTTTTGGAGAAGGTTTCCTCGTTGATATCATTGATGTTCAATTCCCCTTTCTGCACCTGCTGGGCGATCTTCCTGGCAGCGTCGATCACCTCTTCCCTGCCGCCGTATGCCATGGCAAAATTTACGATGTACTTCTTGTTCCCTCTTGTCCGTTCCATGATCCGCTGGAGGCGCTCCTGGATGTCCTGCGGAAACATCCACAGCCTGCCGATGACATTGATGCGGATCTGCTCGCGCTCCGGCAGGTCATCATCCCTGAGCTTGTCGAATTCCTTTCGGAAGAGGTCCATGAGATAGTCAAACTCATCCTTCGGGCGGCTGAAGTTCTGGACCGAGAAGCAGTACAGAGTCACTTCATGGATGCCCGCTTTCTTGCACCATTCCAGCAGGTCCCTGACCTTCTTCGCGCCCCACTCATGGCCCTTCCAGGGCTTGAGCATCAGGCGCCGGGCAAACCTTCTGTTGCCGTCGAGAATCACGCCGATATGCCTGGGCACGCTGCTGTCTGTTGGCTCCATGACCGGCGTTTATCAAAAAAGATTTATAAGCCTTTCTACTTCATCTCTTTCTTCACTTTCTCCTGGAACTTCTCATTGTTGGTCTGCAGGCGGGAAACCGCATCCTCAACCGCCTTGCGGGGGGCCTTGCCGTCGGTCTCCACCACCATCTTCGGGTTGCCGAGGAGGGGATGATCCATCTGGTAGCCTGCAGCGGTGATATGCTTATCCTGCCAGAGTTCCTTGCGCAGGGCGTTTGCCAGGGTATGCCCTTCGCCATGGATCTCAAAGACCAGCCGGTTCTTGTCCTCTTCCAGAATCTTCACTTCCATATCCTGCAGGGAGTATGGTCTCTTTAAATAGCTTTCTGCTTCCATAATGCTTTTAAACCGGGCAGGCAGAGAGAACAATGTGGATCGTTCGCATTATCTCCAGCAACCGGATGCGGAGCTGGTGCGCATTATCCTCCAGAGCCCGGGCACGCGGCTGGAGAGCCTCTGCCTGGGGATCTTGTTCTACAGCCGGTATCAAGACCGGCTCCGGAGAACCGCATACGCCATCCTGCACAATCGGCAGGATGCAGAGGATGCGGTCGCGGGCGGCTTTATCAAAGCGTACCGTATGCTCCACCGCTACGAACCTGCGCAGCCGTTCTTCCCCTGGTTATACACTGTCGTCCGGAATGTCGCCCGCAAGCAGAGCAGGTGCTGGTACCGGCGGGTGATGGTGCCTTCTGCCGAGGTTCAGCCGCCTGTGCATCCTGCATATGACATTATGATAGACTACCACAGAATAGTCCAACGGCTTCCACCAACCGCGCAGCAGACCAGCAGGCTCTGGTTCCAGGACGGGGCTTCGTACGCTGAAATCAGCAGGGACCTTCATCTTCCTGTCGGCACCATCAGCAGCCAGCTCAACCGCGCGAGACGCCTGCTGCGGAGAGAGATGGAGCTTCTCGAGTAGCTAAAATCTTATAAACTGGCGATGCCGGGGGAAAAACATGATGCACTACCTGTTCCTGGACATCGAGACCGTGCCCCTGGAGATCCGGCATGAGGATGTCAAGTCCTACCTCATGGACAAGAAGATCAGCAAGGAGGACCGGAGCTTAAACCCGCTCTATGCGAAGATCGTGGTGTTGGGCATCAAGCCGCTGGGCGGGCAGGCGAGGCTGCTGACCGGAGATGAAAAGGAGATACTGGCTGAATTCTGGCAGCTGCTCGGCGGGATGAACACCGTGCTGGTCACCCACAACGGATACAAGTTCGACGTGCCGTTCATCAAGATCCGATCAATCATCAACGGCGTGAAGATCCCCTATGCCATCAACACCAACCGCTGGCAGATGGAACGGTCAAACCATTTTGACGTGATGCTGTTCTTCTCGCAGCAGGAGACATTCACCAACCCCAATCTCCGCATCCTGGGAAAGATGCAGGGGATAGAGTCCACCGATGACTTCTTCGGCCATGATGTGGAGCGCCTGCACAAGGAGGGGAGGATGCAGGATATCATCTCGCACTGCCGGGCGGATATCGAGCTGCTGGAACGGATATTCGTGCAGCTCTGCAAGGAGTATGCGGAGAACACTTAACCTTTTTTCTCCAGTCTCCAGCACGCAATCTGCACGCGATGGATCCTTTTGGTGTGGAATTTTTGCGTCGCCTTTAGGGGGATATCGAAGGGCAGGATATTGGTGACGATAAACCCGTGCTGCGCCGCAAGCTTTGCGATAAACTGCGCGCTTTCCCGCATATGGAAGGTATAGATGACCGGCGCGATCCTCATGGCCTGCAGGAGAAAGGGCTGGTCTGCATGCCTGCGCTGCACGCCAAAGGGGGGATTCTGCAATACGACGTCTGTCGGCAGGTTGAACTCCCGGACATCCGCATGGATGGTGTGGCGCTTTCCCGGTATATCTGCCAAATTATCTTTACATATCTGTAATGCATCATTGTCTTTATCAACAAAATAGGCCTCTTGAGCACCAGCGAGCAGGGCCCCGATTCCCAAGATCCCCGTGCCGCATCCGAGATCGGCGATGACCTTTCCCTGGATGTCCTGGCGGAGGGCAGCGAACGAGAGCACTTCTGCAGCAATCTCGCTGTCCATCGAATATTGTTCCTGGCCTGCCTGGGGAGCGGCAAACACCTGCAGCCTGCTCAGCCGGATGGCGAGCTGTGATTTGGAGACCATGCTTCTGGGAAGTATATATCGGCATAAAAGGCTGCGTATTTTTTTCCTATAGCCGGGCGAAAGGTATAAATAGGGGCAGATGGTCGGATGGGGCAGGGGGTGTATGATGTGTTGATCAAAAAGAGTGATACCGAGATCTCTCACTTTCGTGAAGAGCTCACCCATGCGATGGGCGCGATCCGAGAGGAATTCAACGAACACCTGCTTGCTATCAACGAGAACACGAATGAGATCCAGAGCAATTATGAGTTCCTGTGTGAGCTGGACGGGAAGATCGAAAGGCTCACTGAGCGCATAGACCGGATCCAGTACCTTCTGGAGGGGAAGCGGGCGGAGGAGCGCCATACGATCTCTCCCCTGAACGGCCAGGAGCAGGCCATCGTGGATGCCCTCCAGGGGGCATCGGCAACTCTCACTTATGAAGAGCTGAGCAGCAGGAGCGGGCAGCCGCTGCCTGTTGTCCGGTCATATATCTCTCACCTGATCGCCAAGGGCGTCCCGGTCATGAAAAAATACGCCCACAACGAGGTCTTCCTGTTTTTGGACCCGGCGTTCAAGCAGGCGCGGGGCGCAGGAAGCTCCCGTGCAACTCTCACTTCCTGAATACTTGCCCTCTTTTGTTTTTTGTCTATAAATATTTCTATATTGAAATAAATACGGGCATTTCTGCTGCGATCCGGCCTATGAAATTCTTATAATAATATAATGCAATAAATAAATTAATATAATAATAATTATTTTTATAATATAATACAACAAATAAAATTATTATAATATTCCTCTACATTTTAAGCAAAGAAATCAACCTTTGAACTGATGGATTTTCTCGACGGAGAAATGGACGAATCGCTGTCTCGCCCTTAGATGTACCTGCTCTCCACCCGCTTGATCCTGGCGAGCACGCTCCTGCGCGCGGCCTCATTGAGCAGCAGGATCCCGGTGATGATCAGCAGCACTTCTATGGCTATCCCGGGCACTGCCCGCTTGAACTTGGTGACCTGGTAGCGTTCCAGCACCAGATAGAGGCCCAGAAGCAGGCTGACCAGACCGAACAGGGTCTGCAGTCCGGTGCCTTTATACCCTGGGCGTTGGATGGGCTTTGCTTGTGGTGTTGCCATATTCGAAATATTATTGGTTTTGCTTATAATATTTAGTCCGCTTGCCAATATTTAATATTTAATCTTTGCTTAAAACTTTTATCACTTCTTATTTTCTTGTCGCTTCACCATTTCTGCGCATCACTTTTATTTAAATGTTGCTCCCTATTTTCGCAACACATATAAACCGGTGATGTCGCATAATATGCATTATACGACAAACATGGCAAAAGAAGAGGTTTCTGCAAAAATCGAGGCCGAGCTCCGGATCCAGGGCAAAAGCGAGCAGACCGTCAAGGCATACCTGCTCTACAACCGGGGGCTGCTTTTCCATGCCCAAAAGGAATATTCCCTGATAACCGTTGATGACGTCAAACTGTACCTCTCTTCCCTGATCAAGAAAGGCAATGACCCGGCGACGATTGCGCTTGCACGCTCTGCACTCAAGTATTTCTATGACAGCATGCTCAAGAAAGGGCTGTTTGCAGACATCCAGACGCCAAAGAAGGTCCGCAGGCTGCCGGACATCCTCACCAAAGAGGAGGTCAAGCGGCTGATCGAGCATACTCCTGACTTACGCACCAGGCTCTGCATCGAGTTCATGTACAGCTCCGGCCTGCGGGTAGCTGAATGCAGCAGGCTGCGGTGGAGCGACCTTGACACCGGGGAGAAGATCGGGCTGCTGAAGCAGGGGAAGGGGAAGAAAGACCGGCTGTTCATCCTCTCTGAGCGGCTGATCGCGGACATGCAGGGGTGGCCTCATGAAAGTGAGTTTATCTTCAGCAATGGGGATGAGCCGCTCTCCCCCCGGACCATCCAGCGGGCGGTGAAGAAAGCGGGGAAGCGGGCGGGGATATCCAAGAAGGTGTACTGCCACCTGCTGCGGCACTCCTTTGCCACCCACCTACTGGAATCAGGGGTGGACATCCGGATCATCCAGGAGCTGCTGGCGCACTCGAACCTCCAGACGACGCAGTTCTACACCACTATCTCGCGGAAGACGGTGAAGAGCGTGAAGAGCCCGCTGGATAGCCTATGATGCTTTCTTCCCGAGCAGCAGGGCTGCCCGCTTTTCATCCAACTTCCCTTCGCTGAGCAGCTCCTGCACCATCTTTTCGATAACTTTGTCGTCGATGTAATCATCTATCTCCATGAGCCTCACGTTCTTCTTGTCTTTTATGCTTTTGATAATGTCTAAGAAATCTTTGTTGTATTCTGGTTTTTCTAATCCAATACCATACCTCATAAACGAGTAAATTAACGGGACAAATTCCCATATCGGTACTTTCAAACTCTTTTTCCATTCAGAATTATCCAAGACCTGTGCCCGCAGCATCAAATACTCACATCGTTCGCACCCTTCAAATGCGGGCTGGACGTATCGGCAATCAAAGGTGTACCTTTTTCTCTTCGCAAAAAACCTTAATCTCACATTTGGATTCATCGAGCATTCGAGGTCCTCTTTTATTAGTGCGGGATCCATCTCTAGCATCAACTTCGGGGAATTTTGTTCTCCTAATTTTCCCCGAAATATATATCCCATCGCCGCTGCCTCTCTGGACAGAATCATAGTTGCTTCATTATCAATTCTTGTTCCAATACCCCTCCCTCGGTAGTCAGGATGACATATAGTGTACCATTGCACACCAAATCCTATCCTTGTACCCGCAGGAACTGTGAATACCTTGCGTACTGCTGTATTCTGTGACAACACTTCAGCAAATGGGTTCTTTTCCCTCAGCACCCGCTGGACCAATCCAAAATTAACTGGAAGGAATTCGAAAGAACCGCCACCGATGATTGCCTCACCTTGTTTTAAGACCAAGAGGTGCGTCCGCGAATTGTTCCTCATTATATGGTTTATCTGATATTTAATCTGCGCATATTCCGACACCCACGTCTTGCTGTCCAGCTCTGACTTCGGGAAGCTGATGCTGTACAGCTTGTAGTAGTAGTCATAAAATGACGTTGAAGAGGGATCCAGCAGCTCCTCAAAGAACTGGAGATGCGATATCCTGAACTTCTCTTCGCTCTCCCGCTTAAACTCCTCTTCAACCATCTCAATGATATGGCCAAACAATATCCGTATCTGCTGGTCGGTCTGGATTTCCGTGTTCAGCATCATATAAAAGGCGCCATGATTCTCGATATCCTGCACGAACCTGCCTCCAAAATCGTCCCTGAACTTCATGAGATACCTGTTTTGGTGGTACATATTGAGGTGCAGGAACCGTAAATCCTCCTCAATCTTCTGGTAGTATCCCTTGACGCTCTCGAGCATCGCCTTCTTCCGCGGGCTGCGTATCGTTGCACCCCTATGGGTCAGAAGGAAATCGAGAATAAGCTCATTCCGCCTGTCCGTATCCAGGAGCCGCAAGATTACCGGCTTGAGCTGGCGGTTCACCTCCAGCACCTCCTGCTCGATGTTGTGCTTATGCAACGTACCTGTCTTTCCCGCCTCCCAGTCGGCGACGAATGCCCTGATCTTCGTGACTTTTTCGTCGTGGAGCGCGAAGAATGAGCGCAGCAGCTCTACTTCCTCTTCGGTGCCTTTGTAGACTTTCCCCTGGGGATCGATATCTTTGAGTTCCTGATAGAGCTCGCTGAGGAATTGAGTAACCCTGTTTTCTTGGGATTTCCTCGGCATCTTACAGCAGATCTCCTTGATTTTCTTTACTGGCTATTGTTTATATATCTTTCTGCCGCAGAATTCCTAACCCTTCAGCGCCCAAGCGCACTTTTCCAGATATTTATCAGATGAACTGATCAGCCTTTCTAGCCGCTTTAATCTCCTGTTCAGTATTTTTCTGTGACTATGTATATTCTCTTTTATCTGCTCGAGTGCCTTAATGACCTGCAATGCCTGGCCTCTATTGAGCTCTCCACTGAGCTGCCTATCAATGAGCCTTGCGGCAGTCTGGATAGCCTGGCGGCTGTTCATCAGGTCCTGATCCAGGGTCTTCTCCAACCCCCGTAACTCATCAATCTTTGGCAGAATCTCGTGATTTATGGTGTATTGCCGGGCAGCTGCACGACCCGAACCACCATGACCGCTTCTTCTGAACATAACCCTACTCGGGATGAGGATATATATATCTTTTGATTGAGGAACCGTCCTGTAGGCTTGATTGCAAGTTCCATCTTTAACACCTCATGAGTATATTATGTGTAAAGCACTTCATGTAGAAGTGCCTTGCCTGCTGCCCGACGGTCTTTCCCCGCAAAGTCTCTCCCATTCCCCTCTTGAGCATGCTGTTGGCT
>DATDVW010000003.1:0-15955 GCA_035289865.1 Candidatus Nanoarchaeia archaeon
GCAGGAAAAAATGGCATACCTTGCCGGCCATCCTGATGCTGTCGCCGCCATGGGCAGGGCAGGGAGAAGGCACGTCCAGGCGAACTACACCTGGAAGCGGTTCCTCAGCAGGTTTGGGGAGAAGTGCAGGGAGATCGCGCAAGAGTAGCATCCTTTGTTTGTTCTTCATGCTATACATAATCCAATGCCTTCACCATAGAAAACAATGCATCGGGCTGCTGCTCTTCCCGTATTATAGAACCTAGGGTATCCCGCGCTCTTGAGGATCGCATTAACAGTTGAGAGAAGAGAAAATTGCCTGCAGCATATGACAATAATCTCTTCGCGCGGCTATATCCTGAATGGAAACCGCGCATGAGCTCAATTTTTGCCTGATATGGCGACAATGCTTCGCTTCCAAAATGTGGATTGGCTTCGCTGATGGTTTCCGCTGCCAAGATGCCGGACTGGAGCGCGTTGCCTATCCCTTCACCGGTCAATTCATAGGTGCAATCGATGTTCTCTCCTACGAGAATAACCCTGTTCCCATAATTTTCTTGTTGCCTCAGGCCTGTCCGTAATCGCCAGCCTTTTGGCTGCGAGATGAATCGCGCTCCATTGAGGACCGCCTTTGCCTTTGTATGCAGGAATTGGTATAAGCATTCATGCGCCGTATTACTCATTTTGCCACCCAAATAAACCCCGACATTTACCAAATTGCCTGGGCAGGGAAATACCCACCCATAGGATGGTGCTGCTGCCGAGTCAAACCACATGTAATATTCATCGGCTCCGGCTACATTCTCCATATACCCCCGCACTGAAGCCACCGGCTTGTTGACAAATTCAAAACCCAAGCCCCTTGCCAGCCTTATATCGGCGCCAGTAGCGAGAACCAAAACGTCTCCGGAATGTGATTGTCCATCAGAGTCCATGACCGACACAGAATTGTCCATTATACTAACGTGAGTCATAGACTTCTTGTACAATACATTTCCACCGGCCTCCTCAAATTTATCACGCAATATCTGGTCTAATCTATCCCTGTTCAGCGTTAGAAGAGGGGCATTAATGATAAAATCTGCCTTTCCTCTGCCGAACACATGAACCTGCGGAACATGATATGCGCACCCAGATACTGCATCATAAACACCGAGGCGGCGCAATGCATTTTGCGCATTGGGCATCAGGCCATCTCCGCAAACTTTTGGGCGAAGCCTATCCCCTTTCTCAAACAGAATCGTTTCGAGACCATTGCGAGAAGCCTCTATCCCGCAGGCTGATCCTGCAGGTCCCCCCCCCGACTATTAACACTCTGGACATTACGCCTCTGATTTGTTATTTCCATAAATTTGTATTTAAGGTATTACATACTGCCGGATGGCGGATGAAAGTTCCTTATTTCCACTCATCACGCAACACTCCCATCACCAGCACATCTCGATATGCGCCTTCCTTGAGCACATCCTGCCGCAGGACACCCTCATGCTGGTACCCCAATGATTCGTAGATGTGGATGGCAACCGCATTGGAGGCGAACACCTTGAGATACACCCTGTTCATCCCCAATGACCTGAAGCAGTGCTTGGTCAGCAGGTAAAACAGCTTTTTCCCCAGCCCCTTTCCCCGGAAGGAAAGCTCGCCGATCTCCCCCCCAATCTCGCATTTCTGGTGCGCAGCATCAATGTTGACGATCCTGCCCAGCCCAAAGGGAGTTCCCTGATACTCGGCAATCGCATAGATGTCCCCGCTTTCCCGCAGCCGGGCAAACCACTTCCGCTGCCCCTCCATCGTGTAGGCCGCGGTGCTGAACAAATAGGCGCTCACCTCCGGCGAATTCCGCCAGCGCATGATGAGCCCTAAGTCGCTCTCCTCGACAGGCCGCAAGGCCACCTCTCCCTCACTGATGATAGCGCTCATCAAGGCACACCCGTATCGTTTTCAGGTAATTCACGATCCTGCTCCGCGAATCCTCGCGGAAGAAGGTAGCTGATCTTATAATGCTTTTCATCACCAGGTTCCCCATGGACAGCAGCCGGAACCATTCAAAATCCAGCCGTGAGAGATGCTTGCGGTAGAACAGGAAGAGCATCCGCTGCACCTTGTCCGCCACCACATACCCCTTCTTGAACTTGTAGGCGATCTCTTTCCGGAACGCCATCTTTCCGGCAGGCACATAGCTCTCGTAATGCACCACCTCCGCATCAGGGGAATACATCACCTTCCATCCTGCCTGCTTCAGCCGATAGCAGAGATCCCATTCGCCTGTCCAGTTGGTGAACGCCTCGTCGAACAAGCCGGCCTTCTTCAGCGCAGATCGCCGCAGCATCAGAAAAGCGGCTGCGATGATATCCACCTCCTGCTCGTGCGAGAAATCCATGTTCCGCATGAACAGCCCGTGCCAGCCGTGCCTCCGAGCCAGGGACGCGGGGATCGGCAGGACGTCCAGGATAAAAGCCGTGGGCTTGGGAAAACGGTGCGCCGAGGGGAATGCCCTGCCGTCCGGATGCCTCACCCGACAGCCCGCAGCGGCGGCATCAGGATGGCTTTCCATGAACCGCACCATCTGGCCCAGCGTATCCCTAGCAATCACGACATCAGGATGCATCACCTGGATGTATTTCCCCCTTCCCCTGCGGATAGCGGTGTTCAGCCCTTTCGCCAGGCCCAGGTTCTCCCTGCTTGCGATCAGCTTCACTGCAGGGAACCGCTTCCGCACCATCTCCACGCTCTGGTCAGAGGATGCGTTGTCAACGACGATGATCTCCTTGTCCTGCCTGTCCCTGGACACCGAGTCCAGGCATTCCTGCAGCAGCTCCCCCATGTTGTAGTTCACGATGACCACATCAACGGCCGCCATGAGGGATGCAATGCGCGCCGGTTTAAAAATATTGAGGTACGTTTAAATAGCAGCCCGTTTTCTTCCCCCCATGATCCCCGGTGTGGAGAGCAAGCCGCTGAAGAAGAACTACGAGGATGCCCGCGGCTACATCATGGAGATCCTCCGCTCTGACGATGCCCTTTTCTCCGGCTTCGGCCAGGTCTATATCTCCACGTGCAGGCCCGGCATCTCCAAGCAGCTGCATTACCATAATAAAAAGACCGACATCTTCTTCTGCATCGCGGGAAAGGCGCGATTGGTGGTGCATGACCTGCGCGAGGGTTCCACCAAAGGGAAGACTGAAGAGCACATCCTTTCGCTGGAGCATCCGGTGATGGTCAGGGTGCAGCCGGGGATCGCCCACGGCTTTGCCTGCCTGAGCGGGGAGGAGGCGGTAATCCTGACCGTCACCAGCGTGCCGTTCAACCCGAAAGAGGCTGACGATTTCCATATAGACATGACAGCGTGATTATCTCTCCAAGAGCGAAAAACCTATAAGCCAGCCCGTTCTTCTCCCTCCCATGAACATTCTCATCACCGGGGGAGCGGGATTTATGGGAAGCAATTTCCTGAGGTTCCTCCTCAACGAGTTTCCCGACGCCTTCATCACCAACTTGGACAAGCTCACCTACGCGGGCAACCTGGAGAACCTGAAGGACATCGAGGCTAATCCAAGATACCGCTTTGTCCGGGGGGACATCGCTGACCGGAAGGCAGTGGCTGCCATCATGCAGCAGGGGGTGGACATCCTCTTCAATTTCGCTGCAGAGACGCATGTGGACCGCTCCATCATGGATCCTGATGCCTTCATCAGGACAGATGTGCTCGGCACGTACAGCCTCCTGGAGGCGGCGCGGAAACACGGCATCCGGCGCTACATCCAGGTATCCACGGATGAGGTATATGGATCGACGATGAACGGCGAGTTCCATGAGAGCACGCCCTTCCAGCCCAACTCTCCCTATTCGGCCAGCAAGGCGGGCGCAGACCATCTCTGCCGGGCGTATGCCGTTACCTATGGTCTTCCCGTCATCGTCACCCACAGCTGCAATTTCTTCGGCCCTTACCAGTACCCGGAAAAGCTCATCCCGCTGTTCATCACCAACCTGCTGGAAGGGAAAAAGGTGCCGGTCTATGGGCAGGGCAACCAGATGCGGGAGTGGATATATACCAAGGATTACTGTGCTGCGCTGCTCACCGTCCTCCAGAAGGGAAAAGACGGGGAGGCCTACAACGTGGGCACCGGCAGCCGCTTCACCAACCTGGAGATCACCAGAAAGCTCCTTGCCCTGCTGGGCAGGGATGATTCCTCCATCGAGCATGTCCAGGACCGGCCGGGCCACGATTTCCGCTATGCGGTGAACTGGGACAAGCTTGCATCGCTGGGATGGAAGCCGGCATATACCTTTGACGCCGCCCTGCAGGAGACCGTGCAGTGGTACCGGGAAAACGCCGCCTGGTGGCAGCGGATCAAGTCCGGAGAATTCCGGGCATACTATGAGCGGCAATACGCACGATGAGGATCCTGATCACCGGAGCAAACGGCCTGCTGGGCACCAAGGCGATGCAGGTGTTCTCCCGGCAGCATGATGTTACTGGCATGGACCGGGAACACGACATCACCCAGCAGGAAGCGATATCGTTTATCCTCCGGCAAAAGCCGGACCTGATAGTTCATGCTGCCGCAGAGACCAATGTGGATGCGTGCGAGCTGCATCCGGAGCAGGCGTATACCATTAACGTCTTGGGCACAGAAAACGTTATAAAAGCGGCGCGTGTCCTTGATGCGAAGCTGGTGTATATTTCATCAGACTTCGTGTTTGACGGCAGCAGGGGCAATTACACCGAGGCAGACCAGCCCAACCCCATCAACCAGTACGGCAGGACCAAATGGGCAGCAGAGCAGAAGGTCGCTGCCTATGAAAACAGCCTGATCATCCGCTCAGCAGTGCTCTACGGCCATAATCCGGGCAAGACGCATTATAACTTTGCCGAGTGGGTCATCAGCAGCCTGATGCAGGAAAAAGGGATCCGTGTGGTAACCGACCAGATCAATTCACCGGCACTGATAGACGACCTAGCTGCCGCTGTCCTTGCGCTGCGCGAGCAGACCGGCACGGTGCATGTCGCCGGCCCCTCCCCCATCTCCCGATACGAGTTCGCCCTGCAGGCAGCGGAAGTCTTCGGCCTGCCGAAAGCGCTCATCACGCCGGTCACCAGCGCAGAGTTCCCCCAGGCAGCCCCCCGGCCAAGGGATGCCGGCCTGAGCGTTGAAAAAGCCCGCTCCCTGGGCATCCGCCTGTCTTCAGCGGCTGCGGGGCTTTCCCTCATGAAGGCGCAGAGGGGATCGCCATGAAAGGGGTCATCCTGGCGGGCGGCTTCGGCACCAGGCTCCGTCCTTTGACTACAGTCACCAACAAGCACCTGCTCCCGGTCTTCCACAAGCCGATGATATATTATCCCATCGAGACGTTGAAAGAGGCAGGGGTCACGGACATCATGATCGTCACCGGCGGCGAGAACATCGGGGATTTCCTGAAGCTGCTGGGCAGCGGAAAGGATCTCGGGGTGAGCTTCACCTACAAGTACCAGGATGGCGCAGGAGGGGTGCCTGCCGCCCTGGCACTGGCAAAGGATTTTGTCGGCGATGATAAATGCGTGGTCATCCTCGGCGACAACGTGATGGAGGAATCCATCCGGGAGCACGTCGATGGTTTCGCCGCTTCCGGGAAGGGATGCAGGATCCTGCTGAAGGAGGTCCCGGATCCGGAGCGGTTCGGCATCGCGGAGATCAGGGATGGGAAGATCGTCGCTACCCATGAGAAGATGAAATCCCCGGTCTCCAGCCTGGCGGTCATCGGAGTGTACATGTTTGACCAGAAGGCGTTTCGCATCATTCCGGCCCTCCGGCCGAGCGAGCGCGGGGAGCTGGAGATCACGCATATCATCAATGAGTACATCAGGAACGATGATATCAGCCATGGCATCATCAGCGGCTTCTGGATTGACGCCGGGAAACTGGAGACCCTCCACGAAGCGAGCAGGTTCATGGCGGGAAAGCACCTGAAAGGGTGAGATGATCATGAAAATGGAGTCTACGGGAAGATACGGAGGAAATGCATGTCAAAGATCTTGCTGAAATCGTCGCCCATCTTTGCGCAGGTTGCAGGGCGCATCCGGCTTATCCAGCAGGAGGCAGCAGACGGGTTAGAACTCTACGGCTCCTGGCCGGTCGATGAGGACCTTGTCCGATACGCAGCGCAGCACAGCCCGGTATTCCATTTTGAGCCGCAGGATTATATGCGGACAAACGGGAAAGGCCAGGGTGAGATATATGACCTCACGGACGTACTGAGCCAGGACCCGGTCCGCAGGCAGCGCAGCAGGGAATTCATCGAGACCTCGTTCAGGATCGCTCATCGGGCGGCGGCACGCTTTGGCAGGGAAGAAGAATTCCTCTTCAATGTCCACTGGATAGGGAACTGCAATGTATCTCCTGCCGACGGGCAATTGCGCTCTCCGGAGGAGATAGCGCAGACAAATGCCGACCTTCAGCATTATTATTTTGATGCCCTATGGAATCGGGTGGGCATTCCCCGGCATGATGTCCTCCATGCGCTGAGCTTCGAGAACGTGTATCAGGAGGCGATCAACGGCTGCCCGGCGCATTACACGCCGATCGGCAGAACCCTTTCAGATTTTCCCAGTAGCCACATCACCATAGACGTGGCGCATAAGGGTATGGATATGCTCATGACCATAGAGGCCATGGATCATCCGGAACATCGGATATCCAAAGGGCCGTATGCATTTGCCGCCTACCCGCAGCCCGGGCAGGAGATCGCTGAATTGCTCATGCTGAAAAGCGACATCACCCAATTCATCATCAGCCAAGTCCAGCGATACCTTCCCCGCCAAGTCCATCTCACCAACTTCAAGTGGATTGAAACACCAAAATTCACCAGCTGGAAAGACGGCTCGCTGGATGGGATGCTGGACCTGCCGCGGATCATCCCGCATCTCCGCCAGGTGCCGTTCATCGTAACCGAGGTGCATGAGTCACTTGGCGATTATGTCGAGGTGCCCGACCAGGTGGGGCTGGCAAACATGATCCGGAAGTACCTATGATCCCCCTCTTCAAGCCGCACATGGACCAGCAGGAGATCGACGCTGTCGCAGAAGTGATCAGATCCGGCTGGATCGGGCTCGGCCCAAAGACCAGGGAATTCGAGGAGCAGTTCGCGAGGCATATCGGTGTGAAGCATGCCATTGCACTGAACTCCTGCACCGCAGCCCTGCACCTCGCCGTAGCGCTCTATGATTTCCCACTGGGAAGCGAAGTGATCACCAGCCCGATCACGTTTGTATCCACTGCATTCGCCCCCCTCTACAGCGGGCTGACGCCGGTCTTCGCCGACGTCCAGGAGGAGACCTTAAATATCGATCCCGGAGACATCAGGAAAAAGATTACTTCCAAGACCAGGGCTATCATCCCGGTCCATTACGGCGGCCACCCCTGTGATGTAAAGGAGATCCGGGAGATTGCTGCAGAGCATAACCTGGTGATTATCGAAGACGCCGCCCATGCCTGCGGCTCCGCATACTGGGGGAAGAATATTGGTGCTGCAGACAACATCGCCTGCTTCTCTTTTGCCGCCATTAAGAACCTTTCGACAGGAGACGGCGGCATGATCACCACTAATGACGATGCCTTCAATGAGCGCCTGCGCAGGCTCCGCTGGACAGGGATTTCCAGCTCCACCTTTGCCCGGGCATCCCGGGACCATTACAAGTGGGATTATGGGGTTGATGAGCTGGGCTATAAGTTCCACATGACAGATATCAGTGCAGCCCTGGGGCTGGTGCAGCTGAAAAAACTGGAGCGCGGCAACGCCCGCAGGAACGAGATATTCCAGCGGTACAACCAGGACCTTGCCCGCATCAGCTGGCTGCAGACGCCCATCCACAAGCCGGGCATCCGGAGCAGCTGCCACAACTACACGATGAAAGTGGATGCAGATCGGGAAGCGCTGATTCAGCACCTGGGCAGGCAAGGCATTTCCGCAGGTGTGCACTACAAGCCGCTGTACCTGCATCGGGTATTTCAGCACATCCAGGCCAGCTGCCCAACAGCAGACCGGCTCTGGCCTAAGCTTCTCACCCTGCCGATGTACCCTGCAATGAGCGATGCGGATGTCCAGCAGGTCATCGACGCGGTTTCCCAATTCTCTCCTGCACGCTCATGAAGATTCTCATCGTCACCCACGACAAAGAGCACTACCGGGACCGCTCCCGGAGGATGCGCTGGAGCTGGCTGCCCTACTATTTTGAGCGGCTCGGCCATGAGGTCGAGTACATCACCAAACAGCGATGGCCCTGGTACCCGCTTATTTATGTGCGGTTCCGCCCGGACACGGTCATCGGCGTGGGCAAGACCGGGGCATTGATCACTGCGCTGCACCATAAGCTCAGGCCCCGGGCAAGGTTCGTCTTTGACCTGAACGACCATCCGCATTTCTACCGGAGCGAGCAGCGGATGCAGTTCCTCATCAAAAACCACGATATCGTCACGACGCCGTCGCATCATTATCACCAAAGATACCGCTGCCATGCCCTGGTCATGAACGGCAGCAACTTTACGCCGAAGAAAGCGAAAAAGGCATATGACATCATCTATATCGGACAGACGCATTCCATCTACAATATCAGCGCGGTACAGGAGGCATGCAAGGCGAGCGGCATCAGCCTCCGCGTCATCTCCACCCTCTCCCTGGCAGAGACCGAGCAGGAAATCGCGAAAGCAGCCCTCTGCCTCTATCCCCTCTCCTGGGATGCGTCAGCCAAGATGACTGATTATGCTGCTATGGGCAAGGCAGTGGTCGCCATCCGGCCGAACCTTGCAGAAGAGATAAGCTATCCCGCGCATTATACGCTGGATGTCATCACCGGCATCAAAAGCATGCTCCATGACAACGGGCAAAGGAAGGCCCTGGAAAAGCAGGCTAGGGCATGGTTCCTCAGGCATGCCGGGACCTGGGAGCGGCAGGCGAAGAGGTATCTTGCCGCAGTCGACGCGATTTCTTTTTAAACCCAGCGGCACTTCCCTGCCGCATGTGCGGCATCGTCGGCTTCAACCATGAGGATTCGGACCTGCTCCGGAGCGCCATGACCGCCCTGGCCCATCGCGGCCCGGATGACAGCGGCATATTCACCGATAGAAGGATGTCCCTGGGGCACCAGCGGCTCTCCATCATCGACCTCTCCCGGCGGGCCCGCCAGCCCATGGCAGAGGGCAATGCGGTGATCGTGTTCAACGGCGAGATATACAACTACCGCGAGCTGCGGCAGCAGCTTCCCGGGAGTTATGCCTCTGATGCGGACACCGAGGTCCTGCTCAAGTCCTATCTCAAATACGGCCCCCGCTGCCTGGAGCACCTGAACGGCATCTTCGCGTTCTGCATCTATGACCGGAATCTCCGCAAGCTCTTTCTCGCCCGCGACCATATCGGCGTCAAGCCGCTGTACTACTATTTCGACGGAAAGAGATTCTTTTTCGCCTCGGAGATCAAGGCGATCCTGCAGGACAGCGCCATCCCCAGGGAGATCGACCAGAGATCCCTCAACGATTTCTTCACCTATCTCTACATCCCGGCGCCAAAGACCATCTGGAAGAGCATCTTCAAGCTGCCGGCAGGCCACTATGCCATGTTCGACCTCAAAACCAGGCAGCTCTCGGTCAAGCCATACTACCGGACCGCCTTCCAGCCGGAGCAGGCAAGCGAAGAGTATTATGCCGCCCAGCTCCAACAGGTGTTCCGAGAGGCCGTCCAGCGCCAATTGGTCGCAGACGTCCCGGTCGGCGCCTACCTTTCCGGGGGCATGGACAGCAGCGCGATTGTCGCAGTCATGTCCAGGCTCATGGAGAATGTCTGCACATTCTCCGTCGGATTTGACGACCAGACGGTCGTGGACGAGCTTCCCTATGCGCGGCAGGTCGCCGCTGCCTGCAATACCGCCCATCATGAGCTGACCGTCACCGCAGAGCAGGCGATTGGCATCCTGCCGAAGATAGCCTACCATCTCGACGAGCCGATCGCGAATCCCGCTGCCATCCCCCTCTATTTCATGGCGCAGGAGGCCAAGAAGAAGATGACGGTCGTCCTCACCGGCAACGGCGGCGATGAGCTCTTTGCCGGCTATCGGCAGCATGAGGCCATCAGCAGGCTGCACCGCATGCAGAGGTACAGCGCCTTCATCAGCAACCCGCTCTCCCGGAAGCTGGCCAGCGCCGCACACCAGGTAGCGCCGTCAAGATACACCCGGTTTGCCATGCAGATCCTCCCGCACCTCAATGACATCCCCGCCGCATACCGCGCGCTCCTCTACGACAAGAACATCTCCGCTGCAGAGCGGCGCGCCCTGCTCCAGCAGTACCAGCCGGCAACGGACTATACATCCGCTTTTTTCCAGTCCGGCGGCCATATCATCAACCAGCTCACCTCGGTCGACCTGGGCCTGCTCCTCCCGGAAGATTACCTCATGGTGGACGACAAGATCAACATGGCGCATGCCGTGGAAAGCAGGGTGCCGTTCCTGGACAGGGCATTGGTCGATCTTGCGGCGAGGATCCCCCCGGAGCTGAAGCTGAGGGGCAGGATACGGAAATACATCCTGAAGAAGGCGATGCAGGATTTGCTTCCGCCCGCGGTGCTTGCCCGGAAAAAATACGGCTTCACCCCTCCATTGCGCAGCTGGCTGCATGCCGGCATGCGCAGCCGGGCGATGGACCTCTACCGGGACGGCGAGCTCAGGAGGCTGTTCCGCCAGGAATACCTCAGCGCCATCTGGGATAATCCACTCCATGACAACAAGATATTCCCGCTGCTGATGTTTGCGGAATGGCACCGCCAATATCTTTAAAAAGAAACGATGATTCCCGCGCGCGTGGGCATCGTGCATAGCTTTTCCTCATTCCCTGCCGTTGCTGCTGCTATTGATGACCGGGTTGTTGATTACCCTGGCAAAGACGATAGCCACTACGCAGGAACAGCCACGGACTGGGATGCCCTCCAGAGAAAGTTTGGGCATGCGCACATTCCTGATGCTCACTGGAGAGAGCTGATTTTCGCGGTGACTGATCCTGAGAATTACATTCCAAATGTTGCAAAAACGCCGCGCCATGAGGGCGCTATGATGGGTAACGCCGGCAAAAATCACGCTTCCATCGGCGCAGTCCAGGATGGGGCACTGCACCTCAGGGGCGCTGCCATCGACTCCTACACGCTGCAGGCACTTCGCAGCGGCTATTTTCCCCCTTCAGAGATCCCTTTCCTGAACACCTCGGTGGTTTCCTGCCTGCTCACCTCTGACGAGCGCATCGTTGTTGGGGAGCGCATGGGCAAGCGTGCCGGAAAGCGCAGGCAGAGGGATTATGCACTGCCCGGCGGCAGCATCACCTTCCAGCAGAGCTATCGGGATGATCCCATTGCTGATGCATTTTACGCAGAAGCAAAGGCAGAGCTGGGTGACTGGAAATACGATTTCCATGGAGTCATCGGGATCACCCAATCGCTCAAAGGATTGCCCGGCCTGAAATTCGTGGCATATGCACATGTTGATGCAACCCTTGCAGAACTCAGGAGCCTCCACCATGGGGCATATGCGCACTACCGAAGCATCAAAAACAGCCAGGGCATGCAGAAAGCGCGGCAGGCGCTTGCCGAGCACCCTGTCTTTCCTGCAGATGCGTGGGAGCACACGAATCTCTTTGGCCTATTCAACACGCCAGACGATTTTACCCGGGATATTGCCACATTTACCCAATATGAGCATGCCTTCGAGAGCGCACGGGAGGCGATGGAAATCTACCTTGATGTTATCGTTAAAGCGAGTACACGTCCTTCGCCTGCTTCGCCTTCACCCGCTCACGCCAGTAGGTCAGGATGTCCCGCAAGGTGTCCTCAAACCTGATGGTAGGCTTCCATCCGGTCAATGCGTGGAACTTGCTGTAATCCCCCTCCAGCAGCGGCACATCGCTGGGGCGCAGCCGGTCAGCAGAGCGCTTGATCTTCGGTTTGATCGAGGAAAAGCTGAGCAGGATGTCCAGGACCTCTCTCATCGGGTACGACTTGCCGGAGCAGAGATTATAGGCCTCCCCGGCCTTTCCCTTCTGGCAGGCGAGGAGATATCCCTTCACCATGTCGCGTACATCGGTAAAGTCCCTGCGCGAGGATAAGTCTCCGACGAAAATCACCGGCTTCCGCAGGCCTGCCTCGATTTCCGCGACCTGCTTGGCAAAATTCGAGGTGACAAACACATCACCCCTTCTTCCCCCGGTATGGTTGAACCCCCGGGTGCGCACAATCTTCATCCCGTAGCTCTGGTAGTACTGGTATCCCAGCAGGTCCTGCGCGACCTTGGAGACGCCGTACGGCGACAGGGGGCGCAGCGGATTCGTTTCCTTGATAGGGATCTCATGCGGATAGACCAGTCCATACTCCTCGGAGCTGCACGCAATCTGGATGCGGGGATCCAGGCCGACATCGCGGACAGCCTCAAAGAGGTTGATCTGCCCGACCGCATTGGTGTGCATGGTCTGCGCAGGGATTCTCCATGAGGTGGGGACAAAAGACTGGGCAGCGAGATGGAAGATATATTCCGGCTCCGCGACCTTCAGCATCCGGTACACCGAATGCGGGTCCAGCAGGTCGCATTCCATCAGCCGGATATCCTTCCGCATGGCGTCGATGTGCTCGGTCCTGCTCCGCCAGCGGAACGTGCCGTACACCTCATGCCCCTGCTTGAGGAGCAGCTCTGCCAGATGGCTGCCGACAAAGCCGGTAATGCCGGTAATGAGAGATTTCATTCTTGCCAACAAATCAAAATTGCTTTATAAAGATTGTTGGGATAGAAACGTTTATATACAAATGGAGAACCCAAATCGCCGGTGGGTTGTGGTGATGGAACAATATGAGAAATATGATATTGACTACTCCAGGAATTTGCCTCCCACTAACGATTTTCTTGCGAATAGGAACACCTTATTTGAAAAGAGCATCAAGGAATTGAGGCTGCACAACGGCGACCGAATCCTCGAAATCGGTTGCGACAAAGGAAATTTTGTGCTGTACCTGCAGAAGAAATTCGGGAAAGATAATGTGTTTGGCATTGACCTCAACAAAGAGGCAATCTCTGCTGCGAAAATTCAGAATTTGTTGTACATGGATGCCCTCCACACAACCTTTTCCAATGGCTATTTCACGAAAATATTCTCTTTTCATACCATCGAGCATATTCCTGACTTATCAGCCTTCTTTAAGGAAGTGGATAGGATTCTTGCTCCTGGCGGAATTTGTGTGATGGGGTACCCTGCAGAGCCAATTCGGGGGTTATTCAGTGTGCGCATGGCCATGAAATATTACGGAAATCCCCTATTGGCGCGCAAAATCCATGTGCATAAGCTCTATCCGAGAAAGCTGAGAAAATTCGTCATGGGAACCTCGCTGCGCATAGTCAAGAGTAAGCTGATATTTGCATTGCTCCCGCAATTCTATACTGTCCTGAGCAAGCCCTCAACGATCTGAGCAGTCGGCGAAGGCACAAGTCCAACAACACAATGTTTTTAAACATCAGAATTCCCCCAGTCTTGGAATGGCTGTTTACCATATCGGAAATCGCCTTGCGCACGCCAGCCATGCTTCACCAGGAATGCCCCGCATCCCTGAGTATGCTCTAGAATCTTTGATTCTTGATGGTGCAAACAGTAAAGGGTGGAATTCTGACTGTGCTCAAGAACCACCGGATGCAAAAATCAGGGTATCATGCCACCAATCTCTGACTGGTGGTTCTTGACAATGGCCAAGAATAGCCGCCGTATGGACTTGACGATTATTATCCCAACTTACAACGAAAGGGATAATCTGGAAAAGACGATTGCCAAGCTAACTCCTGTTCTTCGCAAGGCGAAAGTAGATTATGAGATAGTAATTGTAGACGATAATAGCCCAGACGGCACTGGAGCGTTTGCAAAGCAGTTGCATGCACAGGATAGGAGAATCAAGCCCTTTATTAGGGTGAATGCCCGCGGATTTGGGCTATCGCTCAGAGACGGCATTACGCATGCGAAAGGCAAATTCATTATACCCACGTCGGCAGATCTTGCCGATGCGCCTGACGACATTGTCCGATTGTACCGCACTATTAAAAAAGGGTACGATGTCGTGTATACGACGCGATTTGCAAAAGGCGGCAAGATTATCAATTATCCTGGGACTAAGCTCTTCTGTAATCGGGCATTTAATTACCTTACCACGTTCTTGTTCTTAATGCCCTATCATGACATTTCTAATGGGTTCAAGGCCTATCGGAAATCCATTTTAGATGCCCTTGTTATTGAAAGTGCTGGGTTTGAAATTAACCCTGAACTCTCCATAAAGTCATACCTACGCGGCAAAACATTTGCCGAAATAGGGGTATCCTGGACAGGAAGAACGTCAGGGCTGTCCAAGCTTAATCTAATAAAAGTCGGGCCGCGTTATGTAGCGATGGTATTGAATCTCTATTGGAAGAGATTAATCCACAATAAATAATCTCCGCAACTCTCTTCCCCGTACATAAAAAGCTCCGTCGATAAACGATTAATTCTCGTTGTAACCAGATAAATACATAAAGGGGAGGGGACCCCCTCAAATGCATGGCGAACAAATACCTCATCTTGTTTATTATTCTTCTGGCAATCTTATTGCGCTGGTACCATATTGATTTCCTTTCCCTATGGTATGATGAAGGCGATACGATCTTCCGCTCAGCGAACTTCTTTGAATACATACCAAAATATATCACCTATCAAGATGGCGAATACAATAATATTTCTGCAAGTATCCACAGTATTTTTGATATCCATGGTCTGAGTGTCAGCCCACCGCTGTATTTCTTCGTGATGAACATCTGGGTACAAAGCTTCGGCATCACTGAAACTGCAGTCCGGTCATTCTCAGCGCTTTTCGGCGCGCTCGCCGTCTTGCTTGTCTATTGGCTCACCAAAAAATTATTTGCTCCAAAGACAGCATTAATTGCTGCATTCTTATTTGCCATTAACTCATATAATGTTGTTTATTCCCAGGAGGCACGGACATACACTTTTCTTGTTGCGCTGGGGCTAGGGGCTGCTTACAGTTGTTATTCACTCCTCGAAACAAGGCAGCGAAGATGGTGGATCGCACTTACTATAATTAACGTGCTTGGGATATATACCCATACTCATTTCATCTTCCTGATAGCTGCCGAGATCGCCTTTTTCCTGTTCCATTTTTCAACGTACCGTGCTGCTTTGAAAACCTTTGTATTGAGCTTGGCAGCCAGTGCGCTCCTCTACTTGCCTTGGCTGCCTCATTTTTATTATGCCAATCAATATGCGCGGCAATTTTACTGGCTCAATGTCTTCCATATTGTTGACGCCCCCTTAACCTATATTGTTTTTGGTATCGGGCAGACCTTAATCCAGAAGGAGTCTGCTGTCTGGGCTATTATTTTGGTAACTTTTCTCTATGGTATTGGTTTTGGCATTCCTGCCATCATGGGGATATTTAAGGATATGAATAGTGAAAAAAAGCAGATCGCCTTCTTACTTACTTTTGCGATCGTCCCAGTGATAATACCTGCATTGCTGTCACAATTCTATTACCCAATATTCCAATGGCAATATGTTATGGTTGCTGCGCCTGCATTCATCATCCTTGTCGCCCGAGGGCTAACTCATCTCCGTTTTGCACCGTTCTTTCTCATTATCATCATTGGCTTGAGCGCCGCATCGCTTGCGCATTACTATACCATTCCGATCTTCAAAGGCGATTACCGGGCAGCAGTCAGCATCATCCAGCAGAATGAGCAGCCCAACGACATAATCATCGTGCACTCACCACAGATCATACCACTCTTTAACTATTATTATCGAGGAACTCTGCCGGTCGTTGGATTTCCCAGTCCTTCTGAACCATTGAACGGGCAGAACATTATAGTCACTCTTGAAAACCTTGAAACTCTTCCCGCTCTTGTTTCCGGGTATAAGCGCATGTGGGTGATTGAGCGATTAGTGCA
>DATDVW010000004.1:0-3171 GCA_035289865.1 Candidatus Nanoarchaeia archaeon
ATTGGCCGTATGTCAACGAAAAGCACGGAGAGAATCCTAAAGAGAACACGCTCGATGACCCATTTGCTGACGCACAGAACGCGGCGAAAAAATACGTCGTTTCAGACACACCGCTCGCGCTTTCGTGGAATAACACTACCACCATCAGTGGCAATGTCGTTGAGGAAATACAAAAACTAAAAAACGAAGATGGTCCCGAACTGCAAGTGCATGGAAGTGGCAATCTTGTCCAAACGCTCCTCAAACATAATCTCGTGGACGAGCTCCGTCTTATGATTTTTCCGATTACGCTTGGAACCGGCAAAAAGCTCTTTGCTGATGGCACGCAACCTCTTGCCTTTACACTCACAAAGAGTGCAATATCAAGCACTGGAGTTATTATGGCCGTCTATGAAAAAGCCGGAGCGGTACAAGTAGGCACTGCGGAATTTGACACACCAACCGATGCGGAGCTTGCACGCCGTACACGGCTTGCAGAAGAAGATAATAAATAGAAATTGTTTATCATTCAACTATAAAAGGAATTTTGAAAAATAAAATTCACCCCTAACCCCCCTTTCATTTTTCAAAACGGAAAAAATAAAATTTATAAGAATTAAGGAAAGCCTATCTAACGAATGAGAGCGAAAAATATTTTTTGAACTCACTCACTTCGTTCGTGCCACGTTGCACTTTCGCTGTCGCTCAAGGCGTATAACGGGAATTCCTTAAGTTATACTGAGGGCTCTGTAGAAAATCTCGCTATGCTCGGGGTAGCACCGGCTCGCTCCATGCTGTTGCAGGTGCTGGGCGGCCCCTTCCCGTCAGCTGGTTACGCCCAGCTGGCAGGCAATACTGGGCATGAAGCCCCTTTCGCGGCAGTACAGACTGATTGCGGGCCGCGATAGTGCGGCCTTGCGCCGCACCTCTTTTGGTCAAGCTCTCAGAAACGAAGTTTCTGATGACGCTCAGAAATCTTCGATTTCTGACGTTTTGTAAAAGATTGGGAACACCCCCTTCCGCCAAGCTCCCGCAAGCGTGTTATCGCTCACAAAATGGCGCTACCCCTTATTTTCTACAGAGCCTATACTGAGGTCCGGTGCCGGGATAAGCTACCCTTCCTTCCGCTGATACCTTCCCATCAGCTCTGCTGCCGCCAGCACATGGCCCTGCAGGGCAGCCTGCACCTCTGCCTTGCTCACCCCCTCCTCCAGCTCCAGCATGCAGTCCAGGGCGTAGAGCCTGAAGAAATAGCGGTGCTCCCGGTCTGGTGGGCAGGGGCCGGTATAGCCGAGGCCGCTGCTGGTGTTCTCTCCGCGCTCCCCTTCCGGGCTCATGCCCTCAGGTATCCGCTTGATGTCCGGCGGCATGTTGAACACGATCCAATGGTCCCACATCCCGTCAGCCCGGATGTGCTTCGGGACATCCGGATCGTCCATCAGCAGCACCAATGACTTTGTCCCATGGGGGACATCGCTGATGTCGAGCGGCGGCGATATGTTCTGGCCGTCGCAGGTATGCCTGCCGGGAATCTTCCCCCCATGCGCGAATGCCGGACTGGATAGCCTCATCCCCATCACCTCAATAATTCCTGCTGAACCATACCAGGAACTTCCCTTCCTTCCCGCATTTGATGCACTTGCCTATCTTTTTCGGCTGCTCGAAGGGGATTGCCCTGCTGGTCACTCCCTTGGTCTCTTCCTTGATCGTGTCCTCGCAGTCCTCCTGGCCGCAGCTGGGGGCAAGGGCGATCTTATCCGCCTTCACGATCCTCAGGAAATCCTGCCAGGTCGCTGCCTTGGTGATCCTTGCATCCAGCTCTTTCCTTGCTTTCGCCAGGAGATCCTGCTGCATCTCCAGGATGGCGGATTCCACCCGCTTCTTCAGCTGCTCCTGCTTCACCTGCTCCCGCTTTCCCGTGTCCCGCCGGACCAGCACAACCTGTTTCTGGCTGATGTCCTTGGGGCCGATCTCGATGCGCAAGGGAACGCCTTTCAGCTCCCATTCGTTGAATTTCCAGCCCGCGCTGTACTCATCGCGGATGTCCAGATGCACGCGGAACTCCTGCATTTCTTTGGCCAGGGACTGCGCTGCCTGCAGCACCAGCCTCTTGCTGTCCTCAAAGATGATCGGGATGATGACGACCTGGATCGGCGCGATCAATGGAGGCAGCACCAGCCCCTTGTCATCGCCGTGCAGCAGCGCCATGCCGCCGATCAGCCTGGTGGACACCCCCCATGAGTTCTGCCAGGGAAGGTGCTCTTTCTCGTCCCTGCCGACATACCTGATGCCGAAGGCCTGGGCAAATCCCTGGCCCAGGTTGTGGGAGGTGCCCATCTGCAATGCCTTGCCGTCCGGCATGAACGCCTCTATCGTGTAGGTGTGCTTTGCCCCGGCAAACTTCTCCTTCTCGGTCTTCATGCCGAGCAGCACCGGGACAGCAAGCAATTCTTCGCAGAGCTTCCGGTATTCGTTCAGGTAGATGAGCGCATCCGCATCGCAGCTGGCCTCGTCCTCATAGACGCAATGGCCCTCCTGCCAGAGGAATTCCCGGGAGCGGATGAAGGGCTTGACATCCTTCACCTCCCAGCGGAGGATATTGGCCCATTGGTTGAGCTTCAGCGGCAGGTCGCGCCAGCTGCGGATCCACCTGCTGTAGGCATCATAGATGACCGTCTCTGAGGTCGGGCGGATGGCGTACTTGGACTGGTCGTCCCTGCTCTCCACCCAGGCAACTTCGGCGCGGAAGCCCGCGGCATGCGCCGCCTCTTTCTGGAAGAACTGCTCAGGAATCAGGAGGGGGAAGTAGGCGTTCTGGACATTAAGCAGCCTGAGCCTGCTGTTGAAATAGTCCATGATCCCCTGCCAGAGGGCATAGCCGTACGGCCGGATCACCAGGCAGCCGCGGACAGCGGAATAGTCAGCGAGCTCTGCCTTGATGACTGCCTGCGAATACCATTCTGCCGTGTCTGCCGCCTTCTTGACGGTGATTCCCTGCTGCTGGGGCTTGGGCATGGGGAAGTCTCGCATCGTGTTTTATTTAAAGGTTATGGTATCTAAACTTTTGCGTTTTTAACAAAAACCAACTGATTCAATATTTTTCTGAATTCTACAATATCTTTTGCTTTCTGCTTTAGCCAGAAAGTGCCCTTTAGGGCAATTAATCTTAGATACCTGCAACCTTCTCCTATC
>DATDVW010000005.1:0-6616 GCA_035289865.1 Candidatus Nanoarchaeia archaeon
TGGAAGCGGTAAGCGTCCGAGGGTGGATGCCGGACAATGAGACAGGCTTGCCTTGATGCCTTCTCAGCCCCGCTTCCCCATAAGCATCACCATCACCGATTAATGCTGCTGCGTTCCCGCCCTGACATGGTTCTCGGAGAAGGCAATCCTACGGGACAGGACGTCAGCGTCAGCACCAAGACCTGCTCGCCGCCCTGCACCGCCCCTCGGACATGCCCCTGCCTGAAGCCCGTTTGCAGTGAAGGTGAGGGCTAGCCACCCGGGTGCTTACCGGGGGAAAAGAAGCAAGCAGGCTCTTTAAGGCTTTCGGTTTTTGCCGGTTACGCTTGCGTTCAGTTATACTGCCAGGCAGAGGGCGGGGGGCGGTAAAGCATACTGACGTGGCAGGATTGCGAGACGATGAAAAGCATAATAGAAAACGATATAAGTTTTAATACAAATTGCATGTCGTTTTCAATGTAGTGGCGGAAGGATCATGTCCAAATATTTTGTCCGCCACTATAAAACCGAAACCTTTATATATACTAATATAATCATGATTATATTGTAATATAAATAAGATTATATTAAATACCATGGCAGACGAAAGATTGGATTTTTACAACAGAAAGAAGGAACTTGCCCTCCTTAATGAGAAATATAGTGCAATAGAAACTTCCGGGAAAGGGGCTATGCTGGTGATTTACGGCAGAAGAAGGGTGGGGAAAACAGAGCTTATAAAGAAGTTCCTGAGGGGGCGTAAAGAGCAGAAGCTATATTTTTACGTAGATCTTGCGGAGAGGGGGGTAATACTGAACTCCCTGTCAAAAACAATAAAGGAACAGCTGGAGGACGACATAATTTTTAAAGATTTTGAAGATTTCTTTGGCTATGTAATCAAAAAACTAGATAAGAATATGTTTATTTTAGTTATAGATGAATTTCAGAGATTCTTGGACGTCGCTCCAGAATTCATAACTTCTTTACAAAAACATTGGGATAACGTCTTCAAAAATAAGAAGATTATGATCTTTTTAGTTGGCTCTTCAATAGGCATGGTGCAAAAGGTAATTCACAGCAAGGCGGGGGCGTTATACGGGAGGGCGCAGAAGATTAAGATTTCCCCGTTTGGGTATAGTGATTTCAGGCTCATGTTTAAGGATCTGGGAGAAGAGGAAAAAGTATTACGGTACGGGGTTTTTGGAGGAACGCCATTCTACCTTGAAAAGACCAAGCCATTTAAGGGCGTTCTTGATGCAATCTATGAATTGATAATAAAAAAGGATTCTGAGCTCTCGGAAGAGCCAAAAAACCTGCTTGAGTATGAAAATGTGAGGGTTCACGCAAAATACAACTCCATACTGCAATCGATCTCCGCGGGAAAAGAGATTTTAAAAGAAATTCAGGATTTTACAAAAATATCCGTGTCCAGTCTCCCGCCGTATATAGCAAAGCTTGACGCCCTCTTGGACCTCGTCAAGAGAAATGACCCAATAAATGGCAAGGAAAGGCTTGGAAGATACAAAATAACCGATAACTTTTTTAGGTTTTGGTACAAGTTCGTATTTGAGAACCAATCTGCATTAAACATGGGTGCAAGGGATCAGATTCTCAGGCTGATAACAAATGAATTGAACGCCTATATTGGCAAGATATTTGAGGATATTGTCAGGGAGATCCTCATTCTTTACAACGGAAAAGAAATCGATGGCTGCAAGATAAGCTTTGAGAATATCGGCTCATGGTGGGATAGGAATAATAATGAGGTTGATATTTTGGCTTATCATTCGAGGGAAAAAACGTTCTTATTGGGCGAGGTTAAGTGGACTTCTGAAAAGTTAGATGTTGATGCCGTTGAAGAACTGGCAAGAAAATCAAGGTTAGTCGGGCTCAGCGGGGCATACAAGCTTTTGTTTGTTTCAAAGAGCGGATTCGCTGAGAGGGCAGTAAGGCGCATGGATGAGATGAATGCCCTGTATTTAGATTTGGATGATGTCGGGAAGTTGTTTGATAAGGCTTCAGATTATAGGTGATGCGTGGGCCTCTGCCACTTCCCTGCACATCATATCGGAAATCAATGGGTTCCGAATGTGGCAAAATGCAGAGCAGTTTTGAAGGGACACGAAGATTTTTGGCGCGGGAGTCAGACCACCATGCCATTCAGCACGCCGCCATCCCGTGCTTCTCGTGGTACCGCTGGTGGTATTCCTCTGCCCTGTAGAATGCTGCGGCAGGCGCGATCTCGGTGACGATCTTGCCCCTGTACTGGCCGGACTTCTCCAGCTTCTGCTTGGAGGCAAGGGCTGCCTTTTTCTGCTTCGCGCCGTGATAGAAGATGGCGGAGCGGTACTGCGTGCCGATGTCCAGGCCCTGCCTGTTCATGGCAGTGGGATCATGGATGCTCCAGAAGATGTCCAGCAGCCCTTCGTAGGATATTTTTGCCGGATCATATGCAACCTGCACTGCCTCTGCATGGCCGGTCTGGCCTGAACAAACATCCTCGTACGAGGGATCTTTCATCGTCCCGCCGGTGTAGCCGACCAGGGCATCGACGACGCCCTTCACCTTCCGGAACGCGGCTTCCACTCCCCAGAAGCAGCCGGCTGCAAAGGTGGCTTTCTCGGTCTTGCTGCGCATGCTATGCCTGACTAAGATAAAGTATTAAAATCTATCTTTATGCTACAACAAGAGCATAATCCCATACCCCACAAAGCATCCTGCGCTGAGGAAGGGCATGGCGGGGTAGAACTTCCCCTTCTCTGACCTGAGGAAGAGGAGCAGCAATGCCGCGGTGACGGCAAGCGGGATGATCAGGGTGAGCCAGAAGGAGGCTGATTTCATCACCGCTCCGGCAAAGATAAGAGGAAAGGCGATGTCCCCGCCGCCAAGGATGGCGGTCCTCTGCTGCGGATGCCCTGCCCGCATCTCCTTGCGCGCGGGCTGCGCCTGCGCCCTGGGCCTGCCGTACGGGATGAACAGCCCGGCAAACACCTTCTGCTCGGTCTGGAACTTCGCCAGGGCGATCATGTGCTTGGATTTCCATACCGCATACCCGTCATAGACGGAGATGAGGAGCAGGAGCAGGGAGGCGGAGAACACGCTGAATACCGGGGTGAAGATAGCGGCGATCCCGCCGTAGATGAATATCTCCGTGAGGTTGTGGATGTAGAGGTTCGGGCGGTACACCTTGTACGCTGCAAGGAGGACACCCAAGGGAAGCGCGATGGCTGCGGGAAGGAACGCGGCAAAGGCAACCGTGAGGGCGAGCAGCACGCTGAGGAAGAACCAGGCCTTCCAGAACCCGGTCTTCTGCCAGCGGATCAGCAGGAGGAGGATGCCGGTGCCCACCAGGACTGCCAGGATGATGTAGAGGAAGGATGTATGCTCTTCCAGCGGTGGGCGCTCCATGGCCAGGGGAAGCTGCTTCCAGGAGAGCTCTCCGGTCGATCTCGTTGCTTCCTCATCGACATAGGCGCGGATGGTAAGCAGGCCGACGACCTGCGCGATGAAGAAAAGGAGAATAAGGACTGCGGTCACCGGAATGCTGTGCTTCATGGCGACCTATCGTTTCCAAATGTATATAAATATACGCATTTTTTTATTCCGGATGAAGCGGGCGCACCAGATTGCGGTGAGCGTGTTCGTGCAGGACGGGGAGGACGAGGCGGCAATCGTTGCAGCCCTGCGGCAGCTGTTCCCCTTTGGCCTTGCGGAAGAGAAGATTGCGCTGGAGCGGAAAACTGCAGCAGGATTCCATGACCTGCCGATCGTCATCTATGAGGCGCGGCTGGCCAAGGAGAAACATACCTCGGCATTCCTGGACGCGCTGATCGGGCGCCTGGACAGGGGGCAGAGACAGCTCATCGCTGATGAGGCCATTCTCCGTGTGGACGATGCGTGCAGCTTCTTCCTGCGGCTGGACAAGGCTGCGCTGCTGCAGGGTAAGTACGGGATCACGAACGGCGGCAGCTGCTTCCACATCAAGATGAGCATTGCTGCCTTCCCCAAGAAGAAGGAGAGGGCTGTGGAAGTGGTGAAGGGAATGCTGGCAAGATGATAAATTTAAATAGGTGAAGCGGTTTGGGCTCTGTATGGAAATCAATGCGATATATGAAGGGGACAATATTGAGATATTAAGCAAGTTTCCGGATAATAGCGTTGATCTCATTTATGCTGATCCGCCATTTTATACGAATAAGGGCTTTGAGATTATATGGAAAGACAGTGCAGAAATACGAGCGTTTCAAGATAGATGGAAGGGTGGAATAGAACACTATATCGCTTGGATGGAACCCAGGCTGAGGGAATGCCACCGCTTGCTTAAAGATCACGGTTCTATGTTCTTACATTGCGATTTTCATGCGAATGCCCACCTCAGAGTGGTTATGGACAAGATTTTTGGTGAAGGCAATTTTGTTAATGAAATCATTTGGCAAAGAACGCATGCGCATGGCGGCGGAGGAAGGGGATTCAGTAGAGTCCATGATGTCATCCTGTTTTATTCTAAGAGCAAAAAATTTACCTTTAACAGGCAGCATCTGCCGTATTCTCAAGAGTATATAGAAAACTTTTTCCGTTACCAAGATAAGAAAGGGAAGTATAGGTTAGTTGTTGCCCATGGAGCTGGTGAAACAAAGTCAGATTATCTCTGGAAGGGGATGAAATCCCCCAAGGGAAGGCATTGGGCGTACACGAGAGAGAATATGGAGAAATTGGCGAAGCAGGGAAAAATACAATATTCTGCGACAGGTATGCCTTATATTAAACAGTATATAGGCGACAAAGAGGGCACATTAATTATCGATGTATGGACAGATATAGAGGTCATTCACAGCCAATCAAAAGAGAGATTGGGCTACCCAACCCAGAAACCGGTTGCGCTGCTGGAAAGGATCATAAAAGCAGGCAGCAATGAGAATAACGTTGTCTTTGATCCATTCTGTGGTTGCGGCACCACTCTTGTTGCCGCACAGCGGCTGAAGCGCAAGTGGGTGGGCATTGATATCAGCAGGACGGCGTGCAAGCTCATGGTAAAACGGATGAGAGGGGAATTCTCTACAACGCCGCAAGTAATACGGGGTACTGTTGATATAAACTATGTAAAAAAGCTCCAGCCTTTTGATTTCCAAAACTGGGTTGTTGTTGACAAATTTCTGGGTATAGTCAGCAAGACAAAATCCGGAGATCTGGGTGTTGATGGGTTTACGCCGCAGATAACCGGCGGCTATCCCATTCAAGTGAAACAAAGCTCGGATGTTGGCAGGAACGTTATTGACAATTTTGAGACAGCTATGAGAAGATTAAATAAAAAGAAAGGGTATGTCGTCGCTTTTTCATTTGGAAAAGGTTCATACGAGGAGGCCGCGCGAGCAAAAAACCAGGAAGGATTGCATATTGTGTTGAGAACTGTTCAGGATCTTCTTGAAGGGAGAATTGAGGAATAACGAGACAGTTACATTTATAAAACAGCGATGTATGCAATGCCCCATGAAGCTTATCGATCCCTACGGCAGCGAGCTGGTGAAGGATTACGCCAAACTGGTGCAGGAATTCGGGCTGGAGCCGTTTGATCCCAGGCTGTTCCCCGAGCCGAACCGGCTGATGAGGAGGGGGGTCGTGTTTGCCGGCAGGGACCTGCAGGCGATTGCCGAGGCGGTCAGGAAGCGGAAGAAGTTCTATGCGCTGTCCGGCATCATGCCGACCGCTGAGCGCATCCATCTCGGGAACAAGCAGGTGGTCGAGAACATGGCGTATTTCCAGCAGCATGGAGGGCAGACGTTTATCCTGGTCGCGGACCTGGAAGCGGCAGCCGCGCGCGGGGTCCCGCTGGATGAGGCGCGGAAGCGCGCGATGGAGTTCCACATCCCCGCGTATATTGCGCTGGGGCTGGACCCGAAAAAGACCACGTTCTATTTCCAGAGCGAGAACAAGGAAGTGATGCATTTCGCCTACCGCGCGGCAAAGCGAATCACGCTGAACGAGTTCCGGGCGATCTACGGAAACGCGGATCCAGGAAGGATCATGAGCGCGGTCACCCAGGTCGGGGACATCCTGTATCCCCAGTTCAGCGAGCGGATGCCGGGAATCGTCCCGGTCGGCATTGACCAGGACCCGCATATCCGGCTGACCCGGGACATCGCCGCGAGGATGAAGGAGGAGAAGTTCGTGCCGCCGGCAGGTCTCTACCACAAGTATACGCCGAGCCTGGACGGCAGCATCAAGATGAGCAAGTCCCGGCCGGAGAGCTGCATCGAGCTGCCCGAGGACCCTGCAGCGGTGTGCAGGAAGATCAAGAAGGCCCTGACCGGCGGCAGGGACACCCTGGAGGAGCACCGGAGGCTCGGGGCGGTGATCGAGAAAGACATGGTATTCGAGCTGCTCAAGCAGCACCTGGTGGAAAGTGATGCGGAGCTGCAGCGGATCTATGACGATTATACCTCGGGGAAGATGACCTCCGGCGAGCTCAAGGAGATCGCCTGCGAGAAGATGGCGGCGTTCATGCAAGCATTCTCTGCCGGCCTGGAGAAGGCGCGCAAGCAGGCGCACGCATTGCGGTTCGTAAGGTTTAAATAGGGCCGCATCACCAGACAGCAAAAAGAGGTGAACGGATGAAACATATCGCGCCGCTGCCTGCGAG
>DATDVW010000006.1:0-9271 GCA_035289865.1 Candidatus Nanoarchaeia archaeon
CCGTTTGGGGAAACATTTTTATACTTCAACGTTCAGGGAGAGAAAATGGAAGGCGTAGTGACCACTATGGAACCGATTGACTATTTCAACACCCTGGACATCCTGGAGCCGAAATGCTCTGGCTGCGGGAGCAAGGTAGAGTATGGAATAACCACCACGTTTGACGATGCCCGGGAGACGCACGTCTGCAACAAGTGCGGAAAGGCGCTCGGGTAGCCCCATCGGACAGCTGATTCTCGGTAAAGAAAAGTATATAAACAATCCTCAAGCAAGGGCAGCCATGGACGCCTATAATTTCAAGCTCCTGGAGCCTGCCGTGCTGGAGTTCTGGAAGCAGCAAGAGACCTACGCCAAGGCGAAGCTGCTGAACGCAGGCAAGAGATCGTTCTACTGGCTGCAGGGGCCGCCGTACACCTCCGGCGACATCCACATCGGCCATGCCTGGAACACCGCGCTGAAAGACGTGATGCTGCGCTACAAGCGGATGCGGGGATTCGATGTCTGGGACCGGGCTGGGTATGACATGCACGGCCTGCCGACCGAGCTGAAGGTGCAGAAGAAGCTGGGCATCACCTCCAAGGAGGACATCCCGCAGTTCGGCATCGCGCGCTTTGTGGAGGAGTGCAAGCGGTTCTCCGTCGGGAACATGCAGAAGATGAACGCTGATTTCACCAGGCTCGGCGCATGGATGGACTTCGCCCATGCCTACCAGCCGATCTCGCCGGAATATATCGAGGGAGAGTGGTGGCTGATCAAAAGGGCGCATGAGCAGGGCAGGCTGTATGAGGGGGAGAAGGTCATGCACTGGTGCGCGAGCTGTGCAACATCCCTGGCCAAACATGAGCTGGAATACGAAAACGTGACGGACACCTCCATCTTTGTCAAATTTCCCGTGCAGGGCAGGGAAAAGACATTCCTGCTCATCTGGACAACGACACCCTGGACGATTCCCTTCAACCTGGGCGTGATGGCCAATCCTGAGATGGAGTATGCAGAAGCGAAAGTGGGCGATGAAACCTGGATCCTGGCCAAGGGCCTGGCCGGACCGGTGATCCAGGCGGTTGCAGACCAGGCATACACCATTATCAAAGAGTTCACCGGAGCGGCGCTGGAGGGGCTGGAATACACCCATCCCTTTGCTGGCATCATCGACTATGCCTCCCTGAAGCGCGAGCATCCGAAAGTGCATACTGTGGTGCTCTCCACAGAATTTGTCGACCTTTCCGCAGGCACCGGCCTGGTGCACATGGCACCAGGATCAGGCCCGGAGGACTATGAGATAGGAAAGAAGAACAACATCCCTCCTTTCAACACCCTGGACGAGTATGGCGCATTCCCCAAGTCCATGGGGCGCTTCTCCGGGCTGATCGCGCGCAGGGACGACAAGAAATTCATCGAGATGCTCAGGGAGGCAGGGGCGTTGGTGGCTGCCACTCCGGTGGAGCATGACTATGCGCACTGCTGGAGGTGCAAGAGCGGGGTGATCTTCCGCACGACCAGGCAATGGTTCTTCAAGGTCGAGGACATGAAAGAGCGGATGAAATCGCTCAACACCCACATCCGCTGGGTGCCGGAATGGGCAGGGAGCAGGCAGTTCCAGAGCTGGCTGGACAATCTCCGGGACAACGCCATCACGCGGCAGCGCTATTGGGGGACTCCCTTGCCGATCTGGCGATGCGCGGGCTGCCAGCGCTACACAGTCATCGGCTCACTTGCAGAACTGGAGAAGAAGGCAGGGAAAGCCCCTGCTGACCTGCACCGGCCGCACATTGACGAGATCACCCTGCCGTGCAGCTGCGGCAAGGAGCAGCGCCGGATACCGGACATCCTGGACGTCTGGATAGATTCCGGCACTGCCTCCTGGAACTGCCTCTATTACCCGCGGCAGGACAAGCTGTTCAAGCGGCTCTTTCCTCCTGATTTCATCCTGGAGGGGAATGACCAGATCCGGGGATGGTTCAACCTCCTCTTTGTCTCTTCCATGGTGGCGCTGCAGCAGCCTGCGTTCAAGGCAGTGTACATGCATGGGTTTGTGAACGATGCCCTGGGCAGGAAGATGAGCAAGTCCCAGGGGAACATCATCTCCCCCTATGAGGTCTTTGACACCTATGGCGCGGACGCCTTCCGGCTGTATGTCACGCAGAACCGGGCGGGGAATGACCTCAACTATAACCTGGAGGACATCAAGAGCAAGCAGCGCAATCTCACGGTGCTCTGGAACATCGCCCGTTACTGCCTGGACCTTTCCTCCCTGCATGAGCTCCAGGGGCTCAAAGAGACCAAGAAGCCCGGCATTGAGGAGCAATACATCCTCTCCCGGCTGCATTCCACCATCCTGCAAATGACTACGCACCTGGACAACTATGAGATTGACCGCGCTCCGGGGCTGGCCGAGGAATTCTTCCTGGAGCTGAGCAGGGTGTACATCCAGTCTACCCGGGAAAAGCTCTCCAGCGAGCCGGAGATGGTGCTCTCCACGGTCGCCCATTGCCTCCAGGCTGCGCTCGCCCTGCTTGCGCCGGCCTGCCCGTTCATCACTGAGCAGATCTACCAGCACCTGAAGCCGGCGCTGCATCTGCATGAGCACAGCGTCCATCATCTCGAATGGCCGGCTGCGGACAAGCAGCTGATCAACCCGAAGCTGGAGAAGCAGTTCGCCGCTGCGCAGCAGATCATCCAGGCGGCGCTTGCCGGCAGGGAGAAGATGCAGCTGGGCGTACGATGGCCGATCCCCCCCATCCTGCTGGTGACCACGGACAAGGACATGCATGCTGCAGCATCATCGCTGAAAGAGATGATCACCGGGCAGACCAATGCAAAAGGGCTGCAGCTCGTGGAGCAGGTGCCGGGCATCAAGATGACCGTGAGCGCCGACTATGGGAAGATCGGGCCGGATTTCGGGAAAGATGCGCCGGCGGTGATCGCCCATATCGCCTCGGCAAGCCCCGCCACCATCCTCCAGCACATCAAGGGGAAGGGCAAGTATCCCTTTACCCACAACGGCAAGCGCTTTGAGATCGTGCCAGAGCACCTTATCGTCAAGCGGATCGCTCCTGAGCATCTGGTCGAGGTGCCGCTGGAGCGGGGGTTTGTCTATCTCGACAAGCGCAGGAATGACGAGCTGGATTCCGAGGGCTTTGCCCGGGAGCTGATGCGGCGCATCCAGGCGCTGCGGAAGCAGGCGGGGCTGCACAAAAGCGACAAAATCCTGCTGCATATCACCGCTGATGAGCCTGCGCTCCTCCAGAGATGGGAACGGCAGATCCAGGAGAAAGTGAACGCCCAGAAGCTGACGCTGAGCGATGCCAAGCCCGCCACCAGGCACTCGCATGAGAGCACGGAAAAGATCAAATACCTGGAGTTCGTGGTGAGCCTGCAGAAAATCCAGTAAACTCATCCGGGAGAGACGGTTATGTGGAACGATCTATTGGACAACTGGCTGCTCCATCCTTTCCCGCCTCTTCTTTAGCTCTTCAACCGTCAGCATGTCATACACTTCAATCAGCTTCCCTATCTTCGGATTCTTTTTGTTGAGCGCAAACAGCTTTGCTTTGCCAATGATTCTTGTGTGGATGATTATCCCATTCTTTACTAGGCTACCCCATATCCGGTATAAGGTTGCACGGCCAATACCTGCGTTCTCTGCAATATCCGTTATTGAAAAATCGAGCTCCCGCTCGGTCAGCAAGTAATCCAGCACCCGGATCATGGGCGAATCACCCATAAATTCTATGAACAAAGATCTTGTTTCCATAGGCTGCATCATTTCAACTCATTTATATAAATGTTTCTATTTTGAGACAATATTGTACCATAAATGTGGGTAACATTTATACGGGGAATTGTCCAGATGCCTCTTTTATGCATCTATCGGCGGAAGAAATTAAGGTACGGATAATCAGAAAGCTGGTGCAATGGAAAAAATGGGGCGGAGCGCATACAGAAAACATCCTGAAAGGGCTGCCATCCCATCTGCGCGGCGATAAAGCAACCAAGCAGGCGCTGAAGGAATCGGAGAGAGATGAATGGGTTCTTCCTGCCATCAAAACCAGAGAAATACATTACTCCCTGAATCCAAGAAAAACAGAAGAGATCCTGCGCTTTTATGAAAGGCATTGCCAGGAAAGCGGCAACTTATCATAAACTATATATACTCCAGCTCCGCATGTCTCCTTGTGGCGACCATAGCAAGAGACAGCCCGCTCACCGAAATCACCCTGCGGCGGTATGAGAAGCCGTACGAGCTTTCCGGGAGGGGTCTGGTAAAGAAGCTCTGCCTTTCCCTGGGGCTGCTGCAGCCCGGCGATTCCCGGGACATCATCGTCGATGTGCTTGCCGCGCTGCTCAGCAAGCGGCATGAGAAATCCGTGCTTTCTGCAGAGGATGTCAAGCGGTTCGCCATAGAATACCGGAAGCTGCACGGCCTTCCCCTGGCGGGGATCGCCTCATCCAACGTGCGGCGGCAGCTGCTCCGGCTGCGGGCCCTGATGCTGGTGGAGAAGCAGAGCAACAGCTACCGCATCACGGAGTTCAACACCCTGCATGACGCATTCACCGAGAAAGTGGAACGGTTCCTGCTGCCGTCGATTGTCGGGCGGGTGAAGGAATATCTGCAGGAAGCGGATAAGCATTTCCCTGCGCATCCGCCCCAACAATCTCACTGATCGAGCGGACGCCGTCACGCTGCATCAGCCTGACCAGGCCGGTCTTGAGCTCGTATGCTGCGCCCAGGCCCGCGCCTATCCCCTTCTCCATCATACGATAGACCATCATGGTGTAGATTTCCAGGAGCGAGGCTCCAGCCCTGATCCGTGCATATGCAGATTCCGCATCCATGATACCCCCTACGCCGATGATCGGGGCCTTACCACCGGTCAAGCGGTAGACTTTTTTTGTCATGTCCAATGCCATCTGCTGCAGGGGCAGGCCGCTCAATCCCCCGCTTCCTATGCGCCTGACGGTTTCCAGCGGCGATTTCAGCCCCAATCCCTCCCGTCTTTGGGTGGTATTGGTAAGGACGTATCCATTGACGTGATGACGCTCGCATGTTTCCACGATCTTCTCCAGTTCCTTATCAGACAGATCCGGGGAGAGCTTGACCAGTATCGGCCTCCAGAGGCTGAAGTAAAGATCATTCGGCTGGTTCTCATACATCACCCTTTCCAGAAGCTCATCCAGCACCTGCGGATCCTGGAATGCCCTGCCATCAGCAGTATTCGGGCAGCTGATGTTCAGCACGATAAACCGGGCTGCCCATCTGCATGCAGTAAAGCTGTTTATGATATCCTTGATCGCATCATCCTTGCCTGTTCCAGCCTTTCCTGAATCTGCAGTGATATTGATCCCCACCGGAGCATAGGCCTTCTGGTGAACCAGATTCTTTGCCAACTCCCGGACACCTTCATTCCGCAGCTTTGCCCGGTTAATGAGCGCCTGATCCCCAGGAAGGCGGAAATATTCCCGCTCTCTTACAATCGGATTTTGGGTAACTGAACCCACCTCGACAAACCCGAATCCCAGCATGTGGAAGAAATCGACGGCCCGCCCGTTCTTATCAACGCCCGCAGCAAGGCCAATGGGATTCCTGTACTCCATCCTGTCCATCTTATAGAGTGCGGGAAGAGTCACTCTCAGACGGCCGTCCTCATACGCATACTTCCCGTGGATTGATTCTCTGATCCATTCAGCAAGCGGCGAATCGCCCTGAATGTAGTGTGCTGCTGCAATGGCGATGTCATGCGCAAGAACTGGGGGAATACGCTTATACAGCTTCCGCATCAGACCCATTCCATCATCTCCTGTCCTTTTCCCTACCGCAGCACCCGCATCAGCCTCACTCGCTCCTCGCGCAGGCATTCGCGCCGGTTCCCCATATGCAGGGTATAATGGTCCTTGCCCTGGAAGGGGCATTTTAACTGGCTGGCCATGCAGAGAGTGATCCCTTTCTCCAGCATGAACTGGCACTTCTCCTGCTCCGGCAGGATGCGGATGTAGTCATCCAGGTCATCCTGTGACTGGATGTTCATGACAAACATCTGCCTCACCCCTTTCCCTATCCTGGAGAAGCGCCTATATAAATCTTGCTTATCCCTCGGCTCTGTAGAAAATGTAGGGTAGCGCCATTTTGTGAGCGCTACTGCGCTTGCGAGAGCATAGCGGAGGGGGTTGCACCATCCGGGGAGGTGCCGCTCTTCTGCTTGCAACAGCACGGAGCGAGCCGGCGCTACCCAGAACGAAGTGAGATTTTCTACTGAGCCTTATCCCTCTTATCCATCCGGCAAGGTTTTTAAGCTATCCCCCTTCTCCTCCCTTATGACCACCATCGATCAGCTGCTGGAATCGCCATTATTCGCCGGTGTCGATCATACGCCCGGGCTCCGCAACCTGCTGGGCCATGCCGCTATCCGGGCAAACCGGGAGATCAGGCCGCACGGCGATTCCCTTATCGTGCTCATGAGCGGCACCCTGCTCCGTGAGGTCTCTCTGGGCGACCATTATTCCTCACAAGGACCATACACTGCCCCTGACGTTCTCCTGACCTTCTCCTCCCATCCGCTTGCCGTGCTTGCCCGGAACCATGCGGTTGATTACCGCAGCCCTGCGGGTACCGGGTACACTGCCGCACAGATACCGCTCCCTGTTCTCCATGGGCTCACCTCTGCATTTCCCCAGATCCAGGATAATCTCGATGCCATCCTGCGAGAATCCATCACCTTCACCCAGAAAGCGGCAGTCTCATTCCTGCTTCCGCGCGTGGAAGAGCGGATGCACGCCTACCTCACAGCGATTGCAGAAAAATATGGGGATCAGCCCTCTTTTTCCTTTCCCTTTTCCCAGTCTCTGATCGCCCATATCACCGGAGGGTCACGGGAGTCCCTGTCGCGCTGCAATACCCGGAAGCGCCGGTTCACCCTCCAATCCGGCATGCTCACCCTGCATACCCAGTACCATTTTACCACGCCAAAGGCCCGCGCCCTCCGGGAGAGCGTTGCCCGGTTTGCCGCATCGGTTGGCGCAGTATCCCTTCCGGAGCAGCTGCGGTTCCTGGAGACGTACATCACCTGCCTTACCATCCCGCAGGTTCCTCACCGGTTGGTCACTTTCTTCTATGCTGTCGCCCAGCACCAGAACAGCAATATGTTTCCCCTGATTCCGCAGCACCAGATCGGGGAGCTGACCAGGATCAGCAGGGAGAGCATCTCACGGTTCATGCACTGGCTGGGCAATACCGGCTATGGCAGGCATCCGCTGGTGGAACGGGTGGAACAGTTGCCCTCTGGCTACCGGCTGCATGCGCCTTACCGCTCCGCGCTCCATGCGGCAGAACGATATAGCCAACGCGGTAGCCAGAGGTAACCATGTACGAGCCCCGGGAGGATTCTTATCTGCTGCTGGATGCGGTGAAACGCTTTGCACACGGCAGGGTGCTGGATATGGGCACGGGCAGCGGAATACTTGCAGCCGCAGCATGCGGCCTGCCCGAAGTCACCTCGGTAACCGCTGCTGACATCGATCCGGATTGCGTCCGCGCTGTCCAGAAGAACCATCCGCAGATTGCCGTTCTCCAGTCCGACCTGTTCTCCTCTCTTGCCGGAACCTTTGACATGTCGGAAATCGCCTTGCGCACGCCAGCCTTATTTCAGCATGGGGCAAGCAAGCGATTTCCGAGCATGCTCAAAAACACACCCCCCTCTTTAGGGTGTGGTGTTTTTGACACCATCATCTTCAACCCTCCGTACCTGCCCCAGGACCATGAACTCACCGATGCCTCTATCTATGGGGGAACTCGTGGGCATGAGCTTATCGAAAGGTTTTTAAAAGATGCCGGGCATTTCCTTGCTCCAAAGGGAGTGATTCTGCTGCTGTTTTCCTCATTGACCGGGAAGCGGCAGGTCGAGCGGGCGATATCCGAAGCCGGCTTTACCGGAAAGCAGGTCATGTCCCAGAAACTGCACTTTGAGGAACTGTATGTCTACACCATTATCACGGCGTGAATGCGTGGCTGCCCTTGCTGCCCCGCTCTTCGCTTTCTTTGACCAGCGGCCATCTCCCGCTCCCCGGGCAGAGCAGCGGTATATCACTCCTACAGGCCGCCGCCCGACAGAGCGGCATTACCTGATCTCCGGCCCCATGCATACCCGGGGGAGAGCGACCTATACCATCAGCCCTGACGGGGATGAGATCTCTCTTCTCCTAGACCTGTCTTTTCCTGCGCCGTACCGGGCCACTTTCCTATCCAAGCAGCGACTTGATGGACTGACAGAGTTCATGGCCCAAGATGATGCGTACGTCCACTCCGGGCAAAATGTCCTCAGCTATTTTGCTGATATTGCCGGCTTGTACGCCATGAACGGCACCATTGACCAGGGGACTGCCGAGGTGGTGATATCCCATGGAGAACGCCTGCGCCTCCAGGCGACGCTCCTGCAGCGGCAACCTGCTGACGGCCTGACCGGCATCCTGGTGCAGCCGGTGACCCAAGAAGGGATATTCGACCCTATCGCCTTCTCGAAATTATTGGCATACACTGGAGCTGAGATATATCTTGACCAAGAGGGAGTCTGCCGGCGCGCCCGCGCGCTGTTCACCAACGGAAAAGAGGACTTTGCCTATCATGCCCTCCTCCAGAAATAGGGAGTTTCTCGCCCGGGGCAGGAGGGGGATCATCTATACTTCTGTTGTCCGGGGAAAGAAGATCGCGAGCAAGGAGAAGAACCCGGACTCTGCCGCCCGGGGAAGGATACGGAACGAGGCGCGGTATCTCCGGCTGCTGAACACGCACGGGATCGGGCCGAGGATGGTCCGGTATCATGACGGAAAGCTTTCGTATGTGTTCGTCGAGGGCACGCCGATCCTTGGCTTTATCGCGCAGGCATCGCGGAAACAGGTTATCACCGCGCTCCGGCAGATATTCCAGCAGCTCTTTATCCTGGATTCCCTCGGCATCACCAAGCGGGAGATGGGCAGGCCGGTCAAGCACATCCTGGTCACCAAAACGGGGAAGCCGGTGCTGCTGGACTTCGAGCGGTGCTATCCCAGCAGGAAGCCGAAGAACGTGACGCAATTCTGCATGTTCCTGCTCTCGCCCCGGATGCAGGGGCTGCTGCAGCCCAAGGAGATCCGCATCAGCCGGAGCAAGCTGCTTTCTGCCTGCCGGGAATACAAGCATGCGATATCCCCTCTTCTGCTCAGAAAGCTGCTGTCATGCATCTGATCCCTGCCGCAGAACGCCGCGTTCATCCGACATCCATCTCCGGAATCTCCCTGCACT
>DATDVW010000007.1:0-3290 GCA_035289865.1 Candidatus Nanoarchaeia archaeon
TTCTTCCGGTGCTTATCCCGGTGCTCGTCGCTGTGCAGCTTGTGCTCCATCTCCCGCTCCAGCGCGGTGCAGGCCATGCGGAACGCCAGAGCGATTTCCCATTCAGAGGCAGATGCCTCTATGGTCTTGGTCGGCGCGCGGAGGGCGAGCTTGAAGGTGTACTTGCTCCGTTTGCCTGCCTTCCGGTGCGCCTTGATGTCGACAATAAGCAGTATCTCGTCCTTCACCGTGCGCTGGAGCTTTGCGGCATAGCGCTCTGCGATGCCCTTGAGGCCATCTGCCTCTATCGGCTCCACCTGCTGCAGCCCGACGAACTGGACAGTCATGGGGAGTTGAGGCATGCGGGGATATATAAAGATGACGGCTCATCGCCGTGCGCTTGAGCGGCCTGCACAAACATTTTTATACCGCCCTCCCTTCTGCACCCGCATGCAGATCGCGGGCATCGAGGAGGCGGGCAGGGGGCCGGTGATCGGGCCGCTGGTCGTCTGCGGCATCCTGATGGACGAGCAGGATGAGGGGCGGCTGCGGGCGATCAAGGTCAAGGATTCCAAGCTGCTCACCCCGAGGCAGCGTGAGGCCCTCTATCCCCAGATCGCCAAGATCGTGAAGAAAAAAAAGATCCTGGTCCTGCCGCCGGCGGAGATCGACGCCGCGCTGGGCTCCGATTCCCTCAACCTCAACTGGCTGGAGGCGCACAAAATGGCGGAGATCCTCAACGCGCTGCAGCCGGACAAGGCCTTTATCGACTGCCCGAGCAACAACATCAAGGCATTCCGGTCCTACCTCCGGGAGCTGCTCACCTCCCCGATCGAGCTGGTGGTGGAGCACAAGGCTGACGTGCATTATCCGGTCGTCTCCGCCGCCTCCATCCTGGCAAAGGTGACCAGGGACAGCGAGGTCGCCAAGATCCAGAAGATGATGCCGGAGGACTTCGGCTCGGGCTATATGGCTGACCCCAAAACAGCCGCCTTCCTGGCGAAATACTACGACACCTACCCGGACATCTTCCGGAAGCAGTGGGTGAGCTACCAGAGCATACTGAAGAAGAAAGGCCAGCTGCCGCTGGACCGCTTTGAGCATAAAGCTTAAATATCCCGCCCCTTCCCAATCCACCATCCTCACGTGATATCTGTATGACGCGCATTAACCGAATGGTCATGAAAGGGTTTAAGTCATTCGGCAAGCGCACCGAGCTCGTCTTCGGGGGGAACTTCAACTGCATCCTGGGGCCGAATGGCTCCGGCAAGAGCAATGTCCTGGACGCCCTTGCCTTCGTGCTGGGCAAGGCGGGCAGCAAGGGCCTGCGCGCGGAGAAATCCGCGAACCTCATCTATAACGGCGGCAAGAACAAGCCGGCCATGGGCCAGGGCGAGGTCAGCATATTCTTCGACAATTCCCAGCGCGTGTTCCCGACTGACGATGCCGTGGTGAAGCTCACCCGGATCATCACCCAGGACGGCAGCTCCAAGTACAAGATCAACGACAAGACCCGGACCCGGCAGCAGAGCCTGGACCTGCTCTCCGCGGTGAAGATTGACCCGGACGGCTACAACATCATCATGCAGGGCGACATCACCCGGCTGATCGAGATGTCCGCGGTGGAGCGGCGGCAGATCGTCGAGGAGATCGCCGGCATCCTCGTCTATGAGGAAAAGAAGGAGAAGGCGATGAAGGAGCTGGATCGGGTAGGGGCGAAGATGACCGAGGCGGACATCATCCTCACCGAGCGGAAGACGCATCTCGACGAGCTCAAGACAGACCGCGACCACGCGCTCAAGTACAAGGGGCTCCAGGACAATATCACGCAGAACAAGGCATCCTACATCCACCTGCAGCTCGGCAAGCGGAAGAAGGAGAAGGAGAAGATGGATGCGGATCTGCACGGGCTCAATGCGAAGATGGAGGCGCTCCGCGCCGGCATCACGGAGCTGCGGCAGGGGATAGCGGAGAAGCAGGGGGGCATCCAGGCGCTCAACCAGGAGATGGAGAAGCGCACCAAGAAAGACCAGCTGGACATCAGCAAGCAGGTGGAGCGGCTCAAGGTTGAGCTTGCCTCCAAGAAAAACCGGATGGCGACGCTGGAGCATGAGATCGGCAGGCTGGGGCAGCGCAAGGAGCAGCTCCAGAAGAGCCTTGTGGAGAGCGAGGGCAAGGTCGCCGAGCTGGAGAGCGCCGCGAAGGAATCCAGCCAGAGGATAGCCAAACTGCAGAAGGAAGAGCAGGGCCTCCTGGGGAAGATCACCTCCTTCAGGAAAAAAAACAAGCTTGATGATGTCGCGGGGATCGAGCAGGGGGTCGACTCGATCGACGCACAGATCGAGGAGAAGCAGAAGGAGGTGAACGCCCTGAAAGAGGCGCAGCAGCAGATGCTGCGGGAGATCGACAAGGCAGAGCTGTTCATCCGCACGATGGACGAGAAGATCGCCAAGGTGCTCTCCCTGCAGAAGGAGCATAAGGGCCAGCTCCAGGAGCTGCAGGAGCGGAGGAACCGGGCGAAACAGGTCACGGTGCAGCTCAACCAGCTGCTCGCCCAGGACTCGGCATCCGCGGTCCGGCTCGGCGAACTGAAGCATACGCTTGCCGCCAAGAGCGAGGAGCTCTCCCGCATCGAGGCCAGGCACACCACGATCAGGGAGGCGAGCGCGGGAGAGAGCGCGGTCCAGGCCATCCTCTCCCGGCGGAGCAGCTTTACAGGGGTCTACGGCACGATCGCAGAGCTGGGGCAAGTGCCGAGCAAGTACGCATTTGCGCTTGAGGTGGCGGCCGGCCCGCGGCTGAAGAACATAGTGGTGGACACGGATGCCACCGCGGTGAAATGCATCCATTACCTGAAGGAAAAGAAGCTTGGCGTTGCGACGTTCATCCCCCTCAACAAGATCAGGGAGCATGAGCAGCACGAGGATCTCGCGCAGTTCGCCGGCGCCAGGGGCGTGCACGGGCTTGCCCTGGGCCTGGTCTCCTTCGACCAGAAATTCCAGAAGGCCTTTTCCTATGTCTTCGGGAACACCCTGGTCGTCGACGATCTGGGAGTTGCGCGGCGGATCGGGGTGACGCGGGCAAAGATGGTGACCTTAGACGGGGACTCCGCGGAGATGAGCGGCGTCATCCATGGGGGCTTCCGGCAGCGGAGGAAGGGCATGGGGTTCCAGGAGCAGGAGGCCGCGTCAACTCTGGCCTCGCTGCAGGGCAGCGTCAGGCAGCTGCAGCAGCAGATCAGCGGCCTGGAGGGCGAGCGCAGCGGCGGGGAGCGCACCATCTCCGCGCTCCGCCAGGAGAAGGCCGCTCTC
>DATDVW010000008.1:0-5618 GCA_035289865.1 Candidatus Nanoarchaeia archaeon
AAGAATGATCTAGAAAGGTTCAGATTGAGGTATAACCACTTCAGGCCGCACAGCAGCCTGAGTGGAAAGAAGCCAGCGGAGGTTTATTTTGATTTTTCTTCACTCTTCTAGCGCTGGTGACATATGTCACTGCGCTATACACGGTCGATCAAGATGTTTCTACTTGGTAATTAGGAATATGATGGGGGAAGTTAAATAGGGAACAAACGAGGGAGGTATGGTGACCAAAAAAAAGAATATTATTGATGGCGCTATATTCCTTGCGATTGTGTTCGCTGTTTATTTTCTCGTTTTTGTGAGAAATGAAGGAATGGCCACTCTTTTTATAATCCTCGCGCTTGCTCTTAGCCTTTTCAGAAAACAAATTTACGATTTGTTTCCCTCATAAGATGGAACTCCCTAAATTTATCAGATATGATTTCTTATTAATACTATTGGGCATTAGTTTTGTTGGATTACCATTTTATTTCAATGTCATCGACGCCCAACCCGCTTTATCTTCTTCGTTTATTATCTCTGGCTTACTTTTATTGGTGTTTGGACTGGGTTATATTAAAAATGATTACGACACTGAAATGGATCTAAAAGAACTTGAGTATACCAAATTAAGGTATGAGCTTATAACATATTTCTATAAAAAACATCTGTTATCGGGCGATGATTATAATCTGATCATAGAAAAGTTAAAACGCTTGATAAGAAATAAATAAGCACATCTCAGTACATCCTCTCGCTCCTCTCCCATTTCATCCCCATCTCCTCCAGCAGCGAGATGATCCGCTCCTTCTCCCCCTTCAGCCCCTTCCAGTCCAGGATGACCAGCTCTACCCTCTCCACGGTCCTCTCGATCGCCTGCTGCAGCATCTCTTTGTCCAGGCGCTCCAGCCAGTATTTGGGGCAGGCATGGCCGATCGCATACTCGCTCCGCTCCACTGCCTTCCGCAGGTTCGGCATGGTGTGCAGCCCGCCGATGCCGATCGCAGCCCTGCAGCTGGGGGCGGGCCTGCTGAACACCTCAACGATGCTTTCCGCCATGATCCTGCCCGCTTCCGCATTGCCCCATTCTGCCTCGGTGGAGCCGATCTCCGCGAATATCACCGGCTTCTGCAGTGCAGGGCCGTGATGGGTGATCTCCTGCACCGTATCCCAGCCGAGCGTGTTCTTCTGCATCAGGGTAAGAAGCAGCGCCTTGAGGTAGCAGGCAGAGGTCCGGCACAGCACCTTATCTTCACCGCCGAACTCCGCCTTCCCCCAGTTTCCCGGCGCATGGCACGTCAATGCCGGGATGTTCTGCGCAGAGCGGTGCGTCGTGGCGAACACGAAAAGGTCGGCGGCGATCTCATCGTCAATATGCTCGTTGTTGATGCAGCGGATCGGCGACTGGTAGATGGAAAGGTCCTGGTATCGGTATGTCGGCTTCTCCCGGAACGCCACGCTTTCCTGAAAAGGATATCTCCCGAGCAGCTCCCGCAGGATGTTCTCCCCGGCGGGGTCGGCAGAGATGATGATGGCGATGCGCATGCCGGGCAGGAAATGCCCGGATTTTAAAAATATATGCAGAAGCTACGGTATTCTCCTCAGCTGCCGCAGCAGGTAGTCGTCTTCCTTCTCCAGCTGCTTCGGCGGCGCATCCAGGTTCATCGGCTCCTTCTCCTCCTCCTCGAACGCGCCGATATGCTTGGTCTGTTCCTTGAGCATCAGCTCGACCGTGGACATCTCCTCCTCGCTGAGCTGCTTCGGCTTCCATTTGGGCAGCAGCCCGTCGCCCTGCATCCGGGGCACGACCGTGATGAGTGCATGCGCAGCCTCCTGGCCCGCGGCGATGCCGTTGCTCACCAGGAGGTTCGTGCCCTGCACCCCCAGCGCCTCGAACGTCGCGGTGGATACCCTGTTGGCGACGCTGAACAGTATCCCGGCCAGCGCGTCAGGCACCTGCTCGATGATGGAGAAATGCCTCCTCGTCGTCACGATGCTCTGCCCTGCTGCGGCGGGATGCTCGTCCAGCAGCACCACCACAGCCCCGTCATCATAGAGTGCATTTCCCCCGGCTATGGCGTCGCAGATGATGCAGCTCATTTGAACAGGTCAGCGATGTCGTTGAGGCTGACCTCCTCCCTGCTCTCTTTCTCCTCTTTTTTCTTCGGCTTCTTCTGCGGCTTCTCCACTACCTCTGCCTCAACAGCGTCAGGGATCCCGAACAGTTCATGGATCCGCCTCCGGAGCAGCCGCGCGAGCTTCTCGTCAGTGGCCATCCCCTGCGGCAGCGCAAATGCGGACAGTCCGTCATGCGCCTTGCGGGGGATGATCTCGACCATGAAATGCGGCACCCGCTGCCCTGCCGCAGCACCGTTCGCCACCGTTATGTTCGTCCCTTCCACCTGCAGCGCCCGGAGCGCAGCCTGGGAGAGATGCTTGCTCACCTGGAAGAGATGGCGCAGGACGTCTTCAGGGACCTGAGGCATGATCAGGTAGTGCTCTCTGGGGAACAGCAGCATATGCCCGGGATTCGCAGGATTGATCTCCAGAACGGCGACGCACTGCGCATCCTCATAGACCACCTTCGCCTGGACCTTCTTGCCGGAGATCAGGCAGCAGATGCAGTTTTGCTTCTGCAGCTCCGCGATCTGCTCCGGCGGCATGTTCTTGAGCTCGTCTTCGGTGGGCATGGGCCAGCCGTGCTCAGAAACCACAGGATATAAAAACCTATGCGTCATGAAGAAATGAGGCTATAACATCATCTTCATCATCACCGGAGCGGAAGGCAAATGAGGAAATGCAAAGTCTGTGGAAAGGGGAATCTTGTTGCCGTTGAGGACATTACCCTGGAGATAGAGGGGTACATCTTCATCGTCAAAGGCGAGCGTTGTACGCAGTGCGGTGAGGAATTCCCGGGTGAGGAAGAGGCGCAGCGGACGATTACCGTTGCGCGGAGATTAGGCATCTGGCCTGAGCCACTCAAGCTCTACCGTCATCTCTCCAAGAGCGGAGGCGGTCTGGTATTCCGGATCCCGAGCGACCTTGAAAAGCAGCTCAAGCTCAATGATGGCGTAGAGATCGCCATATCCAAGGTCGGGAACAAAATCATTATTGAGCCATTCGCGTAAAAAGAATAAATACAGAATAAAAAAATAAAGAAAAGCCCTTACGGCTGCACCGTCGCCCGGATGCTGCCCACGACCGGCCGCACGATGCTGGACCCGACCGTGTTGTAGTTGATCTTGATCAGGCCGTCGATCTTCTTGCCCTCTGGTATGCCGATGTCGCATCCGGCGATGTCATACTTCTGCTTGACGCCGTTCGCGAGCAGCTCAAAGGTCGCCGGGGCTGTCGGGGCCCACTTGCAGTTCGGCTCTCCCCAGAGCCCCTCATTGTCCGTCCCTTCCTCGCCCTCGATCACGATCTGCTGCACCTCGATGTTCTTGCCGAGGTTGTTCCGGATCTCCAGCTGCACCACTCCCCCGGCAGTCACCGCATACTCCTCGCACTGTATGCTCCCGCCGAGGTCGCACTGCTCAGGAAACAGGTTGCTCAGGTCAAAAACGCCAAAACGGATCAGCGCCCCGATGGCGACAATCACGATTAGAATAACGACGCCATAGATCATCACGGATTCCATGGCCAGCTGTGCCCGCTTCATGCATTCACCTCTCTTTTGGAATATGTATATCCCATCCCTGATGGTGCGATTATATAAACCTTTGGGTTTTTACTGCCCGAACTGCGCGACGGCCTTCCGGAAATCGTCAGGCGAGAACTCCGGCCAGCGCTTGCCGGTGTGCAGGATCATCGCGTCCTTGGAGTCCCAGAGCAGGATGCCTGCCGTCCGCTTCTTCCTCCCGGTGGTGATGATGAGGTCCGGCGGCAGGAAGTAGGAGGCGTAGATGTTCTCCTTCACCAGCTCGGCGTCTATGGCCTCGACATCGATCTTCTCCGCCTTGATCTTCCGCGCGATTAGCCGGCAGGCATCCACGATCTCCTCCTGGCCGTCGTACTGCACGCAGAAATTCAGGAAGAACCGGTCATATCCCCTGCTCTGCTCGATCACCGCCTTCACCGGCTCGATGGCGCTGCCGGGCAGGTCGTACCATTTGCCCAGCACCGAGACCTTCATCTGGTGCTCATGCACCAGGGGAGCCGTGCTCAGCTCCGTGAAGAACTCTTTCATGGCGTCGGTCTGCAGCATGGCCTCTTCGCTGAGCGTCTTCCTCCGGGGGCTGACCAGGAATGTGAGGATCGGGATGTCCAGCGCCACCTGCAGGCTGATGATCTCCATCACCCGGCTGTACTTCCTCCGGAGCGCATCAGCCAGCGGCACCCCCTGCAGCCGCGCCCATTCCGGGGTGCCGAAGATAGTCACTGCAACATGCCGCGGCCTCTTCACCCGCATCTCCGGCTGTTTGTCCAGGAAACTCATATCTACTGCTGGATGATAAAGAGTTATATAAACATTTGCAGGGAAAGTGGGGTTGGTGCGAAAATCAGTGCGTATGCGTGTTTGCCCATAGGGAGACATCGGAAATCGCGACTCACACCCTCCTTGCTTAAGCTGGGAACAAGGGGGCGATTTCCGAGTGTGCTCAAGAACACCCGCCATAAAGGGCGGGTGTTCTTGACAACTCCGCAGGAGGGTGCTCCCCGACCTGAGCGAAGCGAAGTGGAGAGGCATATCAGGCTCTGCATAAGCACAAATAAGAGTTTCGCGCCAACCCCAAGGCGGGGGCTTCCCTGAAAATGTAGTTGCCGTCAGTTTGCGAGACTCTTCAGAATATAGACGTAAAACCGACAAGGGGGATGTCCCCAACCTTTTACAAAAGCTTGACCAAAAGGGTGCGGCACAAGGCCGCACTGCCGTAGCAGTAATGTAGTTGTACAAGCCACGGCACGGGGCTTCATGCCCCGTATTGCCTGCCAGCTGGGCGTAACCAGCTGACGGGGAATGTCGGTCAACACGGTCATTTTCGCAGCCGAGCCGACGGCAACATTGAAAAGATTTTCAGGGAAGCCGTTGAAAACGAAAGAAATATACAACAGCCTGGAACCGGTGTATGTTTGAGGAATCCCGGGACGTAACCGCTGCAGAGAAGGCATTTCAGGGCATTTTTGAGGCAGCGGATAAGGTATTACAGAAAAAGATGGTGGCGATTTTTGTGGGCGAGGTGCTCAGAATGTATCGGCATACCTGGAGCGAGATTGGTTTGAAAGGGCTGACACAGAGTACCCTTACTGCATTTCTTCGGATTGTTTTAAATGATATACACGCGGGTATAGGCAGGGACACGAGCCCCCAGTATCAAGCACTGCATCTCGGTAGGGCATTGGGTGGGTATCTCGCAGTCATAGAAAATCTGGCACGAACCATCATCGTAGAAAAGGATGCTGCCCTTATCCTTGCAGAAAACCAAAAGATTGCGAATGTATTGAAATCTTGCGGCAAGAAGGTGAAGACTGCATTTATAGAAAAAAGAATAGCAAGGATAGCGCGGCAGCATGCAGGAACATTGTCAAAGGGTCAGCAGGAGCTCATTGCGCGCATGGCAGCTGCATTTGCGTAGTGCAGAAATTGCCTCGGCTTCTGATAGAAACATTTTAAAACAGCATTCTTCGGCACTGAAGGCATG
>DATDVW010000009.1:0-8249 GCA_035289865.1 Candidatus Nanoarchaeia archaeon
AGTACTAACGCGTCATTTTTTAATTCAATCTTCCTCATAGGATATCTATGGATATCCTTAAGTATATAAGCTTTTCGTTTCTTGAGAATATATGTCAGAAATCAAGAAGTGCTTATAGAGGAAAAACGCAAAAGTTCAATGGCAGGGTTTGGTGAACAGGAGGAAGTATGAATGGGGGCAATAGGCAACCATAGAAGAAATAGTCAGAAACGAAACCTTTAAATATATAATAAATTATACAATAGTATATTTAAATATACAATCGTATAAAAAATGAAAAACATCGCAAAGATAAAAAGGGAGATTTTCCTGCATCCGACGCGGAAGTACCATATTCGGGAGTTGGCGCGGGCGCTGCAGCTGAACCCAAATACGGTTATTACCTTATCAGAAAAGCTTGCGAAAGAAGGAATAATCAAGAGAAAGAAAGAAAGGCATGTGGTGGAGATCTCCGCGGACAGCGAGAATAAGGCATTTATCCGCAAAAAGAGGCTGTGGAATATTGGGCAGCTGTATGATTCCGGCCTGGTGGATTTCTTAGTCGGATATTATGACAGCCCCGAAGCGGTGATGGTCATCGGCTCTTACTCCAGGGGAGAAGACATTGAAAAAAGCGATATCGATATCGTAATCATCAACGGGAAAGAAAGCATCCCGGAGACGGAGGGATATGAGAGGTTCCTAAAGCGGAAGATCCACCTGTTGCCAGTGCGATATGAAAAGGTCTCAAAGGAGTTTTATGCCAACATGATCAATGGGATTACCCTGCATGGGTTCATACGATGAGAGAATTTGAGTTTTATGTCCAAAAAGGCGATGTCAGGAGAGTTTCGGTAGATATTGCACTGGCAAGATCGCTGAAGAACGATGTGCTGGAGCGCGCGGAAAAGGCAATGAAGCTGGATGCAGAAGAATACGCCAAGATGATATTTGAGGGCATCTATGATTCCTTGAGGGAATTCTGCGACATGCTGCTTGCCGCTGATGGATTCAAGTCATATTCGCATGAGGCCTCGATATCGTATTTGCATGCATACGGCTTTACTGATGCAGAGATTATGGCCCTGGACAGGTTCCGGTATAAGAGGAATGGCTCAAAATACTACGGCAAGGGGATAGACAAGGAGGAAACTGAACAGATAAAAGCATTTTACCGGAGTACCTTGCAAAAGATAAAAAGAATAATGGATGAGAAACTGCCTGAGAAGATATCCGAAAAGCGGGTGCAAGGAAGATGAACAAGGCGCTGATGGTGATGGTTGTTATTGCCTGGTGTATCTCGCTCGTCCCTATTGACGCGGCGCTGTATATGAATGATGTGCTGATTCCGGAGGGCGGAGGCGTTCCCGATTATCTGCGGCAGCTTGCCGGGTCGTTTGGAGAGAAACAGGTATCATCAACGGTGTACATCTATGCGAATGGGCAAAGGATTGCGAAGCAGCAGGACGGGAAGACGTTCTATTTCCATAATGACCATCTGGGCAGTGCGACAGTAGTCACTGATGAGGATGGCAAGGTCGTCGAGGAGAAGAAATATGATCCCTTCGGCGTGGAGCTGGCAGGCAGCTCAAAGATCGGGTATAACTCGAAGGAATTGGACAAAGATACGGAGCTGAATTATTACGGAGCGAGGTATTATGGTTCAGAATTTGGAAGATTTACAACAGCTGATACTGTCAAAGGAAAATTAACAAATCCACAATCACTTAATCTTTATGCTTACACTCTGAATAATCCCTTGAAGTACGTTGATCCGAGTGGGAATAGAGTTATAATCCTAGGATCGCGAAGTGAAATAAAGTCTATTTTTTCTGCGATTCAAAATTTAGCGGGTCAATACTTAGAAACGCGTCGTCATGACGTCTCAAATGTGATAGAAGATACACCAAAGGAATTTAAAAGAATAATGCGGGCACAATTACAATTTGAATCAGGAAAGTCTGTGCTGGAATCTTTTAAAACGGAGGGAGAAATAAGATTAGAAGACGCTTTTGATGAGGCAGTAGAAGTAAACCTACCAAACATAGAGATGAAATCGAAAAATCCAGGAACCTTTGATCTATTAAATAGAATAGTATCTTCTAATTATCTAATTTTTGTTAGACATGGTAAAGGAGCTTCTACGAATAGATTCACCGATTTCCCAGAGAGCGTAGGAAGTGTTCAGCTCAGATTCGATATAAATACTGAATTTAGAACTGAAATTATTGTAGCTCATGAACTATTAGGCCACGGTTTAGAAACAGCAGAGGGGAGAAAAACAAAATTTGGATATGGAGTTGATTCAGATATATTTGAAGAAAATGCAGTTAATATTGAAAACCAAGCCGCGAAGGAATTGGACACCCCCATAGTAAGAGAGAGTTATAAAGACTGGGGTAATTGGAAGAGTTATGGTGCTGGTTGGTCTGCAACCCAAATATCTGGTCGCGAATAAATAGATTTAGTGTCGCTATCAATAGCCATTGACATCATAAATTTGGTAAAAGCATTTAATCAATGGCAAACCAACGAAATTCCCCAGCCTTCCGTCTGAAGCCCCCGTCGCGCTCTCTGGATCAGAAAATTTCAAGGCAGGGGTGTCCCAGAGCCGCGAAGAGAGGTTCTCGGTCATCCGCGGCACGCGCTACGCGGGGAGATTGAGCCCACGGAACTATTAATGTAAAACAAAAACTCTTAATTTCACAACCTATTTAAACTCCCTGCCACCAGTCGGTTTCCATGGCGTTAACCTCCGCGCAGAAGTTCGGCCTGAAGAAATTCCTCAAGGAGCTGGAGACGTACAAGGGCAGGCACACGGAGATGGTCTCTGTCTATGTCCCCGCAGGCTACGAGATGAGCAAGATCATGCAGCATCTTGCCCAGGAGCAGGGGACGGCCGCCAACATCAAGTCGACTGCAACAAGAAAGAATGTCGTTGCCGCGCTGGAAAAGATGATCCAGCATCTCCGGATAGTCGGCAGGACGCCGGAAAACGGCCTGGCGGCCTTTGCCGGCAATGTGGCAGAGCGCGAGGGCCAGGAGGACATAAGAGTTTGGAGCATTGAGCCGCCCTCCCCGTTAAGGACCAGGATCTACCGCTGCGACAAGGAATTCGTCCTGGACCTGCTCCGTGACATGATGGAAGTCAAGGAGGTCTACGGGCTGGTGGTGATGGACCGGAGGGAGGGCAACATCGCCTTCCTCAGGGGAAAGACGATCGTCCCGCTGAGCAAGGCAAAGTCCAATGTGCCGGGAAAGACCAAGGCAGGCGGGCAGTCCGCGCACCGCTTCGAGCGCCTCCGGGAAGACGCCGCCAAGCAGTTCTACAGGAAGCTGGCGGAGATGATGAAGGAGCAGTTCTTCGGCAACCAGAACCTGAAGGGGATCATCGTCGGCGGGCCGGGGCCGACAAAATACGAGTTCATCGAGACCGGGCAGATCACCAATGAGCTCAAGCAGAAGATCATCGCGGTGAAGGATCTCTCCTACACCGGGGAATTTGGGCTGGAAGAGCTGGTCGAAAGGAGCCAGGACGTGCTCGCCAACGAGGAGATCGCCGTGGAGAAGAAGCTCATGACGGAGTTCTTTGAGACGCTCCGCAGGCAGCCGAACAAGGTCACCTACGGCCTGAACGAGGTGAAGCGGGCGATCAACATGGGCACGGCAGACAGGGTGCTGGTCTCCGAGGAGGTGGATGATGCCACCATCAACGAGATCGAGGAGTCGGCGAAGAAGATGGGCACGGCCGTCCATATCATCTCCGTGGAGACCAGGGAGGGCGCGCAGCTCCGCGACCTGGGGAAGTTCGCCGCTATCCTGAGGTATGAGGTGCATCAGGAATAATGGACATCATCCAGGAGTCGTTCAGCCAGCTCTACCCGGAGCGGCCGCTTACCCACCGGTACCAGGTGAGGTATTCCGGGAGGTTCAAGGATTTCAACGCCCACGTCCGCCATACGCCGCGGGCATTGGAGTTCAGCCTCAGCAAGAGATGGCGCCCGATATCCCGGGAGATCCAGATCGGCCTGGTCCAGGAACTGCTCAACAAGGTGTTCCGGACACGCGTCCGCACCGGCAATATCGACCTCTACAACCTGTTCATCAAGAAGCTGCACCTGGCGATCCCCAAGACGAAGAGTGATCCCCTCCTGAGCAGCTCGTTCCGCCTCCTGAATGAGCGGTTTTTCGCCAATCTTCTGGAAGAGCCGAATTTCCAGTGGGGCAAGGGCATCAGGAGGCTGGGCAGCTATGAGTACCAGACAGACACCATTACGGTCTCCCATGCGCTGCGAGACCATCCCGGGCTGCTGGACTACGTCATGCACCACGAGATGCTGCACAAAAAGCTGAAGTTCAGCCACACCGGCAGGTTCCACACTGCAGAATTCCGGCGCCTGGAGCGCGCATATCCCGGCGCTGCTGCGCTGGAAAAAAGGCTGCAGCAGCTGGCCGTGCGAAAACGCATGCGCAGGGCATTTTGGCCATTTTAAGCACAACGCTTAAATATCCCCCGCATTCTCTATGCCCGTCAGGTGATATGAGTGGGCGAGGTAAAAAAGGTTGATACGAATTCACTGAAGAAAGGCTCCTATATTGTCCTGGACGGCGCTGCCTGCACCGTCACCGACATCCAGGTGAGCAGGCCGGGCAAGCACGGCCATGCCAAGTACCGCATCACGGGCGTGGGCATGATCGATGAAAAGAAGCGCGAGATAGTCATCCCCCATGGCGAGGTTGACGCCCCCATCATCGAGAAGAAGGGCGCGCAGGTCCTTTCCGTCACCGGTGACAGCGCCAATGTGATGGATTCCGCTACTTTCGAGACATTTGACCTGAAGATCCCTGAGGAGCTGAAAGCAGAGGTCGTTGCAGGGGTTGAAGTGCTCTACTGGGAGATCCTCAATGACCGCGTGCTGAAACAAGTGAAGAAGAGCTGACCATGTCAAAGTTCCCTGAATCCGAGGCGAGAAGGTTCCGCAACATGTTTGTCTGCCGGGCCTGCAAGAGCAAGCTCCGCACCACCATGATGCGCGTGCTCTCCGGCAAGGTATCCTGCAGGAAATGCGGCTCAACAGCCCTGCGCCAGGTCAGGAAGAAGTAAAAAGAGGGTATGATGAATCTGGACGCGGTCTCCATTGTTATATTTGTCCTGCTGATTTCAGCAGTCGTCTACATCAACCGGAAGAAGATAGCCCTGCAGAAGATCGTATTTCCCTTTCTCTACCTTATCCTCTACCGCACCAGCTTCGGACTGCGCCTGATGGAGCGCATCGGCAGGAGGCATGCTGCCCTGATCAGGTTCTTCGGCTACATCTCCGCCGGCGTTGGGTTTATCGGCATGATCCTCATCTCGTACTCCATCCTGAGCGCCGTGCTCCGCTTCCTCCTCTCCCCGGCGACAGTAGACACCGGATTTGCCGTCGTGCTGCCCGGAACTACTGTCCCCGGCATCGGGCACCTAAGCTTCTGGCACTGGGTGATATCCATCTTCATCCTTGCAGTCATCCACGAATTCTGCCACGGCATCATGGCAGAGGCGTACGGCATCAAGGTAAAGAATTCAGGCTGGGCATTCCTCTCCGTGCTGATCCCCATCATCCCCGCCGCCTTTGTCGAGCCGGATGAGGAGCAGGTGAGAAAGCAGAAGGACATCGTGCAGTATTCGATCTTTGCTGCAGGCCCCATCGCGAACATCATGCTGGCGCTGGTTGTCCTGTTGTTTGCCAACTTGGTCATGGTGCCGATCGAGGCGAATATCACCGAGCCAGTCGGGTTCAGCTTTGATGTCCAGGAGGGCTATCCCGCGGCCCAGGCAGGCATCACCTCAGGGACCGTCATCACCAAGGTCAACGGCGAGACGATGACCGACGCTACCAGGTTCAGCGGCAGGATGTTCTATGCATCCGCCCCGGACGAGAGGATGGTGCTCTCCTCAGCGGAGAAAGATTACGAGATGGTCCTGGCTCCGCATCCGGATGATTCCGCAAAGGGATATATCGGCGTGCAGGGCATCAGGAATGAGGTGCAGGTGAAGCCAGGGTACGAGCCATGGAAAGGGACATTCTTCTGGTTCAAGGATTTGGTCAAGTGGCTGTTCCTCCTCAATCTTTTTGTCGGGCTGATCAATCTCCTGCCCCTGGGGATTGTGGACGGCGGCAGGATGCTCCATGTGCTGCTCTCCCAGCTCTTTCCCCAGGAGCGGGCAAACAGGATATGGGGGATTGTCAGCTTCGGCTTTCTGGCGCTGCTGCTGATCGGGCTGGCGGGGACATATCTCAAGCCGCTGTTTGGGTAGGCAGAGAAGGCCCTATGCATGCGTTCGGATAGCCCGAACGTAAGATTTATATACTTAGAGTGTATAATTATATACCAATGGTGTATAAAGCATGATAACCCTGACAGAAAACGAGGCAAGGGTCATGGATTTTTTGGTGAGGAACATAAAGGAGAGGAATAGCATAAACCAGGTGGCGAAAAAGCTGCGCTTGAGCCCAAATGGCGCTTATAAGATACTGAAAAAGCTGGAGAAAGCCAATGCAATAATGCCAGAGAAAATCGGGAATGCGGTTTATTACAAAGTGAACTATAATGATGAAATCGGCAAAAAGCTTGCAGAGGTTGTTTTGGTCCAGAACGACCTTAATAACTACGCAAAGGTGCAAGCTGATGACCTCAGGCAGTTAAAGGGGTATGCTTTAAGCGGCATTTTGTTCGGCTCCGTGCTGAAGAAAGGCAAAGAGGCAAATGATATAGATGTTCTGCTGGTTCTGGAGAGCGGCAAATTCAGGGAAATAAACAAGAGATTGGAAGAGATAAAGGAGCGCAAGCCAAAAAAGATGCATGATATCATGATGACCAAGGAAGATTTGGCAAAGAATATCAGGAAAGGTGATGAGGTGACTTTAAGCATAATAAAAACAGGGAAGGTGCTATGGGGGTTTGAGACTATAGTGGAGGCTTGTAAAAATGCCTCGTATTGAAAACAAGGTTAAATGGTGCGTGAACAAGGCAAAGAAAGAGGGAGCTAAGCACCGGGGGCTGAAAGAAGTTGAGCCAGATGAGGGTAAAGCACGGAAGCATATGGACAAGGCAAATCATAACCTGAAGGCAGCGATATATCTGGTTAAGGGCAATTTTTCAGACTGGGCAGTAAGCGGAGTATTTTACTCAATGTACCATTGTTTGATTGCCTTATTGGCAAAGCATGGCTATGAACCGAGGAACCAGGAATGCGCTTTTGCGGCAGTTGAGCATCTGATAAACAAGAAGAAGATCAGTATAGATGTAAAATGGCTGAGGAGAATATCCTCTTTTGGCGATGATCATAATGCCGACGACATAATAACATTAAGGGAAGAGTTCCAGTACGGCACTGATGCGGTTTTGGAAGAGCCAAAGATAAAAAAGCTTCTCAATGATGCCAAGGAATTTATTGAAATAGTGAGGGAAGAGTTATATAAGCCAGCAGCAGAGAAGAGCGGAGAGATCATAGAAAATGCAAGAAAAGAGGATGGAAAGACCCGCAACCATGGATAAGGATAAGCTCGAGAGAGGCGAGAAGGAGGGAAAGAAGCGGCTGGGAAGCCCGAGTATGCCATGATCTCCATCATCCTGATCGAGCCCGAGCATTCCGGCAACGTGGGCTATGTCGCGCGGGTCATGCATAATTTTAATTTCACTGATCTGGTGCTCATCAGCCCGAAGTGCAGCCATCTCGACCTGGACGGCAGGACATTCGCGACCCACGGAAAAGGCATCCTGCAGAAAGCGAAAGTGAAGGACATGGCATATTTGAGGAAGTTTGACCATCTGATCGCGACCACCGCCAAGATCGGGACGGACTATAACATCAGGCGGAGCCCGATCACTCCTGAGGAGATTGCAGAGAAGATTTCTCCCTGGAGCAGCCAGAAGATAGGCATCCTGTTCGGCAGGGAAAGCTCCGGGCTCACCAACAAGGAGATTGCGCTTGCTGACGTTACCGTCACCATACCTGCCTCAAAAAAGTATCCGACGCTGAGCATCGCCCATGCGGCTGCCATCGTCATGTACTGCCTGAACAACAGGCTTGCCGCGGTCAAGCAGCACTCCCACATCCCGCTGGCGACGAGGAAAGAGAAGGAGATCATCTTTGATATACTCGAGGGCATTATCAGCGGGCTGGATCTGAAAACGCCTTCCAAGGAAGAAACGCAAAGAAGGGTCTGGCAGCGGGTGATCGGAAAATCATTTTTGACCAGGCGGGAGGCGTTCGCGGTGATTGGGTT
>DATDVW010000010.1:0-8863 GCA_035289865.1 Candidatus Nanoarchaeia archaeon
GGATAAAGAAGAAGACTGGCTTTATAAATATTCATGCTATCATCTCTTCTGCTGCCGGTAGAGCCGCTCCACGTATTTCAGCTCGGAGGCGTCATGGATGCCTTTATCATCCCGGATGCGGACCAGGCGGGGGAAGCGGAGGGCGTAGCCGGATGAGTACGTCGGCGATTTCTGGATCTCCTCAAAGCCGACCTCAATGACGACCTCCGGCCTGATGGCGACCTCTTTTCCCCTGTCTTCGGCGATCAGCGGCCGGAGCAGCCTGGTGAGCTGCTGGAAGGTGACCCCTTCCTCCCCCTCTTTTTCCTTGATTCCGGTGCCGACTTTTCCTATCTCCAGGAATTTGTCTCCGGAGCGGCAGGCCAGGGTGAAGGAACTGAGCCAGGCGGCGCGCTTGCCCGTGCCCCATTCCGCCCCCACGATCACCAGGTCAAGCGTTTCCGCCTCTGCCTTGATCTTCACGCCGTATCCCACCCTGCTGCCCGGCTTGTAGATGCCCTGGAGGCTCTTGGCCATCACCCCTTCCTCTCCGGCACGGAGGGATTCCTTAAAGAAGCTTTCTGCTTCCTGCATCGAATCGGTAACGATCTGCCTTGCCAGGATGATCTGCTTGGGCCTCTCATGCACTATCTTTTTCAGGAGCTTTCTCCGCTCGATAAAGGGCTCATTCAGGAGGGATTTCCCTTCATATTCAAGGATGTCAAAGACATTGACTTCTACAGGGTATTGCTTCACCATCCCCTCAATGCCGTATTTCCGCTTGATCCGCTGGGAGATGCTCTGGAAGGGAAGGTACTGTTTGGTTGCCGCATCATAGCCCACTGCCTCGCTGTCGAGGATAAATGACTTGCCGGAGACATGCTGCTGGACAAATGAGGCCACGTCAGGGAACTGCCGGGTGACATCCTCTAAGCGGCGGGTGAACAGCCTGACCTTATTTCCTGACTTATGGCATTGCAAACGAAACCCATCGTATTTAAATTCTAATGCAGCTGGCTTGCCTACTGTCGCAAACGCATCTTCGATGTCCTTGGCCTTGGGGAAGAGCATCACCTTCACCGGATGGAAGGGCTGGATGGATATCCCTTTCAGGCTGGTGATCCTGCCCTGGGCCGCCAGCTGCGCCACTTTCCCGAAATCATTGGTCTTGTCATAGGCATCCTGCACAACCAGGGCATGCTCTTTCTCCTGCCCGGGGAAATAGGCAGCCACTATGGAATCCCGGAGCACGCCCTCCTGCACCCCTATCCTGAGGTCCTCCAGCAGGGTGCGGATGATGTATTTGGCCTCTGTTCCCGTTGCCGCAGCCAGGAGCTCGGTGATCAGGCTGATCTTCCTGTCCATGGTACCCGCTCCCTCCAGCACCGCCAGCTCGCGGAGATTGGCGAAGACCTTCTGGACAGTGAGATGGCTGCTGAACAGGGTGGACTGGCTCTTCTTCTGGATGGCTGCCCGGGCGACCTCTCCCAGGTCGCCGATCTTTTTCCACTGGCGCTCCACCTCTTCTATGGATTTGCCTGAGGCGACACTCAGCGCCTTGATGACCGATCTCTCTGCGATGCCGATCTTCTGCTCGGCGTGCCTGGGGAAGACCAGGCCCTGCAGGAGGAGGATGACGCTTTCCAGCTGGGCGGGCGGCGTTTTCTTCAGGAAGGCGGCCAGCAGGGCTATCTTCTCCAGGCGCTTGGGAGTGCCTTCCAGGGATTCGTAGAGCTGGACCAGGTCAGCGTATTTCATAGGGCGATGAAGGGGAGGAGGGTATTTAAGAGTTATGATGGATATTCTGTTTATTCCGTACTGCAGAAACCGCAACCTATTTATATGGGCGTATCTACATGTAGATACAATGGATGACCTGTACTATGCAGGAAAGCCCATATTCATACGGGCGCACGCCATCAAGCGGGCACGCCAGCGGCATATCGCATACCCGGAACAGGTGTATGCGACACTGCAGAACGGCTCTATCAAGCGGTTCGGGAAGAAGGGCATAAAATGGATTAAGCGGACAAAGGCAGGGTCAATCATCTGCGTCGGCGAGGATGTCGGCCATGCAATTATCGTCAAAACAGTAGAACGGGGGAACTAAGATGAAATGCCCAGTATGCGCAAGCGGAGAGATGAAGCTGAGGAGGGACAGCATAGAGCAGGATGGGGTGGAGTTTGATGCATGGCAATGCAGCCATTGCGGGGAAGAGTTGCTGACCATGAAACAGTTACAGATGCTCGCCCGCCAGTACCGGCAGCTGCGGAAGGCGAAAGCGATCACCTTTGCCAAATGGGGGAACAGCATCGCGGTCCGGATACCCAATGATATCGCTGCGGAGTTCAAGATTACCGAAGGAAAGCGGGGGGTGCTGACCAAAGACAAGAAAGGGATCGTCATCATCCCTTCGGTGTAAGGGGCAGGATTTATATATCACTGCCGTGCCGCCATTTTCTCATGGAGCTCACCACCGAGGAAAAAAAGCAGCGCTCGCTGGAGTATTCCATCCGGGACGGGGCGTTCTACTCCATCATGGCCGGGTTTGGCGATTCCTATATCACCCCCTTTGCCCTGCTGCTCAAGGCAAGCACCGCAGAGGTGGGGATGCTCGCTGCCCTTCCGCATCTCATCAGCTCCTGGTTCATGGTGCTGGGAGCCAGGCTGGTGAACAGGTACCGGAGCAGGAAACGGATCGTGCTGTATGCGGTGTTTTTCCATGCCCTCTGGTGGATATTGCTGTTTGCGATCCCGTACTGGACGCGGAGCGTGACGGTGCTGCTGGCGCTCTTTACGGTATACTGGATATTCGGCAACCTGCCCAGCCCTGCCTGGAACAGCTGGATGGGGGACCTGGTCGAGCAAAACCAGCGGGGAAGGTATTTCGGCAGGAGGAACCGGGTGACCGGGTTCTTCGCGCTGGTTGCGGTGTTCGCTGCGGGATATACCCTGAACCATTTCTCGCAGATCGACCCTTTCCTGGGGTTTGGGATCATCTTCGGGATATCGGCGCTCGCGCGGTTCATCTCGTTCTATTACCTCTCGCGGAAATATGAGCCCGGATATATCCCTGTGCAGCAGGACCAGTTCAGCTTCATGGAGTTCCTGCGGCGGATCCGGGAGACCAATTTCGGAATCTTCTCCATCTATGTCTGCCTGATGGTCTTCGCCGTGCATATCTTCGGGCCGTTTCTGGTCGTCCTGCTGCTCCGCGACCTGGGATTCTCGTACATCCAGTATTCGCTCATCATCGCGGTGGAGGCTGCTGCCAGCTTCCTGATGATGGTCTACTGGGGAAAGAACAGCGATACGTACGGGAACAAGGCGGTGCTCACCGTATCCGGCATCGCCGTCGGCTTCATCCCGCTGCTGTACCTGGCAAGCACCTCATTCTCCTGGCTGCTGGCGATCGCGGTGTTCACCGGGTTTTCCTGGGCGGGATTCAACCTCAGCACGGCAAACTTCATCTTTGACACGGTGCGGCCGAGCAAGCGGGCGCAGGCAATCGCCTACTTCCATGTGCTCAGGGGAGCGGCGATCTTCGGCGGAGCCGCAGTAGGAGGTTTGCTTGCCGCGTATCTGCCAGCCTCCCTGTTCGTCTCCAACATCATCATCCTGGGGATCATCTCCGGGGTGCTGCGGCTGCTGGTCTCCCTGCGGTACCTGCCGCTGATCCAGGAGGTGCGGATCGTGAAGGCCAGCCCGCCGGTGCTGCATTTCGTCACCATCATGCCGGTGGCCGGCCTGGTGTACGAGAGCGTGTTCGGGATGCGGACCAGCTACCGGAAGGCCGCGGCAGTTGTGGGATATCTGAGCAGGAAGCTGAAGGTGAGCGAGCGGGTGATCGAGCAGAAGAAGCGGTTCTTTATGAGGTATTAGCTGCTGGCTGCGTTTCGTCACCTGATTACGACGCCATAAAATATTTATAGCTGCCGCGGATATTCGTGGACGGGTGGTTGAGATTATCAATGATGTGTTTAAAGGGGCTGTTGCATCAAATACAGGATGCGCGGTTATCTTTGCCGGCTCTGGAAGCGATGACGAGCACATCGGGAAGATTGTGAAGGGGATGGATACGTTCGGGATTCCTCATGATGTCCGGATTTGCTCTGCGCACAAGCAGCCTGATGAGCTATATGAGCGTATCCTGGAATATAACAGCCTCAACGGCGCGCTGGCCATGGTTGCGGTTGCCGGGGGGACTGATGCGCTGTCAGGAACACTTTCTTTTCTTTCAGTTCATCCGGTAATCAGCTGCCCCCCAGATGCGCCGAACCAGAGCTGTTTGACCAACCCTCCGGGAAGCTCCAACCTTTACCTTGCGCGGGCAGGAGACGTCGGAAGGGCTGTTGCGCAGATGTATTCGTATCTCAATCTTGAATACCGAAGAATACTCCAGGAAACCATGAGCGTGAAGATAAGAGAGCTGCAAAATGCAGATGGTACGATAGGCAGAAAATACAGGGGCGAGCATTTTTAACATGACAGACCTGACCGCAGGGATGAGCAGAGAACAGATGCTCGAAGAGCGTCTGCGCCTGAATAGCATCAGCCCTGACGATGGAAAATATGCCCGGGAGTCAGCAAAGCTCGCCCCATATATCAGCGCAGCGGCTGAATGGAGCATGTGCGCCCGCATCCAACTTGTCCTTTTGGAGACGAGGGCTGAATTCGGCCAGGCAAGGCAAGAGCATGTTGCAGCGGTGCGCGCAGCAGTGCAGCAGTTTGATCCCCTGAATGCGGCGCTGCTGGAAGGCAGGCTGCGGCATGACCAGCTCGCTGTTCTTGAGGAGCTGGGAAGATGGATGCCGCAGGAGATCAAGGCGCTGCTGCATCCGGGCACTACATCGTATGATATCTTGGATACTGCCCGCTCTGTCCTGTTTCAGGGGGCATGGAAAGAGGTCATCCGGCCGAAAGTTGCTGAGGTAATCGGAAAGCTGTGCTCATCGGCAGAAGAGTATACCAGAGTATTGCAAGCAGGAAGAACGCACCTCCAGCGGACATCCCCGGTCCCTTTTTCGGCCACCCTTGCGCTGTATGCAGCCCGGCTTGCAGGGCGGACTGAATTCTGCGATGGCGCGTTTGCTGATTTGCGGGGCAAGATAAGCGGAATCGTCGGCACCGGAGGGAGCATCGATATGGTTATTGGAGAGGGAAGATCGCTTGCTTTTGAAGAAAGGGTGCTTGCGAAGCTTGGCCTGAAGCCTGATCTCACCGCAACGCAGATCGTGCAAAAAGAGCGCCTGGCTGATGTCGGGCATGGATTGGCCACGCTCGCGTACGTTCTCGGTGATTTTGCAAACGATATGCGGCTGCTGTATTGCTCAGATATCGGTGAAGTGACTTCACGGGAGGGCAGGCTGCGGCTGGGCGGCTCGAGCGCTGACGCAAGCAAGAATAATCCCATCAACTGGGAAAATATCGCCGGAAAAGGCATCGTTGTCCAAAGCGGCATGCCGGTCTTATACGCAATGATCCAGTCTGACCTGCAGCGGGATCTCCGGGGCTCGGTGCAGGGAAGATACCAGCCGCAGGAGATGATGGCTGAGGTTTATGAATCGTTCTGCCGGGCGAGCAAAGAGCTGGACCAGCTTTCGGTAAACCATGACCGGATGGCGGGGAACCTGGAGAGCGTGAGAAGATTCCCCAGCGAGGCCATGGTCGCCATCATGCGGGCGCATGCGTGGATCCATCCGCAGTACGGGGTTGGCCATGATGCGGTGAAGGAGTTTTCCAGGGCTGCGCAGCGGGAGCAGCGGCCATTGCTGGACGTTGCGCGTGCGGACAGGCATTTCGAGCAGTTTTTCTCCGGACTCAACAGCAGAGAACAAAGTATCCTTAAGGGGGGATTAGAGCTCTATACCGGCTCAGCAGGCGAGCGGGCGCAGCGGAATATTGATTATGCGCAAGGTGTAGCGGGGAGGTATGCTGATGGAAAACCTTAATGAGCAGCAGGCACGGAAGCTAGTTGAAGAGTGCATCACAGATGAAAGAGCGATCAGCTCCACACAGGCAATACTCGATTCCGGAGCAATCCCCCGGCTGCAGGGATATGCTGTCCGCCCGGGAAAGGTCTCTGACTCCATTTATGGGGGGATGGCCGGCGGGCGGGAGAATCCGCCGCTGCTGGCAAAAGACGGCAGGCCGCTCCGGATCATGGTCCGGACAGAGCGCATCTCCACGCATGACATCACCCGGGGATCAATCCCATTCAAGGACCAGATCCTTGCAGCAAACCATAACTATATGCGGCGGCTGGTTGAGCAGGATATCGGCACATCGCAGCTTGAGGTGCCCGGGCTGGAGGATACTGCAGTGGCCATCGCCGCTGAAAACCTGCACACTATCCCCGTAGAGAACATCTTCCGCGCATATGCTGCGAAGAGCACCACATCCACATCGCTCTATCAGGCATATTTTGTGCGGGGAGAGCGGATATTTGCCGGGCACGCATTGCCTGAAGGGCTGATTCCCAACGGGCCGCTGCCATACATCATGGATACTCCCTCCACAAAATCAGATGAGCATGATGAGACGCTGGATCCTGAGGAGATGATCCGGCGGGGCATCTGCACCCGCGAACAATACCATGCGCTCAGGCAGGGCGGTCTTGCCGCATTTGACCGGGCAGCCCGGTATCTTGCAGAAAAAGGCATCATCCTGGTGGACACAAAATTTGAGCATGGGGTTGACCGGGAAGGGCATATCGTGAGCCAAGATGAAATCCTTACTATGGATTCGTCCCGCTTCTGGCTCAGTGATGATTATCAGGAGCAGACGGCAAAGCTGCGCCGCGGGGAGATTGCTGAACTGTCGCCAAAATCATATTCAAAGGAGTTTGCCCGCGGTTTTTCAGAGGGCGACAAGGGATACACGCCGGAGCAGCGGGTGCATATCGCAGTCCGGTATATCATGGGCATCCAACGCCTGCTCGGAAAACCCTTCGTGCCGGACCGGCGGCCGCGGGATGAGCGTGTGGTGACTGGATTGCAGCGGATTGTGGATGAGCTGGTTGCGTGATAGTATCGATGTATCAGAAATCACCACCCACACTCTACGCTTCATCAGAAATGCCTTGTATCTCTGAGCATACTCAAGAAAACCCACCCTAAAGCGCGGATGTTCTTGACATATACAATAGATTCTTATTCGTAAATATCCTCAATTTATCTTGTTCCAGAAAATGCGGGTCGTGTGACCAAATACCATCCGCTTTAGTCGCCAGGCAACAAGCAAGGTAAGGACTGTCCTTTGAGTCAGAAATTTTATTTTCCAGATTACCGATTATTACAAGCGTAGTTCCCCTAATACCGTAATCCCCAATTATAAGCTCTGATCCTTTCTTTTCAGAAATATCGTCTGTCCTGAATTTTGTCTTTATAACATTCTTTAGCTTGTCTATGCCAATTCTTAAATCTGGAGGGATGCTATCCGGAACTATAAGCATCACTTGTTTATCCTCCACCCTTCCCTCTTGAGTGAATATTAAGTCTAATTCATTTATTTGCGGCAGGCCTTCAACAGTTACATAAGGCTGGTCCGTGTAAATTCCATATTCGTCTATTTTATTAATAAATGGGACCCAAATTGAATCTACTGCAAATTCATTCCTATACCCCGGCACCACATAATCGTCCCCGACAATCATCACGTCCTTATGGAAGGTAGAGTCGCCAATCTTCTCCTTAATGAAATCAGACACCGCCAGCGAGTATGAATTATCCACCATCTTCGGCCTGAATATCGAGACCAAGGAGGTTTCTTCGTAGGTGGTGATGGCGAAGGAGATAGGGATAACTAACCAAAACAGAATGCAAATTCTGATTACAAATTCACGGTTCACTTCAACTTCTCCAGCCTTGGTATTTATCCAACTCTTCCGCAACATTTAGCCAATTTTTATCAAAATCAAGAATTAATTTCTTGGAGGTTTTTTCAATATCTGAATATTTCTCATTTATTTTATGATATATTTTATTATTTTTAGGGTTATTCTTATTAATTTGTTTTAACAGTTTTATTGTGATGAAAATGGGAATATATGGCTTGAAGATAGGGGCGGTATCAAATCCTGATCTTAGAAGTTTATCGCTTAATACAAAATCTATAAATTCTAAGAAAGGGCTTTCCTTAATGAAAATGCTATAATCTTCGTTCGAATTGCTTTTTGGAAGATTCAAAGAATTTCTTGATTGATTCTCTTTATATACACCAGTATAGCTAAAAAAGCCGTTATGGTACCGGTATAATGCAAGAAAAGCCGCTTCTTCTGGGGAATACTCTTTGAATAACTGCGCAATCACGACTAATTTAAATGCTTCAAATAAATTATACCCCTCCAGATATACTTTGAAGTCCTCTTCATATTTTATAGCAGGGGTATGGATGTTATCAAAAAATAATTCTCTCAAATTCTTCTCTCCTAATCCATGCATTGAACGATTTAATGCATCATTTAGTAACAATCTTGGAGAATGTTCTAAGATTTCATCTATTTGGCGGATCTTAAGCTTGTCTTTAATAATGATTTCCGCTAATTTAACACTCTCCTTGAGATCATTCCTATTAACTTTAAAAGTGACCTCCTCCCCGCCCTAAAGGGTTGGGCTTCGCCCAACTCCTCACTCTGCGGAGTTCGGAGCGGGGCTTCCTGACGCGAACGACGGAAGCCGCGTCTGGTGTATATCGGCCTGATTTCTCACATAGCTGTCGACAAAGTCAACAGTATTGTAGCCCACGCTGCCGGCATACGCTCCGGGGCTGAAGAAATGCCCCTGCGGATAGCGCAGACGAAATTTCGGCTGCCGCCGAAATAATTTGTGGCTCAAATTTCCTTTGAGCAGCTGAAGCACTTTGCTTTGGCTCATCGACATCGGA
>DATDVW010000011.1:0-9624 GCA_035289865.1 Candidatus Nanoarchaeia archaeon
CTAGAGCAGCGATCTGGTCAGGAGTAAAATGCTGCCTGCGTCCATATTTTAGACTTGGATCTCCAGAGAATACTTCCTGATATCCTCTGCGTAACGCATGATCAACACGTATTGCCCGGAGATACGCAGCTGTTCCCGGGCCGTGCCAGGTTCTCTTCCTTTCTCCAGTAGCCCGGTCTTTCCACCGATGGGCGTAGACTTCCCCCTCAAGAGGTATTTCAGGAGAACCCTGAGGCGGCACATACTCAGGAAACGATAGTCCTAACAATGATCGTAGTTCGCCATTGATAAATTCCGGTGATAATCGCTCTTCTTTTGTTTTGTACATAAAGCCCCCAATAGGGAGCAGAGAACAGAGGATATTTATAAATCTTTCTATTTTCACTACTTATAAACAATAACAATATTCGCGACGGGAAAGAGAGAAAAAGTAGTTATTAGTTACTTTAGAGTGATTAAAATAGAAAGGTTTATATAGAAGGGCATCTCTATCATGGATAGGGGGTGTTTACTATGAAAATCGACGCAACCAATGGTGTAAATGGGTCATATCGAGCACAAGAGAATGTATACCGGCCACAGCGAAAGGTATTTGTTGCTGAGAGCGGATTTGTTTCCGTTCCGGAAAATCTATTAGGATTTGATGTGGTAAACGCGGTATATACAAAACTCGCGGGTCTTGGTAAAGCTGTAGATGTGCGCAGGTAAAAGGCAAGAAACATGGACCAAAAAACGCATTTACGAAAGGGATTCCTCAGCACCATTGCAAGAGGGATTGCGGGCGTGCTGATTGCGACCTCGGGTTATGCGCAGGATCTGACCATGAAGATTGCAGACGTTGATGCGTATGCCCAGAAATACGGCAAGAAAGTAGAAATAAGCATCAATGGAAGATCTAGTGATGGGCATATGATTGATGCGGGAGATGTTCAGTATACGACTATCCCTGGCTATTCTTGGATAACAATGGATGGCAGCACGTCATATGCATTGTTTGATCAGGGCAAGGATGGCACCTTGGATAGGCTAGTGCAGGTGCCGGGAAGGCTAGATAAGAGAGATGGCCCGGTTTGGGGAGATTTCTTTGTTGATGAGAACGCGTTGAGTGGTGAAATAACGCTGTCAGACCTGATTCGGGAAGCGAAAGAGAAATTCAGAGGCAGTCCAGTTCCCCATGCCCAGCGGAAAGTGCTCGTACTCCAAGATGGGAAAGTGAGAGTGTATGATATGGGTAAGCAAACCACAGAAGAGTACTCTGGCGGAACATCATTTCAGAGAATATACGAGGGGGTCATCATCGAGATGAGTGATATTCTTAGCGGCAGATCAAAAAACCCACTGAATAAAAAAGAATAAAAAATAAAAGAAAAATCTACGCCTTCCCAAGAATCCTAAACACCTTGGTCGCGCATGATGGGCACTCTCCCTTGATTGCCTTCATGCCGTTCTTCATGATGGTCTCCTTGCCGTTGCTGATCTCTACCTGCTTCTTGCATTTCATGCATCTTCCCTTGGTCATGAACAATCCCTCCTGAGTATCGTTGTGCTATTCCAGAAAGCTTCTACTGCTACCCCTATATAAATTTATGGGAAAAGCAGTACATATCGGTCCGCTTATGTCTCCACTACAGAAGAATAAATCAGCCAGTGAACAGTGCCCGCTGGGAGAGGAACATCGGCAGTGCCAGCGGCTTCCAGGGCCTGCCCGCAGCCTTCTCCCGGATCTCCTGGACCAGCCCCTCGCTGCTGTACTGCTGCTGCAATCCGCTCTCCCGTATCCTGGTCATGAGCTGCCTGCTCTGCAGCTCCTTATCGCCCACCACCACGATATACGGCACCCATTCCTCCTCAGCCCGCTTGATCCGCTTCCCTAAGGTATCCTCATGGTCATCGATGTCTGCCCGTACCTGGCGGGAGAGCATCTCCCTGCAGACCGCCTCAGCGCCCTGCAGGTGCTTCTCATTGGACACCGGGATGATCCGCACCTGGGTGGGAGCGAGCCACAAGGGAAGGCTGGGCTTCTTTCCCGCCTGCTGCTCGCGGTATGCCTTTTCCAGCAGGGCGTAGAACACCCGCTCAATCGCTCCCGAGGGGGAACAGTGCAGGATATAGGGGATGGTCTTCTTGGTGTTGTCCCTGTCCGCAAAGGTGAGCCCATACCGCTCCCCGTTCTCCACATCAATCTGGTCAGTGGAGAGGGCAGCTGCCTTCTGCAGGTTGTCCACGAAATTGAACTCGTATTTCAGCACGAAGTAAAAGGCCCGCTGCTCCCACATCTCGATCAGGCAGGGCTTGCCGAACAGCTGCACGATCTCCTTGATGAAATCCTTATGCTCTTTGTAGAAGTCAGCGGTCACCCGGAGCGCCATCTCGAAGTCATCCAGGGAAAAGCCGATGCCGGTGATCACCTCCATGCAGAGATGCAGCCTGCGCTTGTATTCTTCCATGGCCTGGGGAAGCGATCCGCAGAGGGCATGCACGTCCGGCATGGTGAACGCCCGCAGTCTCCTGATCCCGGACAGCTCCCCGGACTGCTCGCGCCGGAAACTGTACCGGGTGAGCTCATAAAGCCTGAGGGGCAGGTTCTTGTAGGAGACCTGCGCATCATGGGCAATGAGGAACTGCCCGAAGCAGGCAGAGAAGCGCAGGAAGAATTTCCGCTTGTCTGATTCGATGACATACTGCCGGGCGGGAAACTTGGCGAGATATTTCGCCAGGCTGGGGTGCTGCATGTCATACATGATCGGGGTCTCCACCTCTAAGCCGCCATAGGCAATGGTCATGTCCGTCACATAATCCTCCAGCAGCTTCTTGATCAGCCTGCCCTTGGGATAAAAGCGGAAATGCCCGGAGTCCGATCCCGGCTCATAGCCGATCAGCTCCAGCTTCTTCATCAGGGAGACGTGCGGCGGCTCCTGCTTCCCAACCCTGACCTTGGCCATCTCGTATTTGGCGAACAGTTCCAGGTTCCGGTGCTGGGCAAAGGAGAATCCCTGCAGGCTGTTGTCCTGCAGCGTCACCTCATGCAGCTTTCCATGGGTATCCAGCACAAACCAGTGCGATTCCAGCTTCTTTTCCGCGGCAATGGCAGCCTGCTCCGGCTGCTCCCCCTCTGCAGAGAATTCCCTGCTGAGCTCTGCCAGCGGATGCCCCTTGCAGCTGATCGTGAATTCCTTGTACCAGCCAAAGGGAGCACGGATCACGGTATAGCCCTGCCCCTTCAGCTCCTTTTCTGCTGCAGCGAACACCTGGAGCGCTGTCCTGGGGCTGCTGGGCGTGCTGCTCAGGTGGACATAAGGGTAGAGGACGATCTTCCTGGTGCTCACTTGGGAGGCGATGTCCGCAACCTCCTGCACGTAGCGTGCGGCGACCGCATCCGGCTGCCGCTCATCCCGCTGCTCCACCGAGCTGAACACCACCAGGCATTCATTTACTTCCTCAGCGGCAGGGGAGGCGTCTTCCGCATCCTTGATCGCCTTGCTTTTGGCAGTGAAGGATATCCGGTCGGCGTGCAGTGCGAGGATGCGCATAGGGATGTGAATAAGAGAGGTGTATTTATAGTTTATTATATGAGACGGACTTAATTTTCAATCACTATCTCCTTCTTTCCCCTGGTGGGCAGCGCCTCGGCGATGAGCGTTTTTTCCAGCTCAATGATCCTCTGCGCAACCGGATTTTTGGAGTTCAGCGTATAGAGATTGGTCTTGCCGAATCGCCGCGTAACCTTCACGATGCCGTGTTTTTCGATCTCATTCCAGTGATGGAACAGCGACGCCCGGGAGATTTCAGCCCCGCGGGCGATATCCGCCTTGCTGAAGTCCATGCCCTTGTGCTCCAGCAGGAAATCAATTATCTTGAATAGGGGCATATCGCCGGTGAGGGTAAGCAGCAATGATTTGTTTTCCATAACAAAGAACGAGCACGAAAAGTATATAAATCTTGCCATTCAAAGTTCATTTTGGTGGACTGATGTGGACAGACGGGCAGATCAAAGGAAAAATCCTGCATAAGCTTACTCGTAAAGGGAAATTTGAGCACAGCCATACTGCCTTGGAGAACCTCCAAAAAGGGTTTCCATCAGACATTCAGGGAAGAGCAAAAGAGATGTCGCAAGAATTGATCAGGGAAGGTATCCTGTATTTGAAAAAGACAGAATACGGGAAGCAGGTGTCCATCAATGGGGAAAAGAAAGAAGGGATAATGTCCTATATCCATGAGTTCATGAGCATGGAATAAACCACAATCAGGCATAGGCAGGCATAGATACTCTTTCCCAACAAACTATTTAAACAGCAGGAAGAAGCTCTTTTTTATGATCATCGCAGACCTGCATGTCCACTCCAAGCACGCCCGCGCCACATCAAAGAACCTGGACCTGGAGAACCTGGAGAAGTACGCCCGGATCAAGGGGCTGCATCTCCTGGGGACAGGCGACTTCACCCATCCCCTCTGGATCCAGGAGCTGAAAGGCAAGCTCACCGAGCAGGACGGCATATGCCGCACCGCATCCGGGTTTCCCTTTCTCCTCCAGACCGAGATCTCCCTCATCTACTCTGACGGCGGCAGGGGCAGGCGCATCCACAATATCGTGCTGGCCCCGGATTTCGGGGTTGTCGGCCAGATCACCGAGTATCTCCTGAAGCACGGGAGGGTGGATTACGACGGCAGGCCGATATTCAACATCCCCTGCCCGGAATTCACCGAGGAGCTGAGGAGGATATCACCGGAGATCGAGATCATCCCCGCCCATGTCTGGACGCCCTGGTTCAGCATGTATGGCAGCATGTCCGGGTTCAACAGCATCAGGGAGTGCTTCAAGGACCAGGCAAGGCATATCCGGGCGATAGAGACCGGGCTGAGCTCAGATCCCTCCATGAACTGGCGCATTTCCGAGCTGGACAACATCGCGATCCTCTCCTTCTCCGACCTCCACAGCCACTGGCCCTGGCGCATCGGCAGGGAAGCGACCATCTTTGGTGTGGAGAAGCTCACGTACAAGAACATCATCAATGCCATCCATGAGAAGAAGATCGAAAAGACACTGGAGTTCTGGCCTGAGGAGGGCAAGTACCACTATGACGGCCACCGCAGCTGCAATGTCTGCCTGCATCCGGCAGACTCCATCAAGAACAGGAACCGCTGCCCGGCCTGCGGCAGCCAGCTCACCATTGGAGTGCTGCACCGGGTGGAGGAGCTTGCAGACCGGCCGGAAGGCTACACCCCAAGCCACGCCGTCCCCTTCCAGAACCTCATCCCCCTCTCCGAGCTGATCGCCGGCATCAACAGGCAGCCCGTCAGCTCACCGAAGGTGTGGAAGGTGTACAACGACCTCATCGCCTCATGCGGGAATGAGCTTGCGGTGCTGCTGGAGAGCAAGAGGGAGCAGCTCCTGGATGTGGTTGAGGAGGAGATTGCGGATGTGATCATCAGGAACAGGAACAAGAAGATCCCTTTCAAGCCGGGCTATGACGGTGTCTACGGTATCCCGATATTCTCGGAAGAGGACATACAGGAAGAGGAGATGGTGAAGCCGAAGCAGGTGCAGAAGGGGCTCGGGGATTTTCCATAGGGATAAGGGTTATTTTTCCGGACGATGGGTACCGCCAAGATCCCTTGCAAGCTTCCTGAGTGAATCCGTAAAAAATTCAGGGGTGAACCGGTCAGCATGCCGGGGCTCGTATTGGTCAGTGTATCTGCGGTTGCCAAAAGGGATTTCCAGCCCGTTTTGAGAAAGGTAAAATCTCACTCCATCATAAAGATGGCGTTTGATGTGTCCGCCACGGCTCCTCATACTATCTTGCGTAATCCCATACCTCTCAAAAAAATGCGGGATAGCGGTGTGGTATAATCCCAGGCTAACGGAAGATTCCCGATGCACATGGAAGCTGCCATCCGTCCCGAATACAAAATCTTGGTCGGGAATGGGCTCAATTATCGGGGTGTTGATATAGCCGCTGCCCGGTGGCTTGCCGTACTGAGCAAACAATGCAGAGACATGGGCGTCGATGGTGTTCGGGAACGCGGAACTTGCTCCGGGAATCATCTCGGCTTGGCCAACGATGGATAACAAAAATTCCTCAGGCGTTTTGTCTGAAAAACCGCGCTCCGGATAGGTAACTGCGGTAAAGGCATCGGCAATCCTCCGCAGGCAGAGTGTACTGTAAACCGTGCCCTGCTCAATAAAAAAATGAGGCAGGGGAAGGGCGGTGCCGTCGGCCTCCGCTGTTTTCCAGGGTTTTCTGCCGGAGAGCAGCCGGTCAATATTTTTGAGTAGGCTCTCCTTCGCACGCTGAGGTGCGGGCAGGGCGGAGATGCGGAATCCGATAGCCTCAAGGTTGGAGAACTGCGCATCATAATGGCGCGGGGATCGGGGAAACTGCCGGTCAATAGCATGGAGGAGGGTGATCCGCGCGTCAAACAAAGGGTTTTGTACGCCAGGCAGGTATTCTTCGGTCAGCCACTTGGAGTCTCCTGGCCGCGGGCTACCGACATAGACCTGGGTCAATGCATAAAGCGCCTCGCCAGCAGAAACAAGGTTATTCTTGGGCATCAGCCAGTGGAGGATATTTTCCTCAGTAGGAAAATAAGGGCCGATTATCGATCGAACATGGTCGTAGATGCGAGCAGCGTGTTCATCCATGGAAAAAGAAGGCGTATTTAGTTTAAAAGCATTGCCCAAAGGTTTATAAATCAGGTTGGGCAGGTGGAGTCCATGCCTCCCTACAAGCAGGTGATCCTCATCCGCAAAGACCTCGCCCTTCCGGCAGGAAAGGCTGCTGCCCAGGCAGCCCATGCCGCGGTCGATGCCGCGTTCCGCTCGCCGGCTGCAAAGGTGAAGGAATGGCGGAAGCAGGGGATGAAGAAGATCGTGCTGGGCGTCGCGGACCTTGCGGAATTGATCTCTTATCAGAAGAGATGCAGGGCGGCGAAGCTCGTCTCATCCCTCATCACTGATGCGGGCCATACTGTGGTGGAGCCCGGCACCATCACCGCGCTGGGCATCGGCCCGGACGGGGAAGAGAAGATAGACCGGGTCACCGGCAGCCTCAGCACCTTGTAGCATGCACCACGCCAAAAAAATCGGCAGGATCCTGGACTCCCACTTCCGGAAGAGGAAAAGGAGCTTCTTTCCCCGGATCCGCTGGCGGAAGCAGCAGGAGGAAGAGAGCAGCGACGATCATTTCCTGAGGGGGCTGGCCAGCGGGAAGGTCCATATCATCGAGGGAGATATACAAAGGCCGGTCCGATGGCGCCTGCCCGGCATGCCGCTGAGCAAGATGCTGAGATCAGCCCCCGCCGCGCTGTCCGGCCGCATCCGGGGGATGTTCCGCAGGAGCGCCGCAGGCCGCCCGGACGTCCGCACGCTGCTGGACGCCGCTTCCCGCGTCATCGATCAGATATCCGCCCCGGAATTTGAGCGGATCAAGCGCTCCACGGAATATGCCCGGTACCAGGAGCTCCGCAAGAGATACTATGGGCATCAATGAATCGAACCAGCACTTTCTCACGGATCAGCGCCTCCTGAGAGAAATCGCGCAGGCAGCGCAGGTCTCTCCGGATGATGTCGTGCTGGAGGTCGGCGCAGGCCCGGGAAACCTCACCAGGCTCTTGTGCGCGGCAAAGCTGCTCATTGCAGTGGAAAAAGACGGGAAATTCCGGCCGGCGCTTCTGCAGCTGCGGCAGGAGCATAAGAACATCAGGCCGCTGTTTGCGAACATCCTCCTGGTCCCCCCTCCGAAAGCGGACATCGTCATCGGCAATATCCCCTACAATATCTCCGAGCCGCTGTTCTATCAGCTGATGCGTGCCTCCTGTAAAAGAATCATCCTCCTGGTCAGCGCGCGGTTTTACCGGGCCATCACCGGGCAGAAGCTCAGCCTGCTGCTCCCCTACTATTTCACGCTGGAGCGCCTGATAGAGGTGCCGCGGACAGCATTCTCCCCAAAGCCAAGGGTGGACAGCGTGCTGATCCGCCTCATCCCGAAAAAAGAGCGGTCGCTGCCCCGGGAGGTGCTCGACCAGCAGGACAAGAGGGTGAAGAACGCGGTGGAGCACGCCCTCTGGCAGCAGAAGGGCTGGAGCAAGCGCCAGGCAGGGGCATGGTGCAGGGAGCATCTTCCCGGAATCAGCGGCATCAGGCTCCGGCAGCTGTCGCATAGTGAACTGAAAGCGCTGCTTGCCGCGCTCAACAACGTTTAAATACCCCTGCGGTTTCATCCAGGATATGGACAAGACCGATAAGATACTGATCGCCCTTGCCGCGGCAGTGCTCATCGTGTTCGGCATCCAGCTCTACAGTTCCTACCAGCTCCGGATCGAGTACACCGCGCAGATCAGCGCAGTGAGCGCAGATCTCCGGGGATTGTCTGATAATGTCACCGAGCTGAAAAGCACCATGCAGTCCCAGAACCTCATCCTCACCCGACAGCTGTCCGGCCTGGAGAGCTCCTTGGAGGAGAACACCAACAACCTCCTGGATGTCATCCAGACCAATGAGCTGGAGAGCCAGCAGCAGATCTCCTCGCTGAAGAGCGACCTGAAAGATATCAAGGTGGAGAGCGCTGATTTCTCCGCCATCGTGGAGGATGTCCTGGAATCAGTCGTTTCCGTGCTCACCAACAAGGGCCAGGGCTCCGGCGCCTTCATCCGGGCAGGCGGCTATATCGTCACCAACTGGCATGTGGTTGATGGGGCGACGCAGGCAGGCATCCAGACATACGACGGCAAGCAGCACAGCGTTGTGCTGATCGGGGCGGACGCCAGCAAGGACATCGCCCTGCTGAAGATCGCCAGCGATTACACTCGGCTGCCCACCACCGATGATGTCCAGGTCGGGGAGAAGGTCATCGCATTGGGGAGCCCGAGCGGGCTCTCGTTTACCGTGACCGAGGGCATCATCAGCGCGGTGGAGAGAAAAGTGAATCAGAACAACAACATCGGCTATATCCAGACCGATGTCCCCATCAGCCCGGGCAGCAGCGGCGGCCCACTGGTAAACAGGCATGGCGAGATGGTCGGCATGAACACCTTCAAGGTGTCCGGCTCCGCGGTGGAGGGCCTGGGATTCGCCATTCCGGCGGATATCATTGATGCGGCAGTGTCTGATATCATCGGCGCACAGGGCGGATAACCGGCTGCGTTCAAAAAGCAGGTGAGCGGCCTGAGGTCGAGCTTCTGCGTCTCATTCGGTATACCGACAAGGGGGTTGTCCCCAACCTTTTACAAAACGTCAGAAATCGAAGATTTCTGAGCGTCATCAGAAACTTCGTTTCTGAGAGCTTGACCAAAAGAGGTGCGGCGCAAGGCCACACTATCGCGGCGCTCAGCCTGTTCTGGAATGCCGCGAAAGGGGCTTCATGCCCCTTCTTGCATGCCAGCTGGGCGTAAACAGCTGCCGGGGAACGTCGGTCATCTGGAGCTCCAGCACAAGCGAGAAGCCGCTCACCCGGAGCGCAGCGGAGATTTTGAACGCAGCCGGCGGATAACCGGCTTGATTGCAAGTTCCATCTTTAACACCTCATGAGTATATTATGTGTAAAGCACTTCATGTAGAAGTGCCTTGCCTGCTGCCCGACGGTCTTTCCCCGCAAAGTCTCTCCCATTCCCCTCTTGAGCATGCTGTTG
>DATDVW010000012.1:0-8649 GCA_035289865.1 Candidatus Nanoarchaeia archaeon
CTTTCCGACAACTTTATTAAGGTCTTGGTCGTAAGTCCTTTTACGCATTGAAGGGGCTCCAACCACCCCCATCTTGAGAGACAGATGGGGGCGAAAGCCCCTTAAATCTTTCTAATTATGAGTGAACTTGCAATCGAGCCCCTCTACCGCTATCTATTTAAACCTTTGGGTAAAGGCAGGTATATGGGCAGATTCCTGTTCTTCATCGTCCGGCCGGTCCTGGCGATCATGTACACTGCCGGGCTGGGGCTGCTGATCCCCTACCTGCTTGTCTTGGGGCTGCCCGCGGAGGTAGAAGGGCGGGTGCCCTCATTTTCGCTCCCGCTGCTCGGCGGCGCAATCGCGCTGATCGCGATCGCGGTCTTCGCCACGTTTCTCCTGCGGGATTCCTACCGGCAGGCGGTGCGGAGCATCGCGCTCTATTCGTTCATCCCCGGGGCGCTGGCAGGTGTGGTGTTCTTTTACGGCAGGGACACGGTCATGCGCTCGGTCGCGCAGTACGGGAGCGAGGTCGAGGCCTTTGTCTCCCTGTACCTCGACAGCAAGATCCCGCAGATCGGCTATCTGGCGGCCGCGTACGTCGTCGTCGGGATCGCATTGCTGTGGCTGAGCAGGAAAGTGTAACAAAAATCCGCTGTCCAGAAGGCGGATTTTTGACCTCAAAACGCCTTTCGGCGCCTTGAGTAACAAAAATCGAAAAGTATATAAGTAAGATACGTTTTACTTATTCTACTCGTGGTGCGCTATGCAAGTTGAATTAACAAGAATATCTGAAAAAGGGCAGGTCGTTATTCCATCTTCCCTCAGGAAGGAGATGGGGATAAAGAAATCAGACCAATTCATGGTATTTGGCGGGGGTGGGACCGTAATCCTGAAGAAGATAGAGAAGTCGGCAATCAAAAAAACATTTGACGACATCGCCCGGCCATTGCGGCAGGCGGCAAAGCAGGCAGGATTAACCAGAGCAGACGTGCAAAAAGCCATCCAGGATGTACGGAATGCCGCTTAAGCTCGTTCTGGACACGAACACTATTGTTTCCGCTTTCTTTTGGGAGGGGAATGAAGCTGACCTGCTGAGGAAGATTGAGCAGGGCAAGGCAAGATTGTATGTCACGAGCCAGATTCTTAAAGGGGTTGAAGAAGTGGCTAAAAGACCAAAATTCAGTGAAGCGGCGAGGAAAGCAGATGTAACGCCGGACCAGATTGTCCAAAAAATCGCTTCGCTATCCCAGATGGTCATTGCTCCGCAATCACACATAAAAGCCTGCAGGGATGAAAAAGACAACAAATTCCTTGAATGCGCAGAAAGCGCAAAAGCCGATTACCTTATCAGCGGAGATGAGGATTTGCTTTCTTTAAAAGCGTATAATGGTATCCCAGTCATAAGGGCCCGGAAGATAATGCAGCTGTTGGAATGATAAGGATTGCACTTCTTCAGTTATTGCTATTCCTGTCAGGGGAAATCGATACCTATTATAGGAGGGAATTGCACTGGCTGAGCAGGAAAGCGTAGGGTTTTTATAGCCAGGATACCCGGAGAATTCTATGAGATCCGCCGCCCTGCTGGTCATCATCATGACCTTAGCCTTTCCTGCAGACGCGCGGCTGCTGATGAATGATGTGCTGATACCGGAGCCTGGTTTCCCAGGAACAAGCCAGCAGACGGACGGGGCGCCCCAGCCGAGAACGCAGATTGTCTATATATATGCCAATGGACAGAGGATAGCAAAGCAGCAGGACGGGAAGACCTTCTATTTCCATAACGATCACCTCGGCTCGGCGACCGTAGTCACTGATGAGGATGGCAAGGTCGTCGAGGAGAAGAGGTACGACCCCTTTGGCATGGAGCTGGCCGGCGGCTCGAAAATCGGGTATAATTCGAAGGAGCTGGATAAGGACACCAAGCTGAATTATTACGGGGCGCGGTATTACGCCGCTGACTTCGGCAGGTTTGTGACGCCGGACACGGTGAAAGGCCGCTTAGGAAATCCGCAGTCGCTGAATCTGTATGCGTATACATTGAACAATCCGATGAAGTATGTTGATCCGAGTGGGAATCAGGAGAAGAAAATAATCCCAAATATGTTTTATTATGCAACAATGTTAACTCCCACATTTGTTCTTGACTTGGCTTCGAATAATTATGGAAGAGGTATTAAAGCATTAATGCACTATTTACATGGTTCTGGAGAAGCGATGAATTTGGATTTATCAAGTAAGGAATGGGAATTTATGATTAAACAAACTGAGGATAAGGCATGGACACCTAGTACTAATCCGAAGTACAGTTATTCTCAGGGTTGGGAATATATGACCGATATCTCGGGAGGACAGAATGAATATGGTTATAGGACTGATGATGCTAGATCAGATTCTTGGAATATTTTAGGAAAGACTACACTTAGAAGAAGAAAGGAAGTTATATTTATGGGTCCTGTTTATTATGGGGCATATCACTATATGGTTGCAGGGGAAAGTTTTGATTTTGTTGGAGGAATACAAAGCGTTGAATACAGCAGGTATGTACCTAAAATAATAGTTGATATTGCTAAATTAATCCTTCCAAAAACCATCTTTGGTAATAGAGACGAAGGATACTTTCTGATTACGTATGATGATTGGAGTGCAAAAGAATCTGAATTAGAATTATATCAATTAATGATATGGAGCGGCGGAGATGAAAAAACAATAAATGGGATAGAATCCTTTGGAAAATCTTTTCCTATTAAATCAGAATATTTTAAAAGAATAGAGTAAAAATCATTTGTCCTTATTTAGATACAAATATTTTTAATCCAATTACTATTATCAACTCTCGTTAATTTCACTCTTTCCCAATAACCCTTATTTCTGAAACTATCCAACAAAACTAAAAACTTTTCCTATTCCCGTCGACAATCTTTTCATTCATCCAACTTCCTCAAAACTATTTCTCTAAATATTTTTGGATACACATTCAAATAACTCTTTAACTTTTTCTTATCAATTTTTTCTTTAATATTCTTCATTGTTTCTTCGCTGAACTTTTGTCTGAAATAAGCCATATCAATAAGTGTTTTCTCCATATCAGAATAAGGCAGATAAAAATCGCCCTGCTTTACGTACTCATATCCGAAAAGATATTTCCTATCAATTCTCCTTATCAATACATTCATGCCGAGCACTTTCCGCATTCCCTGCCGTGCTTTTGAAGCGGTTATAATAACCGGAATGGTCTCCTGCTCCCATACTTCATGGTAGCTCATGGCATCCTGCAGGCCAAGGTACGCTGGCTTAAAGCAGAACACCGCCAAAGAAGGATCGTCATGTGTCGTATAGTTTCCATTGACCAGCTTCTTAATCCTGCCCTGCAGCAGCAAATTTCTGACCAACTGCTTTTGATACTGTTTCACTCTCTTTTTGCTCCGTATCAGCCTGGAAATAGAGGAAGCGCTGACCACCGGGCTTTTCTTGAATAATGCTGCGATATCCGTAAGGTATTTCTCCCTGCCCATATCATGCCACCCACCGCTTAATGTAATCAAGCATGTTCTCTGGCTCAGGGACAAGCCCTTCAATGATTAATACCTTCAGCTCCTCTTCGTCTACAGGCTCTTTAAATCCCCTAATCAGTTTTTGTAAATGTTCCACAATCTCTTCTTTCTTTTTTACGTGCCGCAGCAGGAAGAAAACGTCATACAAATCCCTCACTTTATGCCGGTCAAGGTATGCTCCAACCTTTTCCCGTATCAGCTCTTCGGGCGTCAGGGTATAGACCGTGATAAAATTGCTGTCTGCGGTTTCATATTCTTTGAGGGATCCCGGTAATCTTTTGAACAAGGCCTCAAGCCGCACCGTAATCCTGTTGATGGCCAGGCTGGAGTATATGCTGTTTTTCGTTATCCTTTTTTTTGTTAGGGTAAATCCTTTTTGAGCCAGATTGCTGAACAGCCGGTCTGCTCTTTTGATATCCCGCAGAATGTACACGTCAATGTCCTCAGAAAACCGGTTTCCGCCGTAGCACCGCCATATTGCCGTGCCGCCATGGATGACCGCAGTATCAAACTGCCGGTACAGCTCTGCAACAATCATGTCCTGAGCTCTCGCTATTTCCTTGTGCTGCGCTTTCCGCAATCTCAGCGTCAGGGGAATCATAGTAGAATAAACAAAAGTTACTTGTATATATAACTTTCGTTTATCTTAATTGATATGCATCCCCCTGATTCTCCCCCGCAGGCAGCCCACGATGATGCGCGGCTGCCGCTGCCCACAGCAACCTACTACCTTTAAATATCTCCCGCGCACCCATGCATGTATGCAGCGCACCGAGATCATTTCTGCAAGCGGCATCCCCGCGGTCGACCTCGCGCTGGACACGCTCCGGCAGGGGAAGCAGGCATTGGTCTTTGTCAACACCAAGCGGAGCGCGGAGAAGGTCGCGGAAGACATCGCCAAGAAGCTCAAGGCAGATGATGCCCTTGCCGAGCTGAGCAGCAAGGTGCTCCATGCGCTGCAGCAGCCGACTGTCCAGTGCGAGCGGCTGGCGAAGGCGGTGCTGAAAGGGATAGCGTACCACCATGCCGGGCTGGTGCATGAGCAGAAGGAGCTGGTGGAGGAGCATTTCCGGCAGGGGAAGATCAGGATCATCTGCTGCACACCGACGCTGGCGCAGGGCCTGGACCTGCCTGCGTTCCGCGCAATCATCCGGGACCTGAAGCGGCACGGGCAGCATGGGCTGTCGTGGATACCGGTGCTGGAATACCACCAGCAGGCAGGCAGGGCGGGCAGGCCGAAGTATGATACGTACGGGGAGGCGATCTGCATCGCCGGCACCAAGCCGGAGAAAGAGATAGTAGTGGAGAAATACATCAACGGCAAGCCGGAGGACATCGTCTCCAAGCTGGCTGCAGAGCCCGCGCTGAGGACGTACGTGCTCAGCCTGCTTGCATCCGGGGTCTGCCGGGATCTTCCCTCGCTGCTCACGTTCTTCGGCAAGACATTCTACGCGCACCAGTACCAGGACATGGCGGGGATCCAGCGCATCATCGGCAGCATCCTGGGCCAGCTCGAGGAGTGGGAGTTCATCCGGCGGCCTGATTTCGTGAGCGCCAGCGACATGGGAGAGCGGATCACGGTCACGCCGATCGGGAAGCGCGTGGCTGAGCTGTACATCGACCCCTACACCGCATCCCACCTGGTCAGCTGCCTGCAGCGCGCGGGGAGCAGGAAGATGGCTGCCTTCGCGTTCCTCCAGATGATCAGCCATTCCCTGGAGATGCGGCCCCTGCTCCACCTGCGGATGCGGGAGTATGACATCTACCAGGAGAAGCTGGCGGAACATGAGGACGTGCTGTTCGACGAGGAGCCGGGGCTGTACGATCCGGAGTACGAGGAGTTCATGGACTCCATCAAGACGGCATCCTGCCTTGCGGAATGGATCGAGGAGCAGAGCGACAACGACCTGATGGACCGGTACGCGATCCGGCCGGGAGAGCTGCGGAGCAAGATGGACATCGCGGACTGGCTGCTCTACTGCAGCGCGGAGCTTGCGCGGATGCTGCACTTCCAGCCGCTGCTCAAGGAAGTGATGAAGGTCCGGATCCGCATGATGTACGGGATAAAAGAAGAGCTGCTGCCGCTGGTGCGGCTGCGGCAGGTTGGGAGAGTCAGGGCCCGCATCCTGTTCCGGAACGGGATCCGGGATATCGGGGACGTGAAGAAAGCGGATATCTCATTGCTGCGCAGGCTGCTCGGGCCACATGTGGCTGCTTCAGTGAAGGAGCAGGTCGGGCAGAAGACGGAACAAGGGACCCTGCCTGCGTTCTAGGGCAATCGCAACGATGGAAAGTTTTATATAATAGTTTGTTATATTTTATAATGAAAGATAACATGACGCAAACGCTCGTGAAGCTGGGAGAGCACGAAGACCGGGTGCTTACCATCATCAAAGGCAAGTACGGCCTGAAGAACAAATCTGATGCGGTAAACTTCGTCATCGGCAGATATGAGCAGGATATCCTGGAGCCCGAACTGCGGCCCGAATATCTGGCAAAAATAGGCAGGATCAAGAAGCAGAAGGGCATGCGTTTCAGGGGCATTGCAAGCCTCCGGAGAAGCATAGAGCATGCGTGACTATGAGGTCAAGCCGCACCTGCATAAGATCCTGCAGAAACTTTTCAAGAAGGACCGGGCCGCCTATCATGCGGTGATGGGCAAGATCCAGGAAATTCTCACCTGCGAGGATGTAGAGCACTACAAGAATCTCCGATATGACCGCAAAGAGGAGAAACGCGTCCATGTCATGAAGAGCTTTGTGCTGGTGTTTTCCCATGACCCGGGGCGCGATTTCGTCTCCTTCTTGGATTATGACCATCATGATAATATCTACTGGGGGTAAACGGACCGCTTTTCATGCAGAAAAACATATAAACTCTTGGGTAATTACCCATGCATGGTGCAGGTCCGTGAGGGCAAGTCCCGCTCGCTTACCGAGTATGGGTTCGTCTATACTGAGGTGATGCGGAACGATATTTCTCCTGAACAGATATCCCTGGCGGCCCCGCTGCAGGCGTTCTCCTGCACGCCCGAGGCATTCTACCAGCAGCTGCCGCCGCTCCAGCTCAGGATTCCTTTCATCTCTGCGATGATGCAGGCGGTGTTCAGCCCGGAGCTGGCCATCAGCCTGGCGAGGCTGGGCGGGATCGCGGCAAGCAACGCCAGCCAGCAGATCGCGGAGCAGGCGGAGAAGCACCGGAAGATAGCGGCTGCAGGCTTCCCCAGCATCGGCGGGATCAACACCATGGATTACCGGGAGCGCGTGCCTGCCCTGGTGCGGGCAGGGGCATCCATGCTCTGGATCGACTCTTCCAATGGCATGACCGGATACCAGCAGGAGACGGCGCTCTGGATCAAGGAGAGGTATCAGATCCCTATCGCCGGTGGATGCGTGCATTCCCGGGAGGGATTCCGCTTCCTGGCGGAAGAGTGCAAGGTTGATGTGGTGAAGGTCGGGATCGGCGGGGGATCCATCTGCATCACCAATGAGGTGAAGGGCACCGGGAGGGGGCTTGCAACAGCCCTGATCGAGGTGGCTGCCGCCCGGGACGCGCATTTCCGGCGGACAGGGACCTACATCCCCCTGGTGGTGGACGGCGGGCTGTTTTACGGAAAAGACATCGCGATGGCGCTTGCGCTCGGCGGGGATGCGGTGATGATGGGGAGATATTTTGCACGATTTCCGGAGAGCCCGACCGAGCCCGTCCTGCAGGGCGGGAAGAGGAAAAAGCCGTACTGGGGCGAGGGCTCCAGCCGGGCGCAGCAATGGCGGGAGCAGCGCTACCAGGCGAAATACGAGCAGGGGGTGGAGGGATTTGTGGAGTGCGCGGATTCCCTGGAGAATGCCGTCGGGCAGACTGTTGCGGTCATCAAGGACCAGATGAAGGAATGCGCGGCAACGACTATCCAGGCGTTCCAGGAAAAGGCGGTGGTGGAAGAGCAGTCGCTGGCAACCGTGATGATGGGCAGGCCGCACGGCATCGAGCTGGACGGCTACTACGCCACGGAATGGAACATCCGGAAATCGTGATAACAGATACCCATTTAAAGGGGAAGTTTTCTTGTCTGGCCATGCAGCCCATTACGCTCCGGCGCCCCAGGACCAGGCAGCTGGCTGCCGCCGGGTATACCTGCGCGGACATGCAGGTGCACTCGCTGCATTCTGACGGGCTCCATAAAGTCGCGACCATCCTGAAGAAATGCCGGCGGCGGAAATTCGGGGTTGCGCTGACCGACCACCACTGCATCGACGGCGTCCTGGAGGCGTGGAAGCTGAAAGAGGATGTCCTGGTGATCCCCGGGATCGAGCTGAGCAGCAGGGAAGGGCCGGATATCCTCGTGTATTTCTATGCATTGGACGACCTGCAGGATTTCTTCCTTCAGCATGTGCAGCCGTATGTGCGCGAGAGGGTGGGGAGGATGGAGCGGCCGCTGCTCTCCCTAATCACCGATGCGCGGAAGTACCGGTGCGTGATTGCCGCGCCGCATCCGTACGGCTACGCCTGGAAGAACATCGCGCGGTTCCTCCGGCGGAACTACCACCGCGACATCCTCCGGCAGATCGATGCGATCGAGGTGATATCCGGCGAGGTCACCCGGAAGAAGAACCTGCAGGCCATCGAGTGGCGGCAGCGGCTCGGGAAGGGGATGACCGCGGGAAGCGACGGGCATGTGCTGTCCGAGATCGGCAGGGCGGTGACGTGCTGCCATGCGGATACCGTGGAGGGATTCCTGGACGCGGTGAAGGGGCGGAAGAACATGGTCATCGGGAAGGAGGCGAGGATCGGACCGCATATGCTCGCGAATGGGAACATCCTCCGGTGCAAGGTGCGGCAGGGGAGGAGGAGGATTTGGGAGAGGATGAGGAATAGCTATCTGGCATCAGCGATAATGAAATAACTGCCCCTCCTGGGAATCGAACCCAGATCTCAAGCTCCGCAAGCTCGTATTCTGTCCATTATACTAGAGGGGCATGGATAAAGAAGAAGACTGGCTTTATAAATATTCATGCTATCATCTCTTCTGCTGCCGGTAGAGCCGCTCCACGTATTTCAGCTCGGAGGCGTCATGGATGCCTTTATCATCCCGGATGCGGACCAGGCGGGGGAAGCGGAG
>DATDVW010000013.1:0-5758 GCA_035289865.1 Candidatus Nanoarchaeia archaeon
TGCTATGAAAAGGTTACCGATTTGGCTTTTTATTGCGGATGCAGGGCTATACGCTGATTTTCTTATCCAAGACATCCGTTCCAGGGGCTTAAAGTATATTCTTGGAACAAGAATTACCAACAATATAAGCATTGACCGCAAAAAGAGGATAAGCATTGAAAAGTATATGCAAACGCTTACTGACGACGATTTTAAGGTTCATATTTTTGACGGAGAAGCTTATTTTTTGCATAGCGTCGATGTTAGCGAGAGAAACGTGGGAAAAGAAAAACTGCTCATCTCCTACAAAGCAGGAGATGAGGAAAATATAAGGATAAATGTAACAAACCTTATGCAACATAGCGATAATTCATTGCTCTGCCTGCTATTAAAGAGGTGGAAAATCGAAGTGTGGCATAGAGACGGAAAACAGCATTTAGGATTAGAGGACTGTCAAGTGCGCAAATTTAGTGCAATACAGAAAGTCGTATGCGCTATTCTTGTAGCTTATACTCAGCTAATCCTGATGAAAGAAGATAGGTTGCTAAAACCGCTAAAACGAATTCTTAAGACGATAGGAGAAGGTTGCAGGTATCTAAGATTAATTGCCCTAAAGGGCACTTTCTGGCTAAAGCAGAAAGCAAAAGATATTGTAGAATTCAGAAAAATATTGAATCAGTTGGTTTTTGTTAAAAACGCAAAAGTTTAGGTAAAGAAAGGTTTATATAACCAATAAATGCTGGAGAGAGACATGGCAACCGCCGACGTCGGCAATCTTCTCGAGAAGGTCCTGCAGCCCTTCAGCAGCATCAATGTGGCCTCCACTTACCAGCAGAATTCCGTGTTCATCGATTTCATCCTCTACCTGGTCCTGTTCATGGGAGTGACCCGGTTCGCCATGCAGAAGCGGTATGAGCCCTACGGCAAGATGATCGCCATCGTGGTGGCGGTGATGCTCACCATCGGCATGTCAGTCGCCGAGCAGCGGTACGGCTTCACTATTGGCGATTTCAGCCCCTTTGTGCTGCTGCTGTTCTTCGCGCTCCTGATATTCTTTGTCTACAGCATCCTGAAAGGCCTTGGCCTGAACAGCAACAAGCTGAGCATCGGGATAGCGCTGTTGCTGGTCTACGCCCTGGTCACCGGCATCTCCCCCTCGTTTTACGCGGAGATGCAGAGCTGGACGACAGTTGGAAGCATCCTCGATGCCGTACTCCACATCGGCCTGGTGCTGGGCATGATCATGAGCATCATCGGCGTCTTCCAGCTCTGGCCCCAGGGCCCGTAGCCCCGTAACTCCTTAAGGATAGAAAAGTTTATATAGGCGGATGGGGAGGGGAAGGGGTGATGAAAAAGGGACGGTCATTCGTTTTCTTGAGTGTGATAATGCTGATAGCGCTCGCGGCAAATGTGTACGCACAGGAAGAAAACTTGCTCGAGCGCGTATTGAAGCCGTTCGAGAATATTAATATTGCGACAACGTACGAGGTCTATTGGGTATTCATCGATTTTGTGCTCTACCTGCTCCTGTTTATGGGCCTTACGAGAATTGCATTCTCTAAGTTTACAGAAAAATCAGGCGGCGGCTTGGTCAGTAATGTCATTGCGATAATCTTTGCCATCGGCATGGCGGTTGCCGGAAAACAATTTAATTTTAGGATTGGATACTTTGGCCCGTATATCGTACTGGTCTTTCTCGCAATTATTGCCTATGGGCTGTATAGCCTACTGCATTACGCAGGGCTGTATGGGAACAAGCTCGCGACAGGGTTTGTGATACTCATTGTCTATGGGGTTATCACCGGCGTTTCCCCAGCATTCTATAATTGGTTGAAGGAGAGCGGCACTGCCGGAGGGGTAATTGATGGCGTATTGGCGCTCGCGCTGGTTATCGGCATCATACTGGTATTCTGGGGCGTGTTCGGACTATGGCCGGGCGGAGGGATTAAAGCTGCGGGATCAACAACAGCCGGGACAATACACGATGTGAAAGAGGCAGCTGGTAAGGTAAAAAAAGAGATAGTAGGTGAGCGCACAGTAGAGAAAGACGAGCGCCGGATGATCAAGAGCGTATTAAAGATTAGTGACGAGGCGCGGGAAGACAGCAAGCAGATGGTGAATCACCTGAAGCAACTACGAGACATTGTCGCAAAGCATGGGGCGACCCATCCGGATGACATCCAGAGCGAGATATCCAAGATTGCTGCACCGCGCGACCGGTTGTTTAAGGCGCTTGCTGAAGTAAAGCAAGTGGTGCAGAATCTCAAAAGTATTGAAAGGAGCCTGATTAATCAGGTAAACAATCTGAAAAAGCCGACTACTACGAGCGGGACAACAGAGGCATACAGAGACAGCGTGATGAAAAAGGTTAATAAAAAATTTATCGTGGAGATGAATAAGTTTGCCAGCGAGCAGAAGATACAGGAGTTTGAGGATAAAGCGGTTCAATATGAGAAAGAATTTGAGTCTTATTTGGTTCAGGCCGTGTCGGTCTTGCGGGCCGGCCGGACTGGAGATGCTGTTGCGTTAATTGACAAGGCGATAAGTGTAGAAAAAGCGTCAGGGAAGATGTTGGATGAGCTCCATGATAAATTAAAGAATCTCAAATCCCTCACAAATTTTGAGATTCGCTTTGACCGAACGATGAAGCAACATATTGTAAAAGCTGTGTAATCCCAACCTTTATATACCATGCCCACCCCAACTTCAGACATGCGCATCGAGCTCCTCAAGAAGCCGAAGAATCCGATCATCATCGAGGCATTCCCCGGCTTCGGATTGGTAGGGACCATTGCGGCTGAATTCCTCATCGAGCACCTCCAGACCGAGCTGATAGGCACCATCTGGTTCGACAAGATGCCGGCCATCACTGCTATCCATGAGGAGAAGCTCGTCCAGCCTCTCGGCTTATTCTACAACAAGAAGTTCAACATCGTGATCCTCCATGCCATCACCAATGTCAAGGGCATCGAGTGGAAGCTCAGCGACGCTCTCCTGGATGTCGCCAAGCAGCTGAATGCAAAGGAAATCATCTCTTTAGAGGGGGTAGGCGCCCCGGGCATGAGCACCACGGGCAAGGTGTTCTTCTACACCAACCAGCAGAAGAAGAAGGATGCGCTCAAGAAGCTGGGGATAGCCCCGCTGAAAGAGGGCATCATCATGGGAGTGACATCTACATTGATGCTCAAGGTGAAGGAGCACCCCATGACCTGCATATTCGCGGAGACCACCACCAACCTCCCGGACAGCAAGGCAGCCGCCAATGTCATCCAGGTGCTGGACCAGTACCTGGACCTGGACGTGGACACCAAGCCGCTGCTGGAGCAGGCCAAGAAGTTCGAGGAGAAGCTCAAGATCATCATGAGCCAGACCGAGCAGTCGCAGCAGATTTCTGACAAGAAGCGGCTGGATTATTTGGGATAAGCAGGATTGGCGAAAAATTTATATACAAATGCGTGCATGCATATTAGTATGGGAAAAGTAATTACTATATCGGATGAGGCGTATGAAACCTTGAGCAAGAACAAGGAGCCGAAGGAGTCATTCTCCAAAGTAATCATGAGAAAGCTCGGGAAGAAAGGCGGGAGATCTTTGATGGACTTAGCGGGCGTCTGGAAAGATAGCCCGGAAGTGGCCGATGCGATGAAAAAAGTGCATGCAGAACGAAGCAAATGGAAGCTGAGGGATGCCGCATTTGATTATGTATTGCCTGGATAGCGACGTCATCATAGATTTTATGAGAGGGGATGAGGGAATAGCAGGTAAGATAAGGAAGATGCTGGGAAGTTCTATCCATATAACGACAATCACGTTATGTGAGCTGTTCAAAGGGGCATACGGGGCGAAGAACCCGGAGCATGAGGTTAAAAGGATGGAAACGCTCACGAGCAGCACGATCACGGCAACCCTGGATGTGCGCTCCTCAAGGATCTTCGGGATAAAGAGCAGGGAATTGCTGCTGAAAGGCAAAACGATTGGTGTTCCCGATATCATGATCGCCTCCATCTGCATAGCAAATGATTTGGTGTTGATAACCAGAAACAAAAAACATTTTGAGCATATCACGGGCTTGCAGGCCGACTATTGGTGATAAAAATCAGTGTGGTGGGTACAATAAAGAAGCGGCTGGATTACCTCGGGTAAAATTTATATATGCACGTGCAGTTGCCCGGGTGAAGATTGGTTTTTATGGTCACGACGCTCTACGTAACTGTTCAGCAGAATCCTCTGCTGGTCGCCGTGCGCTCTGCCTTGGAGTGCTATCCCCGTGAGGTTATGGGGGGTATATATGGAGATACACGCCCTGCAGGGTGGGTGATTGACAATGCCCAGCCCGTTCAGCAGGTGAGAGTAAGGGGATGTTCAGGAATCGAAAATACAGAACGGAGCGGCTATGCCCTTGAGCTGGGAACAGGTTCCCTGGATACTATGCTGGGCACGTTCCATTCGCATACCAGGTATCCCCATGGTGCAGGTACATCTCTTCCCCTGCTCCGCCTCTCCTAAGATGATGTGCAGAGCATGATAGAGAATGAAGAAGACGTGGCCCTGTTGCTGACGGTCAACAAGACCAACCGCAGATGGCCGTCAAGGCAGCATCCCGATGATGTGTACGGCACCATCTTCTTCCAGGACGATCCGTACCTGGTGCATATCCGCGCGTATTACCTGGAAGGCAGGCGGAAGCGCATAGGAAATATCCGGGTGCAGCAAAGAGTGCTGCAGAAGCTGTTTGCGTAGCTACGCAGCCCTTTTCTCCAGGAACTCATTTGCCCAGGCGGCGCGTGCGCCCTGCTCAGCGATTCTCCGCTCAACAGATTCCAGCCCCTCCTTGATGTTCCGGGCAATGCGCTGGGGAAATCCCTTGCTTTCCAGGAGCTTCACCTGGGCATCCTGCTCAGCGAGGGATTTGATAAGCTTAAACAGAAGGACAAGGGCATAATCTTCCTCTTCAACAAGAGCGGTGATTTCTCCCTTGGCAAAGCCCTCAAACGACTTGATTTGCTGCTTGAGGGTGATAAGATCGCGCTGGCCGTGTGCACGGGAGAGGGCGAGGATATGGTGCTTGGCTGCTTTGAGGGGCGAGAGGAGGTTGTTCTCTGCGCGCGCATCGTTCGCCATGACCTTCAGCATGAGCTGCTCAGTCAGCCCGCTCATGTCCCGGGGCAGCCGGTTGAGGTAGCGGAGATCCCTGCTCTTGGCGCGCTCTGCCTCAAGCGCGGATTGGAGCCTTCCGGTAATGGCATGCAGCTCCTGCAGCAGCGCCTGGAGTTCCGCATCTTTGGTGCGCTGGGCTGCCTTCTGGATGGCCTGTGCAACAGTGTGTATCTCCTTTTCCAAGCGAAAAACAAGGGTAAATATCGCCAGGTTCAGATCAGAGAGTGCTCCCCCTTCTGCTCTTGCCTGCCGGATAAGCCGCCGGAATCCCTTCTGCACCTCAGCGATGCTTCCCTTTTGCGTTGCCTGGCTGATGAAGGCGAGCACGGACTCCCGGTCTTTTGCCGCGCGGGCGATCCGGATGATCCGGGAGAATATCTGGCTGACGTATCCCTTATCGCTCCGCCAGCCGTACTTGATCGCGAGCTTCTCGAGCATAGGAATATGCTGATGAGTGGGTTATATAAACATTCCTACAGGACGGCTCGATTGCAAGTTCACTCATAATTAGAAAGATTTAAGGGGCTTTCGCCCCCATCTGTCTCTCAAGATGGGGGTGGTTGGAGCCCCTTCAATGCGTAAAAGGACTTACGACCAAGACCTTAATAAAGTTGTCGGAAAG
>DATDVW010000014.1:0-15189 GCA_035289865.1 Candidatus Nanoarchaeia archaeon
ACACCCTCAGCGGTGTTGAGGCTTAGGCCGATGTATATCCTTATCGGCTTTGTCACCGCTGCATCATCGATGTAGAGCGCCACATCGTAGTCGGCCTCGCAGAGGGCAACATACGGGAATTCGCTGCTGCCCGGATCCGCGAGGAAGAAGAAGCCGCCTGCGCTGATGGTGAGCGGGGTCTTGTCGCCGACGCTCTTCTTCTCCACAGTCAAAGTGGAATCCTCCTGCCAGATGCGCTTGGCGACCTCTCCCGCATCCAGCACGATGGCCGGAAATTCGCCTGCCCTGGAGCGCGGCATGTCGGTGGCGTAGATGATGGCTGAAGATTCCCCGAATGTGTTGTCCCTCAGCAGCACATCCACATCCAGGATCTGGGTGCTGCCGATGGTGATGAACCTCGCCTCTTCCTGCGCGCCGGCCATGTTCATGGCGAACAGCACGAGCACTGCGGTGAGCAGATGACGCATGGTGATGCTCCTCTCTTCAGTTTTGCTGAAGCCTGGTGAAAGGCAGCCCTGCTACTCTCAGTGGACGTGAAGGGCCGCTGCGGTCTGCAGCAGGGATTCCAGGTACCGGCAGTATGATGCCGCGAGCTTGTTCAGGAACATGGCCTTCTGCTCCGGCGGGAGCGTGGAGCTGAGGACCGCAGCCAGCAGCGGATCTTCCGGAATCTCGGCGGCGATGTCAAGAACACCCGTCTTAAAGGGCGGGTGTTCTTGACAGCGCCGGGACGGCGATCTGCACCACGATCATCACCATGAACATCATGGCGGCCTGCTGCGGTGCGGTCTTGGCGAGCATAGCGTTGAACGCCAGCAGGCCCAGGACCCCGGCGAGGCCGGCGGCAGCGGCAACCGTCCCATTGCCTCCCGCGAACGATGCGCCCCGGAGTGCAAACGGCATGACAACCAGCAGCCCGACGGAGTAGAATACTGCAGAGGAAGTGATGAGGTTCAGTCCGCTCCTGTTCATGATGAGCGGCCAGAGGCCGAAGAAGATTCCGGCCAGGACGGCGTTGGTGAATGGAGTCATGATTTGTCTCCTTCTTGATCGGGCATCTCTGATTCCTCTTCTGCGGGACCGAAGAGGGCCTTTCGATGGTAGATCATATAGCCGACCAGCACGATGCATAACAGGATGCCGAGCACGTTCAGAATGTTCATGACCGTGCCCCGGAGCGCGCTGCTGAGCAACAGAAACATCTGATCCTCGCTTTCCATGCCCTGCAGTTGGACTCATGCCCTGCCGGAGAGTGCGTTCGACATCAGGCAGATGCCGGAGATAGGCTATGCCGCCATTTATTCCAGCACTTCTACCCATCCATGCACTTGATGCCCATTCAGCCTGATGCGCTTGCCCGGCGGGAGCTGGATGACCTCGAAGACATCTCTACGGATGCAGACACATTTCTCACCGACGTCGAAGGTGCAGTCAAAGCCGGTCTTGAAGGTGCAGTCAAAGCCGGTGTTGAAGGTGCAGCCAGAGCCGGTCTTGAAGGTGCAGCCATAGCCGGTGTCGAAGGTGCAGTCAGAGCTGGTGTTGAAGGTGCAGTCAGGGCCGGTCTTGAAGGTGCAGCCAGAGCCGGTGTCGAAGGTGCAGTCAGAGCTGGTGTTGAATGCCCAGCCAAACTCACCGCTGAAATCCAGCACCAAACCACTCTCCACTGATGAGAATGTCTCTGCAACCGGGTCGATGACGTACATGCCCTGGTCGAGCGGCTTGCCGTCTTTGGTGATTGAATACATGGTATGCCTGCCTTTCAGCGCGTTGGCGGTGAACAGCGGTTACGCCCTGGCCGAAATCCCCCGCATGGCGAATGCCTTCTGCAGCGCCAGAAGAATCCGGCGGTGGAAGGGGATGCGCTGCGGCGGGAACGCCTCGCGGAACTGGGCGACGGTCATGAGGTGGAAATCTATGATACTGCCGGGAGCGGCGCTGCTCACCCATACGGAGAACAGGATCGCGTTGTCCCTGAAAGACACCGCCTCAAAGTGGAAGCGCCTTCCGCCATTGAGCGCCACGACCTGACGCTTTCCTGACGGATTGCCGAAGGTCCACAGCAGGAGAATGCCTGACGGCATGCTGATGATTTCGTGGTCCAGATTGGACAGCTGCACCACCCTGCGCTCAGACCCCGGGACTTCAAGAGTGAACGGGCCTTTCAATCCCAGGTCATGAAAGAGATTGGAGAGGCTGTGCAATGCCTGTGCTGCCATTGCGGATATCCTCCTTCCCTGATCATCTGATGAGCATCCGGCGCAGCTCGGAGACTGAATGCCCGCTGAGGGTGAACTGACTGTCGCTGCCTGGTGTCTCCAGCGTGACGATGATCCTGCTGTCCCTGAATGCTGCTGAGCGGATGGTGAAGCATGTCCCGTCTGCCGTGTGGAAGAGCGGCGAGATGGCGCCATCACTGCCGTCTTGCAACAGCCCGAACGGCTTTCCTGCGTTTTGGACTGCCGCATCCAGGCTCTCCCGGGGGATGCGGGGGAAGGGAGAGCTGGGCTTGGTGGTGAGGTTTGTGGTGAGGTCGTTCAGGTCGAGGAACGGGCCGGCGATCCCCAGCTCTGCGAGGAGCGCGGCAAGGCTGTCTGCCTGAGGGATGCTGCTCTGCATCATGCCTCCGTGTTGATGTGTGATGTGTCGGGTTGTTCACCGCACCGTCGCCTCTGTCCCCTGCTCGCCGAGGCAGAATGCGCTGGCGCCGGTGGAGTCGCCGGGGTACATGATGATGAGATACTGGTGGAACCGCCGCTGCACGTCCTGGTGTCTGGAGCTGTCTGCCGCATCGGCCAGTCTCCCCAGGAACAACGACACCCCCAGATCATCAGACTGGACCGAGGGGGGAAGCTGGTGCATGCAGCCCTCGAGCGTGACGTAGGAGACGAGAGGCTCCTGGCTTTCCTGGGGCGGCGGCGCGATGACTTCGATTATTATGGTCAAAAGAATGCCACTAAACGTGCAGAGCGCGCCGGAAAGAAACAGCCAGCGATAGCGATTGCTGCTGTGAGGCTGCACCTGATCGATGGCCAGAAGAATGAACCCCACCACCACCATCATTGTTGTGGCAATTTCCGCCAGCATTTTGATGTTCATCATGGCTTCCTCTCTTTCCTGCAGGGTTGTTGACAGTCATATGAAGTGTGGTGTGCCGATGGTTCGGGGATTGCTTACCGCAGCGTCGCCGGCGTCCCCTGCTCACCGAGGCAGAGCTCCCCACCATAAAATGCCTTGATGTAGGTGTGGAACCTTCTCTCCTCGACAGACTGTGAGGAATCTCCCTCTGCTGGCTTCAGCCACCGGTAGAGGTTCTGGAGTATCCCGTCCTCCTGCATGACGCTGGGCGGAATCTGGTGCATGCAGCCCTCAAGCGTGATGACGGAGGGTTGTTCCGCGGCGGCTGGAGATACCTGGCTTTCCTGGGGCGGCGGCGCGACGAGTTTGAATATTCCGAACAAAAGAGCGCCGCCGAAACCGAAGAGCACCATGAGACGATACTGCCAGCGATTCAGACGGCTGTCGTCGCTAGGCAGCAGCATGCGGATGCCCAGGAGAACGATACCCATGATCAGCATCAGCGTGGCAAGGATCAACAGCGTTTCGTTGTTCACGGCTTCCTCTCTTTCTGCAGAGTGGATTCTGTTGATGGGGGATTTATTGACGATTCACTCGCCCCGCGCCTCCCGGATCCGCGCCAGGGCCTGCTGCTGCAGCTCGGGGCTCTGGTAGGAGTGCCAGAAGCTCCAGGGGTGCTCGCCCAGAATGTAGCCCCAGCGGCTGAAGGTCTCCCGTACGAAAAGCACCGTGTCCGCTTCCACAGCCACGTACAGGTACTCGACCTGGGGGCTGTTTGCGGGATACATCCAGTTCCTCTGGAATCCGTGTTCCTCGGCATGCATGTACGCCCAGGTAATCAGGCTGTCCTGCTCTCTCATGCAGCGATTATCCTCAATGCCTTTACCGATGACCACCACTCCCATGATTGCCAGCATCACGAGGGCGCCGGCGGCGAACTTCTTTCCTTGTTCAGACATGTGCTGCCTCCGTTTCATGATTGTGCTTCCGTGAATGCGGAATGGCGCGTTCAGCCTTTACCGCACCATGAGCCGGTTCCAGAAGCTTCTCCAAATGCCCGGCGAGATGGAGCGCGCCTCATGAGGTCGACCATGAAGGCGACCAGTCCGGAGAACAGCCCGCAAGAAAACATGACACCGTAGAGCAGGATGACCTTCACGTCGTTCGGAAGCGCCTTGATGGTTGCCATCACCGGCACCTCACCAGCGATGAGATACCAGGCGGCCCAGAACAGGGCGACCAGGGGTGTCGCCACGATGGACCACCTGAGGATTAGCTGTTTCCGGTTCATCTGTTGCCTCCTAATCAGGGAATGGACTGCATGACTGTTGGATAACGCCGCTTACTTCCGGGCGACTGCATCTTACCGGAATAGCCGCATCCCGGGTACGCAGCGTGCGAGCAGTGCGGCGGCCGCGGTGAACAGGATCATGACGACCAGCGCCGCCAGGATGAGGAAGAGCAGGCCGACTGCCAAGGCGATCATGATGCCGTGGTGGGGGGCGGTCAGGCTGGCTGCGCAGCCAAAGCACAGGGCGGAGCAACCGGATATGACTATCACTCCGGGGGTATCAGTATCGTAACCCAGAAAGGCCGCCAGGAAAACGACGAGGAAGAATCCTAAAAAGCTGGGAACCATGACTGCCATCGTGCCATCAATGAGCATCGCTCGGACCGCGGGAAAAAAACAAACCGTGAAGAATGCGACCGAGAGGTAGAGCATCACAGGGGATTCTTCCCCCACGGCCATCGCCGTAAGCCTGCTCTTCATGATGCTGCTCCTTTCACCGACAACATCGGTTTCCCCTGCTCCGTGAATCAGAGAACAGCGGGGGCTTTCTTCCCGGCAGCCGACATCGTGAACTCGCCGTCCTGCATCGCCGCTGCAGCGCAGATGACTGCATTGACATCCGCGGAGTCCAGGCAGGGGAAGACCATGCGAACCAGGGAACCCGGCGGCACCCAACCCCTGCTTGCTCCTATGATGAACATCGCAGCCTCCACAATCTTCCGCTCACGCTGATCGACAACCAGCGGATGATTCTCTCCGAGCAATGTGCTGATTGTTGGCATGGGACTGCTCCTTCCTTAGTTGATGGTGCTGGTGGTCCAGAGTTCGGCGCCCGATATCAGACCGACTACTCGTGCTGCGCTTCCTTCTTTTCCTCATCCGGCGCCATGGTCTTGAGGCAGTCACGGATTTCCCGCAGCACGTCGCGGATGGCGCTCAGCGCATAAAGTATTGCAACCAGAGCCAAAGCGATGCAAAGCATCATTACTACCATGACAACACCTCCGTTCGCAAAAGACGATGAAAATGGCTACATGTGCTGCCCGACCGCCTCCCGCAAACGCATCTGGCTGTCCCCGGTCAGGCAGGCGTCGATCATCTCCCGCATCGCGGAGTAGCGGTCCTGGGGCGGGGTCCAGCCGAACGCCATCATCAGGAGGTAGCATTCATCAAGGAGCTGCTGCGTCCCCTCCGGGATGTACCTCGCCCACTGCTCATTGCCCAGCCAGCCGCGCCAGCGGATATTCCTGCGCATCACCTCGTCCAGCTCGGGAAATTCCCCCACGGTGAGCGGCGGCGGGATGATCTCTTCCTCGACGTAAGTCATGAAGTCGTGTTCCGACGCGATGCTGCCGCTGATGATTTGGCCATGCTTTCCCGAATACAGGAACAGGACAATCCGGGGACAGATCTGCGTCGGGAACCCGCACCTGTCCAGGTGCTTCTTGGCCTGCAGCAGGAAACGCAGTTCGAACATAATGCACCTCCTTGAGTTGAATAATCCGGGTTCAGCCCTGTTTCCCCTTAGTCCTCCTGATCAGAAAGATGACCAGCACCGTGGAAGGCACTACCCTGCTCAGGTAGATCCAGGAGAAGGGGTCGTGCTTTGCCCAGGCAGGGTAGAGGGCGCAGAGGCTGGCAAGCAGTATCGCCCACCAGAAGAGCGCCGGTTCGGTGCTGGATGGCGCGTTCCAGAGCCGTTTGACAGTCGCGAAGTACGCAACCAACGCGATGCACTGGACCAGCACATAGGAGAGGAGCGGCTGGTCGGTGATGGACCAGAACACCACAACGCCAGCACCTGCAGTGAGGCACCACCGCTGGGTCCGGTCAAACGCTATGGAGAGGGTGCCAAAGCGGATGTTGGCGGCAATCACCCCGAGGAAGATGATCAGGATGTTCGTCCCTCCTGCAGTCACCCCGATGTTCGCGGTCCACGAGCGGTAGGGGCTTTCCCAGTACATCCAGAACTGCAGCCCAAACATCACCAGCATCAGGATCCAGGTTGCGGGCACCGGATGGGTCTCCCTGATCCACGCCCGGCGGACATAATCACATCCCGCGGCGATCGCCAGCGCTGCGCTCGCGAGGACAGTGGCATCGTACATTATTCGATTCCTCCTTTTCAGCGGAACAGAATTCCCCCCGCGGCTGGCTCACTTCTCCCGGCAGGTCAGCGAGACATCATCCTGCTTGAATAACGGATGATGCATCCCGCCGCACCGGCCAGCCCAGAGCCCAGCATAAAGGCCAGCCAGAAGGCCAATCCGATGGGCACTCCCAGATTCAGCACACTCACCATGTATATCCCGAAAGATATCTCTGAGGACAGCAGCACGGGCAGCATAAAGGACAGCACAAACGCCGCCCCAAAGGCAGCCCCGGAGTACAGCGAGCACGGCAACGAGAGCTGCTGATATTTCAGCGTACAGAACAGCCCGAAGCCCAGCCCAACGATGCAGTTGACGGGGAACGCAATGAGGAACCCCAGGGCAGGATGAGGGGAGCCGAGGCTCATGCCCAGCCCGATAGAAGCCGCGATCAGCGCTGTCCGGCGGATGATCTGATTGCAGAGACTCTTGTCCATGGTGAAGCTCCCTTTCTGAGGAGAGAATCGTGAGATGCCTACAAGCCGTCTTGGATTACAACCACCCTCGGCGGACAGCCAGATTCAGGTGCAGGGAGCTGCTATCCAGCTGCCTGTGCTTGTGCGCACTATCCGCATTGTTGCGGACGGATATCCCTGCACCCCGACCGGATTTCACGCATGGCGCCAGACCATGTGGAGGCGACCCCCAGAGATGGTAGGACGCCAGCCTATCGCGGTGCCTCCATCTGCTCCAGCCGTGCCTTGATATCGTCCAGCTCTTGGATGATGTCGGTTCTCGCCCCTTTGATCCTGGAGAATATTATTGAAGCAAAGATAAGGAGAGCGGCGATCTGCCACTTTTTTGTCTCGAAGGCAAGGCTGATCAGTCCGGCACCCATGAAGAAAACTGTGGCGAGGACGGTTATTACATCATGCAACGACGTGCCATTCATGTTGCCCTCCGATTGTGGTGTATCCAGCGGTTTACGGCTCTGCCGGTTGTTTGGCTTTCTTAGGCGGGAAGAGGGGAGCAGCCTGCAGAACATCTCGCCGAGCCGCATGAAAAACGACCCGCGAAGTGCTGATGCATTCATCTGGAATTGTATCTTCTGCACGTTTCCGTTGACCTAAGATATCACCTCCTGAGCGAGTCGAAGGTAGCAGTGGCTTGCTGCACCAGCGTGCGCATTTTCAGGTACTCGTGCTGAACCTCCCCGCGGAAGAGCGCATCGAATGCCTGGACCTGCCGCCGGGCAACCTCCAGGTCTTGAACAAGCGCCCACCACTGATTCCACCGGCCCACCAGCACATCGAGCTCTGCACGTTGCCCGTTCTCCAGGGCCAAGTCGATAAAGCGATCCGTCAGCTGCTGCTCCTCACGTCTGGCCAGCTGCAGCACCGAGTCAATCCTGGCGAGGTATGCTGCAGGCAGATCTTCATCATCGAACAGATAGACGGTTGGACTGACCGGTCGGACGTGTTCTATGATCGCTTGCAAGGTGTCCCCAATCATTTGCACCCCAAAAATGAGTAGAGTGCCAACGATGACAGCGTGGATCACGACGATTACCACTCCCATGATCGTCGTCTTTCCCAGGTTGGACTGCCGGTTGATATGCATGGCTTGCCTCGCTTTCATGAGAAACTTGTTGTGGCGGCGTTATCTCCGCGCAACACGGCAGGCATCGACGATAAACACGAGCGAGACCATCTGCTGCCAGAACAGCCAGAGGATGCCAGCGACGGCAGAGCGGCATAAACCCGCCCATGCGAATGCGCATCCGGTTCCGATAGGTTTAAATAGCTTACTTCCCTCAACCCTGCCATGCGCATCCAGGTTGACCAGCATATCGTCATGGACACGGAAATCTGCCATGGCACACCAACATTCACCGGCACCAGGATCATGGTATGGCAGGTGTTGGAACTGCTTGAAGCAGGCCGGACTCCGGCTGAGATTATCCGTCAATTTCCATCCCTGAGCAAGGCGCACATCCGGGCTGCATTGCGCTATGCCACAGAGCTGGCCCGGGGGAAGGCAAATGTCATCCTCAGCCCGGTCGCGGCGTAGGTTTCTTCTGGACGAGAACGTCAACCGCGCGTTGTACTCCTTTCTCAAAGGCAAAGGCGTGGATGTCCGGGCTGCTCCACCAGGGGCAACCGACAGCAGGCTGGCAGCACTCTCACATGCGGAACGCCGGATACTGGTCACCAATGACTCTGATTTTGGGAACACGGCGTCGTATTCCAGGGAACGGATATTTGCAGTGGTGCTCCTGCGCATTCCCCAAGAAAGAGCGCAATCCCTGCTCGACTCGTTCTCCCTATTGCTCGAGGCAAGGCAGCGGAACACGGATTTTGCCGGAACCATCACCATTCTTCGGGAAGGCCGTTTCGAGACAACAAAAATCCCCAAGCGGTGAGCGAATGCCTGTTATCCCTGATGCCTCCATTTTCACATACAACGGGCTTCCGGCGCTTACTTCTCTTTGCGGAAGAGGCCGCTGAGCCGGTTGAAGAACGACTCGCCGGCAGCGTGGCGCAGGGGAGAAAGCAGGCTGAGCAGCCGGCGGAAGGGGTGCATGTTCCTCTCCCGGAGCGAGCTGCGCAGTCCCAGGAAGAGCGTGATCGAGAAGACCGCAATCATGCAGAAGTAGATCGCTTCAAGGGGATACGGCATGGCAAAGCTCCTTTCAGAAGCCGATTCCTCGGCGAATGAGAGTATGGACTACTTCCGCGCAACACGGCAGGCATCGACGATAAACACGAGCGAGACCATCTGCTGCCAGAACAGCCAGGGATAGCCCTGCACCCACATCAGCCATCCGCAGGCGAGATGCATCAGCACATACCAGAGGTAGCCGCTCCGCCGCTCCTTGGCCAGCTGGTAGGTGCCGACAAGATACCCTGCCACCAGCCCAATCTCCAGCCACTGGGTGAAGGATGTCAGGCCCCCGAAATCATAGAGGCTGTAGGCGAATCCCAGCGGGATGCAGATGAGGGCCAGGCGGTCCAGCCAGCGGGGCGGATCCTCTGTCGTGCCGCGGAGGGCAGTGAGCAGCCCGAGCAGCATCGCCGGGGCGCCGCTTGCTTCCACTGTAGCTGCGATCCAGTTGCGGTTGCAGACAAAGAGTATCACCCAGGGGGGCAGCCCGGCAAGATAGACTGCCCAGGAGGCGATCCGCCACTGCCGCGACCTTCTCCTGTTCCCCTGCGTATGCTCAGAGAGCCAGAGGAAGACCTTGTTGAGCAGGTAGAACAGCCCTCCCAATACCTGCAGCAATCCATCCATCACCAGCCTCGCTTTCTCTGTAAAGTGGCCGTCGGTTGTTTACTGCAGGAACGGCTGATGAGAATGCTCAACCACCTTTTCGTTCTCCCGCTGCAGCTTGAGATCCTTTCAGGTATGGCCTATCTCTTCCCAGAGAACAGCTGGCCGACGAACGGATCAATGGACCTGCCGCTCTCATCCCCTTGAGGCCTCTTCGGAGCGCCGTTCCATTGCTTTCATGGCATCCTGCATCTCTGCCAGTGCAGAATCGGTGAGCTCTTCCCTGCGGAGCAGCAGGCTAATCATGTTGAGGAGCGGCACTATCCCTTGCCTGAACCCCATGAAGCTACGGTATGTGGGGCGATATTGCGGGATGAACAGGGCGGCGCAGCAGAGCCCGAACACCATGGAGGGAATAGTACCGTATGTCACCCAGATGAGATAGGCCAAGCAACTGGCGGTAAGCACCGGAACTACGATGATCATCAACACAAAGAAGGCATACGAGGTAAGATACCTTCCGGCAAGCAGCCAGAGGCGGATCAAGGCGTTCTCGAGCATGGCTTTCTCCTTCGATCTTCCCTAGTGCAAAACCTGCCGAAAAGTATTAAAAGAGAAGGATCTTGGCATATGGCTATAGCAACTGAAATGAAGCAGATCGTGGAAAAGCTGGATAATCTCCAGTCAGATATCACCTATATAAAGAAGCACTTGGCTGATGTGGACAGCGTTTTGACTGATGATGACCGGGAAGCCTTGGAGGAAGCAGAAAAGGACTTGAAGGCTCAAAAGACCAAGAGGCTCTAAAGTTTGTATTCTCTATGTTTAGAGTATATGACCAATAATTTTTGCAGGTTCTGAGTTTTACATAACAGCAGTTATACGCCTTCTCCGTCGGTATTCCGGCGGAAGACCAGGATTTGGCCAGAAAACTGCAGTGATGCATCTATTTCCCTCTTTTCCCTTCCCTTGCCAGTCAGCTTTCACAGCCCGTGTGGCTGGCATTTCCGTGCTTTTCCAGGCTTTTCTGCAGCAGCTCCTTGACTTCCAAACAGTATATCCTATGGATATATTGCCCAGAATGCCCCTGCAGCAAGCCAACATCAGAGATAAACGGAAGACATCTCGTAAGAGCTGTCAGCGGTTTAATAGGTGATGTTGCACGTCTTTTTTGTTTGTTGTCCCGATGGGAGCGATGGAATAAAGTTGTAAGGTATGAATATGAGTTTCCTAAATGATCACCAGATGCGCATCTCCTGCTCGCCCACCGCGAGCATGCGCTCGAATTTCTTGTCCACGACAAGCTGCTTCCGCCATCCGGTCGCGTCCCGGACCTCCTCCTCATGGATCAGGCCGGCGGCAAGGAGCCGCTTCTTGAGCATGGTGCCCTTCCTTGCGGAGAGGTTCAGCTTCTCATAGGCCTCGGAGGTGTTCTGCCGGGGATACTTGTACAGGAAAAACAGCATGGCCTTCTCTTCCGGGGTGACGCGCATGAGCTGCACGTGCTTGCCCGGCTTCCGGGAGAGGGGCTCCTGCAGGCAGCGCTTCACTGCCCGGTTGATGTCGGTGTTCTTGAAGCCCTGGGCGGTGAAATAGGCCTTGACCGTGCGCACGCTGTTGGATGCGAGCATCTCCCGGATCTGGTCCGCCAGGTCAGCCTGCAGATGGTTGCGTATCGGAGGGAGCGCTGGCTTCTTCGGCAGCTGCGCCGGCTGCTGGGGAACAGCGATGACCTGCTGCCTTGCCTCAGGAATGCTGATGTCCACGCCGGAATGGCGGAAGACGTTCTGCAGCTGCCCCGCCTTTGCCTCCTCCCTGAGCTGCTGCTTGATGGCCTGCTTCTTGGCATCCCTTTCCCGCTGGCGCTTGGCATAGGCTGCCATCAGGCGGTTCATCCTGCCGGTGATCATGCTGTCGCTCACGTCCTTCTTCTTCAGGGCGACCAAAGGAACGGAGATGGTGAAGGGCAAGTGGTAGCGCTCTGCCAGGTAGACGATCGCCTGCCCGACCGGAAGCATGCTGAAGTATTTCCGCTCGTCGCGGATGCCCATGAGGGAGCTGATCACCTCGATGTCCTTGGGCAGCACCTGCTGGAAGGCGATGTTGGTGGCGGAGTTTCCCGCGACGGTGTCGCTCAGCTTGGAGATGTGCTGGTCCAGGCAGATCAGGCTGATCCCGTATTCCCGGATTTCCCGGTAGATCACGTCGGTCACTCCCTCCTGCACGAAGTTCGCGCGCTCCTTGAGGAAGATGTTGTGGGCCTCGTCCACCAGGATGGACATGGTGAAGCCGTCCACCTGCTCGCTGTTGTGCTTCTTGTATTTGTAGATATAGCCGAGCATGAACTCGCAGAAGAACTTCTTCTCCACGGTGTCCAGGGCGTGCAGCTCGAACAGGACCTGCCGGGTGAAAAGATCCTCCACCTTCATGGCGTCGCTGCCCTGGTGCGAAACAACATCTCCAAACGCGCCGAAGGTCATGGTGTGCGCGATCCTCTGGGCAGAGGTGAGCCACTCGCTCTCCCTGCTCTTCCTGCCGCCGGACTCCTCCTCGCGCTGCTCCAGCCGCTTCTTGATGTGGAACCAGGTCGGATAGTTGTCCGATCCATTATAGACGCCGAACTCGGTGAACGCCCGGTCCAGGGTCTCGACGAGGATCTTGTGCACGCCGAAGCTGGTGGAAAAGGCCTCGTTGATCAGGTCGGCCAGGAAATTGATCCATTCTCTGGGATCCACTCCCTTGGGCGGGCGGTTGATGTTCATCCGGAACATGTTGCTCACCTTGTTGTTGCCGACGGTGAAGACCAGGAGCTGCTTCTCGATGAGCGTCAGCGGGCGGAATGACTTTTTCCAGTCAAAGACCAGGAAGGGCTTCTGGGTGAGGACGAAATTGCCGAGGATCTGATAGGCGAAATTGGTCTTGCCGGAGCCGGACATGCCGGAGATGCAGACGTGCCTGACCCAGTCCTGCTCGCGCAGGCCGAAGGGATAGAGCTCCTTGTCCGCATAGGTCACGTTGCCGAGGGAGTATTTCCCCTTGATGACCTCTGCCTGAGGGGGAGGAAGGAGCACCTTCTCGCTGAGCAAGGTGCTGTTCAGATATCTCTGGTACAGGGCGTTCAATGCCTGCTCGATCTCGGTGCGCTTCTGCCGGTCATCGGTCAGGCTGTACTTCATGTAGATCTTGTCGATGTCCTTGCCGAGGAGCGGGCGGAGCTTCCTGCACATCTCCTCCACGGTCAAAAACGAGAGCTGGCCTTTCATCATCATGGAAATCACTCTTTCAGTATCTTGTCCAGGAGGCCGGTGCTGCCCTCCTTCTCGGTGAATTCCTTCACCCACTCGCGCAGCTCCTTCCGGAGGGCTGCGATGTCCCGCCAGCGGTTGAGCTTCTCTTCCGCCTTCATGGCATCCACCTCTGCCAGCTTCTTGCGCAGCTCCAGCCGTTCTTTGATGGTCTCGAGGTCTGCGCGCGGGCGGTTGGAGGTCTCTGCCAGGACATTGCTGACCTCGATCTTGATCTTCTCGAGGTCGTTCATGATCTCAGAAAACAGCTGCTCACGGAGCTGGATGAGGACATTGATGTCATCCACCGTGCCCTGGAACGAGGCGAGCTTCTCTGCCTGGATGCTCTTGAGCACGTCAGTACTCATCTCCTGCATTCCCTGGTATAGGGTATCCGGTTCTTCCTGTTTCATGCGTTATACGGCGGGAAAACCCGGAATACCAGGCTTTCCGCCATCCCCCATTATTGTTATATAGGGGGAATGAATCTGCTGGGGTATATAAATCTTTTGCTTATAGCTACTTATAGGTGGTGATAGAAATAGGCTCAGCGCTCGTCCGCGGTATCCCGGCGGATCACCTTGATGGCGTCCATCTTCAGCGTGATGGGGATGGGGACAGCGGCGTCCACCAGCTCGACGACAACCTCTTCCTTCTGCTTGTCGATCCGGGTGATCTTGCACTTCTCCCGCTTGAAAGGGCCGGCGATGATCTCGGCGATGTCATTCTGGCGGATATTGAGCTCGCGCTTGACCTGCTCCAGCATGTGCTCGATCTCATGGTAGCCCACGGTCTGGGGCAGCAGGCCGCGGGCATAGGGCACATTGAAGGCTGCCTGCTCCGCCTCCTCGCGCTTGCCTGCCTCCAGGAAGATATAGCCGCGCATGCCGTGCGGCCGGATGACTGCAGTCACCTCCAGCTTCTTCTTCTGGGCGTTGCTGGTGATGAAGTCCATCACCTGGTCTTCCCGGTTGGCAGTGGTGCGGACTGCGTAGATGGCGGTCTGGCCTGCCTGCCCGGCTGCCGGAGTTTCCTGCGCCTCCTGTACCTCCTGCTTTTCTGCTGTTTCCATTATGTATACACCTGTATGAGCGAAATCACGAATCCGATGAATCCTATGGCGATGATCCCGAGGCCGGACACTTTCACGATGGTCTTGAACTCCTCTGTTCCCGGCTTGCGCGTGACCCGGATGACGCGCCAGGATTCGCTGATGAAGGAGCGCAGAGTAAGGAGCAGCTGCATAGCCGGAGTGAAGGCTGTTTGTTTATAAAGATTGCGGAAGGGGGAAGGCATGCTCTCCTGGGAAGAGTGTGTTCATGCGCCGACTGCGGCGATGCGACGGCTCCGCCTGCAAACCGCCCCGTCAACTGGTTACGCCCAGCTGGACAGGCAATACGGGGCATGAAGCCCCGTGCCGTGGCTTGCACAGCCGCATCACGGCCACGGCAGTGCGGCCTTGCGCCGCACACTTTTGGTCAAGATTTTGTAAAAGGTTGGGGCAACCCCCGGTTTGCCGCATGCCGCGTCGGCGCAGATGGACCAAGTAGTGCTATTATATTTCTATATTGAAATAAACTATAAGGAAAAAAAGCGGATTTCATCGGAAGTTTTTTAAAGGGTGGCGCATTACGCCCAGCTATGCATGACCGGATCCCCATTGGATTCGGGCACGCAACAACGGAGGAAAACGAAGACTATGAAAGACTTTAACCGAGGCGGTGGTGGCGGTAGTGGCGGTGGCGGATTCCGCAGGGATTTCGGGCCACGAGAGATGCACAAGGCCACATGCTCTGAATGCGGGCAGGAATGCGAAGTTCCCTTTAAGCCCCAGGAAGGCAAGCCAGTGTACTGCAAAGACTGCTACGCGAAACGAAAGCGATTCTAATCCTATCGTCGGCAGTTTCGTCTGCTTATTTCTTTTTATTTTTGTTATTCTTTCTGAAGAGCACGGGTGAGTATACCGACCGGAAATGTGCGCTTCGTTCTGGCAGGCGAAACGCGATTTGCCCGGCTGGGGTACAGGGGACAGAAGAACATGGAAAGATTTATAAACAAGTGGAAATATCTATTTCCAGATGGAAAGAAAATTAACCATATTGCGGCCGTTTTTTGAGGATCCCCAGAGGAAGCTGAGCATGAGGGAACTTTCCCGGATGCTCCGGATAAACCATACCAC
>DATDVW010000015.1:0-12452 GCA_035289865.1 Candidatus Nanoarchaeia archaeon
CGGTCCTCGAGGCACTGCAGGCGCTCTCCCCCTTCCCGGTCCGCGACAAATCCGGCGTGTTCATCGGCGCGCGCATGGGCAGACCGGAAAAGGCCAAGATGCGGCAGCTCACCGGCAGCCCCCACACCCTGTTTCCCGTCGGCGAAGAGGGCGGCAGGATGCGCTCCCTCCAGTCGGCGGTGGAGAAGCAGGTGATCCGGGCGGAGTATCCCCTCTATTTCTGCCCCGCGTGCAGCGCCAGCACCATCTTCTCGGTCTGCGAGCGCTGCGACCAGAAGGCAGAGCGGCGGTATTCCTGCACCCTCTGCGGCCTCCTCCCAGCCCCCTGCAAGCACCAGCCGGCCACTTTCCAGGCGCAGGAATTCCCCATCGTGCCCGCGCTCGGCCATATCCTGAAGAAGCTCGGCATGCGCATCCCCCCTCCTCTGGTCAAGGGAGTCCGGGGGACATCCAACGCCAACCACGTCATCGAGCACCTGGCCAAGGGGATCATCCGGGCAAAGCACGACGTCTACGTCAACAAGGACGGCACGACCAGGTATGACATGACCCAGCTGCCCATCACCCATTTCAAGCCGAAAGAGATCGGCACCTCGGTCGTCCGCCTACAGGAGCTCGGGTACGAGCACGACATCGCAGGCAAGCCGCTCACCGGCAAGGAGCAGGTGCTGGAGCTCAGGCCGCAGGACATCATCCTCCCCGCATGTCCGGTCTCCCCTGACGAGAAGGCGGACGACGTGCTCTTCCGGGTCGGGAAATGCATGGATGACCTGCTGGAGAGCCTGTACGGCCTCCCCCCCTACTACCGCTTCAAGGTCCCGGCGGATGTGGTCGGCCACCTGGTGGTGGTCCTCGCCCCGCATACGGCGGCCGGCATCATCGGCCGCGTGATCGGCTTCTCCCAGACCCAGGGACTGTTCGCCCACCCCATGCTCCATGCCGCCACCCGGAGGGACTGCGACGGCGACGAGTCCTGCGCCTCGCTCCTGCTCGACGTGCTCATCAACTTCTCGCGCCAGTTCCTCCCCTCGCACCGCGGCTCGACCCAGGACACCCCGCTGGTCATCACCTCCCGGCTCAACCCCTCGGAGGTGGATGACATGGTCTTTGACATCGACATCGTCTGGAAATACCCCCTGGAGTTCTACCAGGCGTGCATGGACTACAAGTATCCCTGGGAGGTCGAGATCGAGCGGGTGAAGTCCCGGCTGAACTCGGACCACAAATACGACCGCTTCGGCTTCACCCATGACACCTCGAACATCAACGCCGGCGTGCTCTGCTCGGCGTACAAGACCATCCCCACCATGGAGGACAAGCTCAAGGGCCAGATGCGCCTGGCGGAGAAGATCCGGGCGGTGCAGACCGGCGACGTCGCCCGCCTCGTCATCGAGAAGCACTTCCTCAAGGACATCAAGGGCAACCTCCGCAAGTTCTCGATGCAGAAGTTCCGCTGCAGCACCTGCAACGAGAGCTATCGCCGGCCCCCGCTCGCGGGCAGATGCGCCAAGTGCCAGGGCACGCTGATATTCACCATCGCCGAGGGCTCGGTCACCAAGTACCTGGAGCCGAGCATCTCGCTTGCGGAGAAGTATGACGCCCCGCCCTACCTCAAGCAGACGCTCCAGCTGCTGCGCAGCCGCGTGGAAAGCGTGTTCGGCAGGGAAAAGGAGAAGCAGATCGCGCTCGGGAGCTGGTTCTCATGATCGTGGCGCGGCATCAGCAGCACGGCAGGCTCATCCTCACCGTCTGTGACGAGTCCGTCATGGGAAAGAGAGTGGAGCAGGGCAGGCATCAGCTGGACCTTACCTCAAATTTTTTCCAGGGCGAGCGCATGGCGGAGCAGCAGTGCCTGCCGCTGCTCGCCCGGGCTGCAGTGGCATATTTCGTCGGGAAAGAAAGCGTCGCCCTGGGCGTCGCGCAGGGCATCATCGATCCCCGGCAGGTCCGCCGGGTGAGAAACATCCCCCATGCCCAGGCGATCCGGGGCTAGTCCTGCATCAGCCCTTCGCCTTGACCGGGTGCTTTGCCCCGCAGGCGTTGCATTTCAGGAAAGTGATCCCCTGGTCCCTGCTCAGGTCGGTGTCCGGCTTTCCGCATTCGCTGCAGATCACGAAATGCTTGGCATACTCCAGGATCTTCTCGTTGAGCCGGGATGCGGAGACCTTGGTGCCGAATATCACCGAGCCGGACTTCTTGAGCTCTCCCGGGGCAGCCATCTCCTTCTGGATGTATTTCAGGAGGTGCCCGCCATCCCGCCGCAGCACGTCGGCGATCGCCAGGAAATTGGATATGACTGTCCTGTTCCCCTGGATGTGCCCGCGCACCTTGGGGACCTCGAACCGCTCGGCGCTCTCCGTGACCTTGGGCAGCTCCTGCTGCGCCTTGTCCAGCAGCGCCTCGTAGTCCATCTCCGTCTCTGCCATCCCCGCATGGAGCGCCGCCTGCTTTTTAAATGTTCCGCACAGAAAGCTATATAAACGCCACTCCCGCGGCAGCCTCATGGTCCTGGAGTCCCTCATCAACCCCCTCAAGGCGGAGAAGGAGCCCTGGGAGCTGTTCTTCATCGGGTTTCTGTACACCTCTGTCGCCATCCTGCTCAGCCTCTGGATATTCAAGCAGCAGACCAGCCTGATCATGATATTCCTGACCGTGCTCGCCAGCGTCCCGCTGATATACACCACCATCAAGTATGAAGAGAGCAAGGACGAGGAGATCATGGAAGAGAAGACCCTCCTCCGGGAGCACTCCCGGGCGCTCGCCTTTTTCTCGTTCCTGTTCCTCGGCTTTACCATTGCCTTTGCCGCCTGGTACATCTTCCTCCCCCCGGACCTGCTCAGCATCGTCTTCCAGGTGCAGACCCAGACCATCCTGGAGATCAACAACCAAGTGACCGGGAACGCGATGGAAGTCCTGAACCTCTTCACCGTGATCTTCTTCAACAATGTCAAGGTGCTGATATTCTGCATCCTGTTCGCGTTCATCTACGGGACCGGGGCGATCTTCATCCTGGCCTGGAACGCCTCGGTGATCGGCGTGGCGATCGGCAACTTCATCCGGAGCGAGATCGCCTCGGTGGTCTCTTCGGCGGGTGCGGCGGGCGCTGCCCAGTATTTCCAGATCGTCTCCATCGGGCTGCTGAAATACTCCATCCACGGCATCCCGGAGATCCTCGCCTACATCGTGGCGGGGCTTGCGGGCGGCATCATCTCCGTCGGGGTGATCCGCCACGAGTTCACCACCAACAAGTTCGAGAACATCCTGCTGGACTCCTCGGTCATGCTCGTCGGCGCCCTGGTCCTCCTGCTGATCGCCGGCCTGCTCGAGGTATTCATCACTCCCTTGGTGTTCTAGAATTCCCTATTCCCTATTCCAGTATCTTCACGCGGCCAGGCCGGTTCTGGAAGATGTCTCCGCTCTTGAGCAGCCCCTGCATCACCAGCTCCGCATGGGGCGAACCTGCCTCGCGGATGACCGAGCTGACGTCCGCGCCCTCCCCCTTGTCCAGCCGCCGGATGATCCCCATCATCTGCTCAGCAGGGGATGTTTCTGCCCCCTGGCGCGCGGCCGGAAGCCGCTGCTCTCCGATCTCCTGCCTGCGCACCTCCAGCCACCGTCGGTCAGCCCGCTTCACGATATCTGCCGCAAGATACCGCTCCCCGCCGTACTCCCGGGGCCTGCCGATGACCAGGATGGTGTCGCCGACATCGATGCCCTGGAAGAGGTCGGCGCGGGAGAAGTTCCGCAGGGGCATCGCGCCGCTGCCGTCATCGATGGTGACGATAGTCTCTTCCTTTCCCACCACGATCCCGATGACATTCGCCCTTGCCGCGCGCATCTCGCCGACAGCGACATAATGCCCGGCCCAATCCTCTTCCTGATGGTACTCTCCATGCAGAATATCCGCGATCCTCAGCTTCAAGGCGGTTTGCCGGTCAGCCGGTTCCATGTTCCGTCCTTCACTCTTCTTTGGGGGCAGGCGCGAGCAGTTCCACGTTGCCGCCGGCCTGGGCGACCTTCTCCATGCTGCGGGCAGAGGCCGCTTTCACCATGATGAACAGCGGGACGATGGGCTTTCCGGTGCTCAGTAGCTTCTGGTAGCCGAGCTCGTCGAGCCTGATGCGGAACCCCTTTCCCTCGGGCGTGATCCGCTGCTCCCGGCGCCACCGGCCCAGCTTCGCGTTGATGGTGGATATCGTGATCGCCTCGACGTCATGGTGCACCTTGCTGGTGAACCCCTTGGGCAGCTCCTCTTTCCAGAGCGACGGCTTGATGGTGTCCGCGCGCTTGCCTGATCCCGCTCTCCCCCTCCCTCCGCGGTGGCCTGCCCCCCGGTGCTTCTTTTTCGCGCCCCATCCGTGCGTCCAGCTTCCCCGCAGCCTGCTGTTCTTCTTCCGCTTGTTTATGGTCATGGGATCATCCTTCTGATAAGGTCGGCGATCTTCTCGCCCCTGCTTCCCAGGGCGCCGCCTGCGCCGAATCCCCGTTTGATGCCGTTCCTGCCGTATCCCTTCCGCGGCGGTGACAGGGTGAATGATCGGTAATATTTCTTCCCGCCGACTTCTATCCACCGGTGGTAGTCCCGCTTCCCGGTGCGGTCCTTGACCTTTCCCTCATAGAGGCGTCCGCGCTTCTGGATGAGCTCGCCAAAGAGTGCGTCATCGATCGGCCCCCAGGTGACATAGTCCTTTACCTTGGTGATCATGCCGCGGTATCCCGGGGTGTCCTGCACCACGATGCAATGGTTCTGCCGGGGGAGGTTGAGCATCCGGAGGGTGTCATGGACCTGCGCAGACGCCCGCATCGCTCCCCGGACCCGGACGACCGCTATCATGCTCATTGCTGGCCTCCGATGCCCAGCGGATCGGCGTATCTTTCCAGCACCTTCATCTTCCCGAGCTGCTCCAGCGCGTCCATGGCTGCGGACACCAGGTTGAGCTTGGTGTTCGTCTGCCCCTTGGTCTTGGACCAGACATCCTTGATGCCGGCAAGCCGCAGTATCTTCGCGCATTCCTTCTCCACGCGCAGCCCGGTCCCTTTGGGGGCGGGCATCAGGACGATCTCGACAGACCCGCATTTTCCCTGGACGCGGAACGGGATGGAATGCTGCTCCTTGCAGCCGCACTGCCATGAGCCGCAGCCGCGCAGCACCTTCATGATGCCCTGCTTGGCGTTCCGCAGCGCCTTTTCCCGGGCAGGCACGGTCTCCTTCGCCTTCCCCATGCCCATCCCGACATATCCGTTCTTGTTCCCGATGATCGCGACAGTCAGGAACTTCGGCTTGTTCCCCTCGTTCGTCTTCTTCTGCGTCTGGCGGAACACCCGCCGGGCGCCGCCCCCGAACTTGCCCTTGGACTGCCCCACCATGAGCAGGTCGGTCTCCATGCCGGGAAGGAGTATCTCGGCGATTTCCGGCTCCATCACCTTGAGGCCCTGCCCGAGGATCTGGTCGATATGCTGGATCTCCCCGGACTTCACCTTCTTCCCGATGCTGGTCTTTGGCCGCCATGCGGCGACATCGATGCTTCCGGCGGGCCTCCGCACGGCAGCAACCTCTTCCACGGGAGGCGGTACGGGTACGCTGGTGATTACTTCAGGTTCAGGCTGTTCCATGCTTTTGTATCTCCGCTTTCATCCGCTCAACCTCTTGCGCCAGTCCGCGGATGTCTGCCTTGTTTTTTATATATTGCGAAAATTGCCGCCCGCCGCTGCCTGCAGCCTGCGCCGCATGCTCGGAGATGTGCTTGCCTGCGATGCGCTCCTCTGGCGGCGCGACATCCGGGCTGAGGTGCAGCTGCACCCCGCTGTCCTGGATACCCTTCGCGCAGGCATAGATCCGTGAGCTCTTCACTGACGGCGCCCTGCCGATGTCCAGGTACGATTCCTTGACCTTCCCCTTGATCCTCATCCCCAGAAGCATCCCGGTGAGGTATGCGGCGGGGATATTGCCGCAGCCGAATTTCCAGCCGAGCTTCTTGATCTGCTGTGAGTGTGCGCTTGCCAGGACCTCGTCGCCGCCGGGCCCGAACTTCACGAGCTGGGCGCCGATGTGGTTCAGCGACCTCCGGATGACTACCCGTGGCCTGCCGCCGATCAGCAGCCGGAGCCGCTTCCGGTAGTCTGTCGTTCCCTCATGTTTCCTTCGATACGCCGCTTTCATGGTTTCTTCACCAGGTTATGCTCGCTCAGGTGGAGCTTCACGTGCCGCTTGCTGCGGAAAAATCCTCCCTTCACCTTGAGGTATACCCCCCGGAAATCCTTCTTGCTGATCATCCCCTTTTCCTTCAATGTGTGCAGCAGCCGCCGCTGGGCGCGCACCTGCAGGATCCATTTGGTCTTCCTCGGCAGGCGCGCGGTGCGCTTCCCCTTCCTGCTGCCATGGCCGCGCCGCAGCCCCTTTGCCTTCTGGCGGCTGGTCGCGCGCGCCCGGGACCGGGACTGTGCATTGTCCCTGCGGCGCGCGATGATCCCCTGGTCGATCAGGGACCGGACATCGCTCTTCGTGATGGCCTCCTTGATCTCCTGCAGGCGGCCGGGGTCGAACCACACCTTCCGCAAGGCGCATTTCATCAATGTGGCGGCATTGCGCCGCTGGCTGGTGAGCATCATGGTTACATCCTCTTGGTCAATGTCTTTTCATATTCCTTCTTCCGCGCTTTCTCCTCATCCTCGACCTTCTGGGCAAGCTCGTCCCCTCCCTGCCCTGCTTCCTCCGGGGATCCCGCGGCCTTCGGTGGCTCTGCCGCGGTCGCCGGCCCCTGCTTGCCGCCCCCTTTCGTCTTCTCCTTTGCCGGCTTCTGCTTCCTCGCCGCCATCTCGCCCGCTATCCGCGAGAGGAATCCTGCGGGGTCTTTCATGTTGAGGATCGTCGCATGCTTCTCCACGAGCTTCCCGACCAGCTCGGCCTTCCGCTGCAGCCCGAGCGTGCCGCTCAGCACCGCGGCCTCTTCCTTGCTGTTGAGCAGCGCGACGTCCTGCATGTTCTCGATGCGCCGTTCGCGCAGCCCGTTCCTCAGCTTCCCGAGGTCAGACCGCTTCCTGCCGTATCCGATGCTGACCGAGAGCCCGTGCCCGTTCACCCGCCAGCGGAGCTTGTTGTCCAGCCCCTTCGGCTTCCGCCAGTACCTTCCCAGCCGTTTCTTGCGGTTCGGCGCGTGCCTGATGAACTTGAGGTTCGCCATTATCCCATCGCCTTCCCATCCTTGTTGGTGATGAAGATGCCGTCCTGGAACACCCGTTTGTCCCTGCCGGAGATCCTGCACAGTTGCTCGATGTCCGCCGCGGTCTGCGCGACCGCCTCCTTGTCGATGCCGTCGATCAGCACGTCATTCCCCTCGACCTTCACCTGGACCGCTTTCCGCAGCGCGACAGTGCGGGGGATCTTCTCCCCGAGGAAATTCTTCACGATGAGCATCCCCCCGGAGACGCTGACGTTCATCGGGAAATGTCCGGCGCACACCTTCAGCGTATACCGGTGCCCGGCGCTTACTCCCTTGATCATGTTCGTGATATGCGCGGCATAGGTGCCGATCTGGCGTTTTTCCCGCCTGGTGCCCCGCTTGCCTGACTTCGTGTTGATGCCGACCGAGACCATCCCCTCTTTCTTCTCGATGCTGATCCCCCGGTTGGTGAACCGCTTGGCGTGCTCGCCCTTTGGCCCGTGGACAGTGACGGTTGTGCCGGCGACATGGACTTCGACGCCCGGAAGGATGGCTGCCCTTTCCACCAGTGCTTTTTTCTTGGCCATGTCAGTAGCAGTACGCGATGAGCCGCCCTCCGATTCCTTTCTTCTTTGCCTCGCTGTGGGTCATCAGGCCCTGCGATGTGGAGACGATGAGAAGCCCGAAATCCTTTGCCAGCAGGTACCGCTTCTCGAAGCGCTCATAGTCCTTCAGCGCTATCTGGTATCTGGGCTTGATGGTGCCGCAGGCATTGATGGATCCCAAGAGGGAGATCTTCACCACCCCTCCCTTCTCAGAGGTGATCTCGCTGGCCTCGCCGACATACTGGTTGTCCTGGAGTATGCCGAGCACGGCCTTCATGATCCTGGACACCGGCCTGAAAACTATCTCTTTCTTCCCGCGCCGCTCGGCGTTCACGATCTTGGACAACATGCTTGCCAATGGGTCATTTAAGCTCATCATGCACCTCAGGAAAACTTCCGGAATCCGAGATTTTGGGCGACGTCCCGGAAACATTGCCTGCACATATGCACGCCATATTTCCGGATATGCGCGCGGATCCTCCCGCAGCGGAGGCATCTCCTGACTGCCCTCCCGCATTTCCTTTTCTTCGGCGAATTATGCTTGAGATACTTCCTCCATTTCACCAGCTTGTGCTGGAGTTGGGTGTATGTCTTGTCGAATGAGCTGTAGGTCATGATGCCTCCACCTGCGTCTGGAACTCGCGCTGCATGAATGCAACCGCCTCTTCCTTGGTCACCTGGTGGCGCGGCGGCACCTTTCTCCTCAGCATCCTCCTGCGCTTGATGCGGAAGCCGGGCTTCTCAAAGGTGATGCACGCCTCGAGGCCGATCACTCCGATCTCCGGGTCGTATCGCGCCCCCTGGATGTCGATGTACTCCGGTATGCCGAACGACAGGTTGCCCTGGGCGTCAAACTGCTTCATGCGCACCTTGTTCTCCTTTGCCACGATCAGGCGCCTCAGGAGATCCTTTGCCTGCGCTTTCCGGAGCGTGACCTTGCACCCGATGGGCAGGCCCGGCCGCACCCCCCAGGTCGGTATCCTCTTGTTGGTGATGGTCTTGACCGGCTTCCGGTTCGCGATGGCCTGGAGGAGCTTCATCCCCTTCTCGAGCTTCGCCTGGTCCTTCCCGGACCCGAAGTTCAGGGTGAGCTTCTCTATCCGCACCTGCTGCATCGGGTTCATCCCTTCCCCTCGACCAGCGGCTTGTCCTTGCCGACCGCGATCGCGTATTCTTTTAGGGTATCGAACTGCTCATCGCCCGCGTGCACCGTGATCTTCTTGCCCTCGATGCCCTCGACGGTGCCTATCTTGCCGACGTGGCGGCCTGCCGTGAGGCACACCCAGGCTCCCTTCTGGAGGGGGATATGGGAGACGATCTCCTGGCTGGGAAGCCGGATGACGACGGAATCCCCGATGGGATAGGCGTCTTTCTGCATGAGCAGGTTCCTGCCGCTCCCGAGGTGCAGCCAAAGCTCTTTCGCGCTCCGGCGGTGCTTGCCAGTGACCTTGCATATCTTCCATCCTGCGTCCGCTGCAGCTATCTCCTGGGCGACTATGGTATTGGCCGGGGAGATCATGGCCCGGTACTGCTTGGCGATGCCGGGCAGCGAGATGACATCCATCGGCCCGACGATATGCTTCTTCTCCTTCCTCCGCTTCCCGTCCACCAGCACCTCCTGGTTCTGGAGGATGTGACGGATTTCCCTTCCGGTGGCCTGGGGGAATATCCCCTGCAGGAGCAGGTGCAGGGATATCCCGGACTGCATCGGGTGCGCGCCGGGGAACGGGCGTACCGCGTAGGTCGAGCTCTTGCGCGTGATGCCCCATGTCCGGGGCGCGGCGATCCGCTTGATGTGTTTCTTGCTCATGGTTTCTTGGCCACTCGCCGTGGATCCTCGTTTATCTTGGTGATCAGGAGATTGCTGGGATCGATAGGGAACAGCGCCTTGGTGCCGTCGCGCTTCACGATCTCGGCGCCGGCGACAAACACCTTGCCCTTGCTGGTGTCTACCCGCTCCACATTCCCCTCTTTTTTGCGGAACTGCCCGCGCATGATCTTCACGGCGTCCCCCTTCCGGACGCGGAGCGCGCGCACCGCCAGCTTCTTCCGGAGCTCTCGGGAAAGGTGGGCCCCCAGGAATTTCCCCCTGAGGTGCAGCGGCGCCTTTGCCCGGTATTTCCGCTGCTTCCGCGGCTGCATGCTTCCCTTCCACGATGCTGAAAATGACTTGTTCATGTTTCTTCACACCCTGCTTACACGATGATGCTGGCGAGCTTTGCGATAGGGGTCCAGCGGTCGCATACTTCCTTCGCGATCGGCCCCTTGAACATCGTCCCTTTGGGATTCCCGTCCTTATCCTTGCAGATGACTGCCGCATTGTCCTCGAATGACACCCTCATGCCGTCCATCCGCCGGTACTCCTTCCGCTGCCGGACGATGACTGCCAGCACGACCTGCTTGCGCATCTCCGGCTTGCCCCGCTTCACCGAGGCCATGACCAGGTCGCCGATGCCGGCTGCCTGGCGCCGCTTCTTCCGGGTCTTGTGGCGGAACACGGTGAATATCCTGATCACCTTCGCCCCGGAATTGTCGCAGGTCTCCACCTCGGTCCCGACGGGCAATCCCCTAGTTATCCGTGCTTTCACTGCCTGCATGGTCTTCTTTCTCCAGCTTCTTGCGCTCTGCCGTCCGCAGCTCCTCCTTGAGCCGCTTCTTGATGTCCGTCCCCATCTTCTTGGTGACGATGAAATGCTTGGTCTTGCTTAATGGCCTGCATTCGATGATCATGACCCGGTCCCCCTTCCGCGCGCTGACGCATTCCGGGTTATGGGCGTGCACTTTTGTCCTGCGCTTGATATACCGCTCATATTTCGGCAGGTATTTCCACCCGCCCCATTCTACGGTCACGGTCTTGCTCATCCGGTCGGAGGTCACCGTCCCGGTGAATGTCCTCCCGCGGGGGGCGATCTTCGCATGCAGGAGGCATCGCGCGTCGCTGCATGCTGCTGCCGTTTCCGTTTGTGCCGTTTTCATGCCTTTACCTCACTTCGATGGACTGGGGGAGGAATCCCATCTCCACCAGCACGCCCTTTACCCTGCTCTTATGGTTGCCCTGCAGCTCGATCCTTCCTTCCTTTACCGTGCCGCCGCAGGCGAACCTGCCCTTGAGCTTCTTCATCACTTCCTTGATATCAATCTCTTTCACGTCGATCCCCGCGATGGTGGTATAGGGCTTGTTGAACCGCTTGTTCTCCAGCCGCACCACGATCTTCTGCCTTTCCTTGGCGATGATGTCGCAGCTGCACAGCTCCTTGGGCAGCCCGCAGGTCGAGCAGATCTCCGCCACCGCCTATCCTCCCTCCTTTTTCATGGATATCATGGTGAGCATCCGCGCGATGTTCTTCTTCATCTCCCGCATCTTTCCCGGGTTCTTGGCCGATCCCGCGGCCCGCTGGACGTTCTCCCTGATCAGGTCCTTGCGCAGCTCCGCAATCCGGCCCGGCAGCTCCTCCGGCGGGATATCCCTAATCTCTTTTCGCTTCATCGGTCTCCTCCGCCTCCTTCTTCCGCTTCCGCCGGGGGCGTTTCTCCTTCTTCTCCTCTTTCGCCGCCGGCTCCGGTGCCGCCTCCGGTAGGGGTATGGGAGCCTCTCCTGTTTTCCGCACGGAGATCGCGTCCGGAAGGGAAAGCCCAGGGGGCATGATGCTGACCTTGATCCCCACGGTTCCCGCCTTCAGCTGAGCCGATGCCTGAGCATGGCGCACGCCCGTGAACGAGATCTCCCCGGACTTCTTCAGGTACCCCTGGTAGAATCTCCATCGCTTGGCGCGGGAGCCCGGCAGCTTCCCGGAGATGATGATCTCCGCGCCGAGCGCGCCGGCGTTCATGACCTCAGTCATCGCCTTGTGCCCGATCGCCTTGAACTTCTGCGATCCGAACCGCTCGAGAGCCCCGACGATGCGCTCGGCGACGATGTTGGCATCAAGGTCGATATGCTCCACCTCGCTGATCTCGATCTGGGGATTCTCGAGGTTGAACCTCTTCTTCAGCACCAGGGTCAGGTTCTTGATGTTCTGCCCCTGCCTGCCCACCACCAGTCCGGGGCGGGCTGCAAAGATCACGATCTTCTCGCCGAGCGGCGTGCGCACCACCTTGGTGCGGGAATGCCCGATCCCTTTGAGGTTATGGGAGATGTACTCCTGGATCTGGAATTCCCGCAGCCGCTCCTCGATGAATTTGCGCTCAATCATGTTTCTTCCCTTTCGCTTCCTTCGCCTTTTTCTCTTTCGCCATGGGGCGTGCCGGGCGTTTCGCTGCGTCGCTCTCCTTGGCCTCCTCCAGCACGACCTCGACATGCGTGCGCTTCATCTTCCTGCCGTGGAACCTTCCGTAATGCCCGGGCTGCGATGCCCGGTGCGCGCAGATATGCCTGATGACCAGGGAATCGCCCAGCCCCTGTGATTGTGCGTTGGCCTCGGCTGACTCCAGCAGCCTCCCGATCTCCCGGGCGGCCTTGACCGGATATGCCCCGGGGCCGATCTTCGCCTTGTGCCCCCGGTCCTTGTGGAACCGCCGCAGCGGCAGGGGCAGCCGCAGGGCGGCGATCTCCTGGAGCTCCCGCTTCGCGATCAGCAGCGGCTTTCCCCGGATGTGGGTGCAGATCTCCATCGCCATCTTTGCGGAGATGGGCAATCCGGCTCCCTTGGCCTTTGCCATATGCTCGTTCCATTCCGTAAACGCGTAC
>DATDVW010000016.1:0-7656 GCA_035289865.1 Candidatus Nanoarchaeia archaeon
AGAATATGTTTGCCTCCTTGCCGATGGATATGGGGCTCTGCAGCCCGTCAAAATGCCCTGCGCTGATCAGCGTGAACAGCGCCCGGTTGGTAAACTCGTCAAAGACGTTGTGCATGACCTTGAACCGTTCCCTGCTCATGCCTCTGGTGGAGGGGGCTGCGGTATATAAAGGTTTAGCAGTTTAATTTCAATATAGAAAAAATAAAAAGGCGCATAGAAACCATTATATACTCCACACACTTTCCCGTTTTTGCCCGTACAAGAGTACCTATGGGAGCTCACGGCAACAGCCAAGCGATGATCCTGGGGGTTAGGACGGGTATACATTCATTCCATCAGCGCTCGGGACACAAGCGATTCCATTCATTATCACGCAGGGCATCAGCAGATACGGCGGTTTCACGCTTGTTCTCCGGGCACAACAATAATGCAGAATGGGGTATCACGATTCATGGTTTCACCGAATGACATGCCCAGGGACATGAGCTACTGATACCTTCTTCTGGAATACGGGGTTGAAGCACTATGGGAAAAATTAGTCCAGTATCATCAAAATACGTCATTCATACCAGCATCCAGATCGATGGCGTTGTTGACCGGCCGGATGTCATCGGCGCGATTTTCGGCCAGACCGAGGGCCTGCTCGGCGCGGAGCTGGAGCTGCGCGAGCTCCAGCGCTCCGGAAGGATCGGCAGGATAGAGGTGAACGTGGAGACCCGGGGCGGGAAGACCCAGGGGGAGATCATCATCCCCTCGTCCCTGGACAAGGCCGAGACCAGCATTGTGGGAGCTGCCCTGGAGATCATCCAGCGCATCGGCCCCTGCAATGCAAAGCTCCGGGTCACCCGGATAGAGGATGTCCGTATCTCCAAGCGCCTCTTCGTGGTCGAGCGTGCCAAGGAGCTGCTCAAGACCATGGTGGACGACATCATGCCGGATTCCCAGGAATTGGCGGATGAAGTCGCGTACTCTGTCCGGGTCAGCGAGATCCGCGAATACGGCAAGGACCGGCTGGCTGCAGGGCCGATGATCGATGACTCCGACGAGATCATCATCGTAGAGGGAAGGGCAGATGTCCTCAACCTGCTGAAGCATGACTTCAAGAATGCCATAGCGATCAACGGCACCTCGGTCCCGCAGACCATCGTCGAGCTTGCCAAGCGGAAGACCGTGACCGTGTTTGTGGACGGCGACCGCGGAGGCGACCTCATCATCAAGGAGCTGATGGCGGTTACGGAGATCGATTACGTGGCCAAGGCCCCGGCAGGGAAGGAAGTGGAGGAGCTCACCAAGAAGGAGATCCACAAGGCGGTTCGTGCGCGGATAGCGGTTGAGCAGCTCAGCATCGACAGGGAAGGCGCGGGCAGCAACGGCCAGCAGAGGATGCGCGAGCAGCAGCCGGCGCGGGAGCAGATCGCTCCCCGGCCGCAGTTCGTGCAGCAGCCCCAGATGCAGCACCCCGCTCCCGTGGCGATGAACGCTGAGGAAAAGGCGAAGTTCAAGGACATGCTCGGCCAGATGGTCGGCACGAGGGCGGCCTTTATCCTGGACGGCAAGCTGGAGCCGCTCGGCAAGGTCCCCCTCTCCGAGGTCCAGAGCACCGTGAAGAGCATGGAGAAGGTCTATGCCATCGTCATGGACGGCACCATTGACCGCGACCTGCTCCACATTGCGGACCACGCCAATATCCACTATCTCGTCGGCAGCTATTCACGGGTAAGGCCGGGCCAGGGCAAAGTGACTGTCCTGACGCCGACAGAGCTGGCGTAGGCTTTTGTTTTTTATTTTATCTTGTTCTTTTATTATCTTCATCCATACGGACATTTGGCAGGCCATTGTACCTGAAAAGATCATCGATGCAATATATCTGCCCTGGCGCAAACCCCAAGATCATGACGTCCTCAGGCCTGGTGCCCTGCAGCCCTGCAGGAAGGTATGGGGGCATCACTACCTCATGCCATTTCATCACCGCCTGCTCCGGCCTTGCCGCCGATGGCAGGAATCCGCATATTTCCAGCTTTCCCCAGTTATGCGGCGCGATGAGCATCCCTTTTTTTGCAAGGCCGTTCAGCCTCCCCTTTGATTCAGCGACCAGGGAGAACGCCTTTTCCAGCGGCAGGGCATACTGGGTGACCCCCTTGACCGGCATGAAAGTCACCAGGTAATAGGACTGGATATTGTTCTCCAGGAACCTGTTTTGCAGCTGCACCAGGGTATCTGCATCATCATTGACGCCGCGCAAAATGACCGGCTGGCCGTACACCTGGACTCCGGCTCCCTGCAATGCCCGTAGTGACTTTATCGACTCTTCTTCAATCTCCGCAGGATGGTTGTATTGCGTGATAACGTTTACCCTTTTGCCCCGGGAGCGGATATCCCGGAAGCACTCCAGCAGCGCTTCATCCTGGAACCTTTGGGGGAGGTATGCCAGGCCTTTTGTCGCGAACCGGACCACCCGGACATTATCCGGCTCTGCCAGGCCCCTGATTATCTCCTGGAGGCGTGATGATGGAAATACTGCCGGATCCCCTCCGCTGAGCAGTACATTGTCTATCTCGGGATGGGCATGGAGATACCGCGCCGCAGCTGATAATTTTTCCTGGAGCCCGGAGTCCCGTGATGCCCGCTCTTCCCTGATCTCTCGGGTCTTATAACAGAACTGGCAGTTGGCTACGCATTCATCAATGATATGGACGAGCAACGTCGGCCGGTACTTATGCTGCAGGAACGTGGTCCCCTCCTGCCGGACATCGGTGTTGCCGTAGGGGTCAAACCTTCCGGTAAGCGGCTTATCTCCCGCAGGCGGGATGACGATGTTCATCAGCTGTTGCCTCACTGCAGGATCGCTCTGGCGCTCAATAAGCCGCAGGTAATGCTCTGTTATCTTAAACGGCATGGATGATTCAGCGAGCGACCGTTCTGCTGCAGCATATCCGATAGGCGAAAGTCCGGCCCGCCCCCTGAACTCATGCAAGGGAACTACTCTTCCTGGCCTCTCGCGTTCTTCCATAGCCCATACACCCTGGTTTTTCCGGCATGATCCATCATTTGCCGATAGAAATCGCCAAGACGGGTTGCGGTTACCCTGCCATCTTTGAGCGCATACCGTGCATGCCCATCAAGCAGCCTGAAGCTGCCTTCTTTGAACAGCCTTTCAGTCTCGCTCCTGCAGAAATCGCGGTAGGGGATACCTGAACAAAAGGCATCATCGAGCCTTTCATAGAATCCCTGGAGCGCAGAGGTGTCCAGAAACGCCAAATCCTCAGCCTCTACTGGTTTTCCGGTGACCGCCTGCGGGGCAGTCCCCAGCAGCCTCATGAGATTTCCGTCAAATGATAGGTTGAAATAGGCTTCAACAGCCAGCGGCAATCGCCTGGGATCCTTGTCCCTGCCGGTAATCTTAAACTCATGGATGCCGAGCGACCGGTAGAAATCAATTCCTTCCGGGGTTATCCAGCTCGCCGCGATAATCTCCTCAGGATGCCGTAGCTTATCCAGCCAGCAGGGGACTTGGTAGTCATCTACCTTCTTTCCTTGGCTGGTATCCCTCCCGAGCACGGCATAATGCTGATTACGGATAGGGCATCGGTCTACGCAATTCTCAGTAAGCATCAGTTCGAGGCCGATGCCGGTTTCCTTTGCCTTTGCGATGCATTTGCGCAGGAGGGGGATATTCCTGTTGAGATCATGGTGGGCACAGATCCGTTCGACAGACCTATACCGTGCATATCGGTCTATCTCCTCGGGGGTCTGTACTCCGGCAATAGTGGATATGGTGACCGCAATATGGGGGTGCTTTTCCTGGACGAGCGCAAGGACATCTCGCTGCGATACCGTTACTCCATCAACCCCAAATCCTTCAACGACCATCCGGAGGGATCCCGTGATGTCCGCTGCCGTCGATTTGGTGAGGATATTCCGGGGGTTGAACAGGTAGCGGAATCTAAATCCGAGCTGCTGGGCCCGCCGGACATACCTTTGTGCATCGCTTGCCGGCACCGCGGGCAGGGAACCATGTATTCTCCCCGACCCGAAAGAGCCATCGGGCAAAGCCCCATACATAGTGGCTTCAATGCCCTTTCCTTGCCTCTGCTCTGCCTGTTCCCGGAGTTCGTATACCTGTTCCAAGATGCTGAAATCCCAATGCACGGGCACGGAAAACTGGAGCGGGGGATGGGTGTGCGCCATAGTATATAACCACCATGCAATGGTAGTATTACATGAATAAATAACTTATGAGAAAATATTGCCATAAAACAGTAAAATTTAAATATAAAATACTATTATTATGAAAAATGGAGCTGGATCGGAAAGACAGGAAAATACTGTACCATCTCGATCTCGATGCGAGGCAATCAGCGGCGGCCATTGCAAAAAAAGTCGGGCTCAGCAAAGATGCCGTCCACTACCGGATGAGCCGGCTGCAGCGGGCAGGGGTCATCCGGCATTTCTACACCGTGCTGAACATCCCCCAGATGGGCTTCATGCATTTCAGCACCCTCTTCAGGTTCAGCACGATCAATGAAGGGATCAAGGAAGAGTTTATCGGGTTTTGCCGGGCACATGAACGCGTAATCTGGTGCGTATCCTGCTATGGAAGCTGGGACTTTGGCGTTTCTTTTCTTGCCCGAAGCATAGATGAATACCAGCGATTCATCACCACCATCCTCAACAGGTTCGGCAGGAACATCCATGAGAAGGCGATGTCCCTGATCCTCGATAGCCCTACCTTCTCGCGGGAATATCTTATCGATGGCAAGCAGGGAAAGGAGTTCAAGTACGCTGCTGCCGAGCCCGTGGAGATCGACCTGATCGACCATAATATCCTGTCGGTGATCTCCCAACATGCGGATATCACCGCGGTGGAGATCGCGCACAAGCTCGGTCTGACGGTAGACATCGTCCGTTATCGGATCAGGCAGCTCCAAAAGGGGAACATCATCCAGGGATTTCGGGCAGCGCTCAGCCTGGAGCAGATCGGCTATCTCTATTACAAGTTACTGTTCACCCTAAAGGACTTGACCGTTGAAAAAGAGCGCGCCTTTCTGCAATATTGCAGGACAAACCCGCACATCACGCAGTTCATCAGGTACTTGGGGAACTGGGAAATCCAGATAGAGCTTGAGGTGCCTTCGGAAAAAAGGCTGTTTGAGATCATTGAAGGCCTGCGCAACACGTTCGGCGATATCATCAAGACTTATGATGTCCTGAAGCTGAAAGAAGAGAAACTGGACTATTACCCGTTTAATCTGATGCCAGCCGCCGGACGATCTCCCTGAACTCTTCCCCCTCCTTCCCCAGGTCCTGCTCCTCCCCATACCCGTTCCCGATCCGCGCATACCTGCATCCGAAGATGAATGTCGGCACTGACCTGTCCGGGTTCACCTGCTCGAATATCGCCAGCTCCCCTGCGGGGATCTCGGTCTCCCGCTGCCCGGTCAGCTGGTCATCACCGGTGTCCAGCTCCCAGCGGTGCGCAACGACGGCATCCGCGTATTTCTGCATGGCCGAGTCAAATGCTGCCGCAACCCACTGGCACTGCGCGCAGTCCGCTGCAGAGAACATCCGGATGACCGGCTTGCCGTCCTGGAGGCAGGCCTGCTGGCCGGTATCGATGAACGTCTCCTTGCTCGCCACCAGCCGGGTATCGAGCGCATCTGGTGCCTGAGCCCCGGTTATCCTGATGTCCGCCAGGTTCCGCAGCCGCGCGACATACTCCTGCAGCGCATCCTGGATGTCGCTGATGACCAGCTGCTGCTCCTCTGGCGAAAGGTTTCCGATGATCTTCCGTTCCTCGGGAAGGCTCTCTTCCACCTTGATGACATGGAACCCGAATGAGGTCTGGACCGGGCCGACAATCTCTCCGGGATCCGCGGCAAACGCCGCATCCTCAAATTCCTGCACCATCTGCCCCCTCCCGAAATAGCCCAGATCCCCCTGGTTGATCGCGGCGCTGGGGTCGATGGACTTCTGCGCCGCAAGCTCGCCGAAATCAGCCCCTGCCCGTACCTCCTGGAGCACCAGCAGCGCCTCGCTCTCGTTCGCCAGGAGGATATGCGCTGCCCGCACCCGGCCGGGAACCAGCGCTGATCTTGTCGCCAAAACCTCTTTGTTCAGCAGCTCGTTGATGGCCGCCTGCTTGGCGATGATCTCCCGGTTCTGCTCCTGAAGCCGGGCAAAGGTGGTGCCCTGGCGCTGGAGCTGCTCGGCGATCTGCTCCTCGCTGAACGCCGCCTGGATCTGCGCAATCCACTGCTGCAGCCGCTCTTCAACAATAGCAGGATCTGCGGTGATGCCCTTGCGCTTCGCCTCCTGCAGCAGCACGATCTCCTCGATCCTCTGCTGGAGCACCTGCTCCATGGTCACGCTGGGGAACTGCGCCTGGGCCTGCGCATACAGCGCATTGATCTCCTGCTGCGTTATTCCCTCGCCGTTCACCACGGCAAGCGCAGTAGGCGACGCTGGCTGCTCCCCTCCCCTCCATTGGAATGCTGCGATAAGCGCGATCAGAAGTATTACGGCGATGCCTACCCGCCATCCGCGGCGCTTTGCATGCCCGACATTGACCGCTGCTTGTGTGATCTTCATCATGGCCTCCGGCGCAGGCTCGCTGACCAGCGGCAGCGGCGCACTCTTCCGGATAGGCAGGGGATCCGGCTGCTGGCCCGGCATATGCTGCTCGCCCTTCTCTTTTGCTGCAGCGCGCTTGGGCTCAGCGGCCTTCCGCTCCTTCACCGGCTCGTCATCATCCTCTTTGTAGAGGTACGGCATCGCATCCAGATCATAAACTTCGTGTATCTTGCGTTTCTCCATGCCATTCCCTCCGCACAAACGCCGCTCGATTAATAAACCTTGCGCAAAACCTATTGCCCGGAACATAATCACCAAAAGCTTTATATGGGCGGAACCGTGCAGGATGCGCATGTATGAGATCGTGATAGGCCGGAGCCCGAAAGACCGGGAGGCCCTCGGCACCAGGGGGACGGTGCTTCTCGGCAAGCATTATGTCAGCATGGGCCAGACCACTTCCCTCTCCAATGAGATATTCATGGACGTCTCCCGCTCCCATGTCGTCTTTGTGGTGGGCAAGCGGGGCAGCGGAAAATCCTATTCCATGGGGGTGATGGCGGAGGGCATGGCATCCCTCCCTCCCGAGGTCCGCCAGAACATTTCCGTCATCATCCTGGACACCATGGGGATCTACTGGACCATGAAATATCCCAACAGGAAAGACGAGCCTCTTCTCCGTGCATGGGGGCTGCACAGCCAGGCGCTGGAGGTGCAGATATACACCCCTGCCGGCTATTACCAGCAGTACCGGGACAAGGGCATCCCGACGGATTTTCCCTTTTCCATCAGGCCGGCAGAATTGGCGGCAAGCGACTGGGCGCTCACCTTCGGCATCAGCACTTCCAGCCCGGTCGGCGTGCTGCTGGAGCGGGTCGTCCATGCGCTGCGCGAGGTGGGGGAGTATTCCATCGAGGATATCATCACCGCCATCCGCCAGGACGAGAAGACCGACCAGCTTACCAGGGACGCTGCGGAAAACCGGTTTGCCGCCGCCCGCACCTGGGGCCTGTTCTCGGAGCGCGGCACCCCGTTCAGCGAACTGATGGGGGGCGGCAAGGTCACCATTGTTGACGTGAGCTGCTATGC
>DATDVW010000017.1:0-10591 GCA_035289865.1 Candidatus Nanoarchaeia archaeon
CCGATCTTCTGCCGCAGCGCCACCGCCCCCCTGCAGATCTCCTCCTGCAGCGCGGCAGGCGCCTTGCTCACCGCCCGGCTGACGGTGTAGGAGACCGCCATGAACGAGACCACCGCTATCAGGATGAGCGCCAGGGTGGAGAACGCAATGCCCTTCTTCATGGAAGCAGCACCCTCCGCGCGATGGAGTAGATGGCTGCCAGCAGCGCGATCCCGATGATAATCTTCAGGAGCAGGCTCACCAGCTGCCCGCTGACAATGCTCTGGTCAGCCTCCTGCCCCTTTTTGCCGATAAACATGCCATTCAACCGCAGAAGATGCTATTTAAAACTTTTGATGGGCTGCCTATAAAATCTTGATGCAGCACTTCTGGGGAGGACTGCTCTCCTCGCACTCGGTCCGCGGGATAGTCGTCCACCCCTCGCCCTTCTCGCCGCATGACTGGACGTTCTCGCAGTTGCCGCCCTTCGCCACGCAGCTCTCCAGATCCTGGCTGAATCCCTTGATCTTCCCGGTGAAGATAAGGACTACGACGAACAGGACGATGATCAGTATCGCCGCGACAATCACCACGTTCAGCGGCATGCTCTGGCCTTTCATCTTATCTCAGCCCGCAGCAGAATGAGCCGTCGTCGCAGGTGCCGATCTTGCTGCCGCCGGCATCCGCGCAGCTCTTCACCGGCTGCCCCAGGGCGTCAGTCCCCGCGCACGTCCCGCTCAGGGTCTCGACGCAATACGTGCTGCCGCTGGTCTGCGTGCTGAATACCCCTGCGCGCTGGATGAATATCACCGAGAGAATCACCAATACCAGCAGCCCCAGCGCCGCGATGATGATCACATTGAGCGACAAACCCTGCCCTTTCATGGTAGTTCACGCTCTTCTGGAGATACCCAATATATAAAGTTAACGGAAAGCTGGGGTCGGGGGTATGCGTGCCGATTTCACATATCCCCTACCCGGCGGTCCTTGATATTTGGCGTATCCAGCGCCCATCTGCCTTCATGCCCGCCCCCTGATGCCGGGATTTGCTGGTTATAGGCGGTATTTCTTAATCTCATACTTTGCTTTTCCATGAAACCTGAATTCAATAAGACAATGAACCATATTACTTCCGGTTTTTGTCTATAATTTTCTTTAGCTCCCTTCTGAATTTTTGTGCTCTTTCTAGAGAAGTTTTTGCTTTTGATTTGACGAGTACTGTCCCCATATCATAAGTGAATGCACCTCTTTTCTTTTTCTCAAAGAAATAATCTTCCATCAATTCATCGGCTTTTTGCTTTCCAAGGATCTCAGCAGCATCTTCTTTTGCTTCAATAAAATCCTCTAAAAACTCTTTCTGTAATTTGCCTGTGAGGTAAAAATAGTATATCATTGCATCAAATGTTACTGCATGAATGGAAAGATCTGCTTTTATCTTGATGCCTCCATTTTCCAGAAGCGCTCTTGCCATGTAAAACATGCTATAGTAACCGGCATTGACTACCCAAAGCAGGCCGTTGAAAGTGGTAAAACCCAGGGATTCCTGTTTTTCATGATTGGTTGATAGCTCAAATAATGCTTTTGCAGAGTCAATTGAATCGTCAGCGTTCTTCATAAAAAAATCTACATGCTCTGGCTTTCCCTTTGACTTGACTATTCCTTCACTTATAAACCGCTTGATCCTGCTTTCTGCTTCCTTTAGCTTTTTTTCATCTAACATTTTATGGCCGCCCTCTTTGGATTAGCCTATAGAACAGTTCCGCACCATATAAAATTATATGTTTGTTCAATATCTCGTTCATAACATTTTTTTCATCACGCTGAGCAAGCATTTCGTAAACGCTTTCAAATCCTATAACTCTTTCCTCAAACGGCAAACCATAGTTCGATGCGATGTTGTGTAAGAATCTCTCATGGAATGCTACTTTATCAGTGCTGTCTACAATGAGCAGTATATCAATATCTCTGGGCTTGCTGGATTCAGTTGATGAACCAAAAACGACCAAAACAAAACTGTCCTGTTCGATTTTTTTAATAACCTCATCCGCAAAAAGTTTAACATCCTTGAATTTATCAAGAAAATTATCTCTTCTTAGATATTCAGCAAAAGCAATAGTTTCATGATGAATTTTGTAATTTAGGCTAAGATTTTTATGCTTATCCCGCTCAACGATCTTAGCGTCTATTAACGGCTGTATAGCCCGATGTGCAAGGGATACATGCATCTTTAATCTTCTTGCTGCTTCCCTAAGAGTAAATGATTCAGTTATACGGCCAGTAAATAATTGCAGTACTTTAGCCGTAGACTTATTAACATACATGGTGTTCACCTTTATATGGACAAATGTTCACTTAAAAGTATATAAATGTTTCGGTCTCATGAGGTTTTCTCGTCTTTATACTGGTTCTCGATACATCGCTGTCGTTCTTTCGATAGAACATCCTCTTCGTCACCTACAAACCTCCAGCACCACCCTCACCGTCCCCTCCCCGAGCGGCAGCGGCTGCTCTGCTGAGGTCTTCGCGCGGGGGCAGGACTGCCCTATCGCCTGGATGACCGGCTGATTACCCCTCTGGACCTGAAAATAGTATTTCACCCCCCAGGCATCCAGCGTCTGGGAGAAGATGCTGCTAATGTGCTGTTGAGCATCCATACACGCCACTGCCGGCGGATTCTGCCCCTGCGCGCACTGGATGATCAGCGACTGGATACTCTCCCTCCCTACGGATGTCCGCAGCAGCACCGTCACCATCTGCCGGGCAAGCTGCTGCTCATCAAACTCAGCCCCCAGGCTGCTGGGCTGCTCCAGGAACACGTACCGGACCGCGAACAGCACCCCGAAAGCTACCAAAATCATCACTACCGCAATCCCCATGATCTCCATCTGCGCCTTCATGTGAACACCGCCAGCTCCAGCACCCCGAAAGCATAGGTCTTCCCTACCGGATCATACACCGAGACCGGCACCCTTACCTGCCGCTGGCTGGTGCGATCCCCGTGATAGTCGTATAACTGATATGTAATCCCGATGGCATATACATTTCTTTGGCCTCTTCCCAACACTTGGAGGGTAATCTTGCCGAACCCGAACAGGTCAAAGTATGCTGCCTGGTTGCTCCTGAACAGCTCGTCTGCCTTCTCTGCCTTAATCAGATCCACGCACGCCCTTGCCTCCAGGCTGGTCGGGCACTCCAGCTCCGGCAGCTGGGCAACCCGCAGCGCCCGCTCAATCAGGAGCAGTTGCGCAGACTCATCCTGCTGTAGCCGGCTGCTCTTCTGCTCCGCCGCAGAGTAGAACACCAGCCCGATGCCCAGCAGCACGAAGAATACGAAAAGCACCCCCATCGTCTCCCACATCTTGATCTGGGCTTTCATCTCAGTACACCGGCGCGCAGGAGAATATCTGCGCTTGGTTGTTCTTGTTCTTTACCGCGCTTGATGCTGCAGCAACCTGGGCGATTCCATCCACAGTAAGCTGCTTTTCTTTCATCTGCATAAAATCATCAGGATCATAAACTGATCTGCAATTGCTCGCTGGCGGCTGGTACCTCCCCTCATCTTGCAGCGCCGCTGCCCTCCTCCCGTACATCTCCGCAACCAGCGACAGCCGCTCCAGCGCCCGCTCCATCCCGCAGCGGTAGATGCCCATATCGCCTGCAAACACGGCGCCCATCACCGATTCCTGCTTAAGGAAGGGAAGCGGATCTCCCGCACTGGTAAACGTGCCGCCTCCGTAGGTAAAAAACTGTACGGTCCCGGTGCCGTCGATCGTATTTCCCGAGATCGCCACTGCGCTGATATCCTCCGGCGGCGTATCGGCAATCCCGGGCAGCGAAATCACCGGCGGCGTACTCCCAAAAAACACCAGCCGGATCCTGCCCTGGCTGAGTATACCGCTCATCTCCGAGATTCCCCTCTTCTCCTTCATGATGAAATCAGTGTCCGGCAGCGCGCGGAAGAGCGTATCAGCCATGCTCTCCTCAGCAGCCGTGCGGTACACCAGGATATACCGGTACGCCGGACTGGTCACGTACAGGAAATTTGCCACGCGGAAGGGCAGCCGCCATTCCCTGCTGGCAGTGATGATCTCCCCCTGAGCAGAGGAAAGCTCAGCCGGCGCAAACGCGATGGCGCTCCCCACCTCTGAAAGCCCGATGGAAAACCCCTCGCAGCTGTAGGTGATCTCCCCGGGAGCCCGGAGCCGGGTATCGCTTCCGCTGCCCGCCTCCACCCCGGCAATGATCGTCTGGAGGCTCCGCTGCAGCCCCGCAAGGTCCCGCTGCTCCCCTGCCCGCTGCTGGGTCACCGCAAACCCGGCGAAGAACAGCAATATTAAGCTGCCCGCTACCGCGATGAATATCCAATGCACCTGGACCTCGATTGTGCCTTTGCTCATGATAGCTGAGAAACCTGTACACTCGTCCCTTTTCCCTCCAGCCTGAGGTTGATGATCTTCCCGCCGATAACATCCACGCAGAGATTGCTTCCTTCGTTGATGTCCTTGACGAAAAACGAATCAACCCCTTCACCGATCAGCAGCACAGTATTGCCGCCGCTTTCCCATGCGTCACAAAACAGCACATCGCCGCCGGACGGACAATTATCGCCTCCTTTCTTCCCGACCACGCATATCCTCTCCAGCCCCTCTGCCTGCAGCGGACTCCGCTCGTCAAAAACGATCACGTCGCCATAGGAGCGCAGCGCCTGCTGGAACGCGCTTTCAAGCTCCTGCTTGGTGGAGAGCAGGGATATCCGCTCCTGCTGCTCCAGGAATCCCTGGATCGCCCGGTAGCCGTATCCCACCACGAGCGCAAAGATGAGCAGCGCAAGGATATAGATGAACACCTGCTCTGCCTGCCCCTTACTTCTTCCTGGTCCGCTTCTCCAGCTCTGCAAACACATCCTCCCCTCCCTTGGGCAGCTTCTTGAAAATGTCAGATTCCTTTATCTTCTCCTCCAGCTTGCCGAATACGTCTTCTTCTTTCCCCTCTGGCTTCTGCTTCTCTTCTGCCTTCGGAGCGCCCCGCCGCGCGAACGCATCAAATATCCTGCTCCGCTCCGGAGCCCGGTGCTGCACTGGCATCTGCGCCCGGGGAGGCAGTATTGCCCGCGGCGGAGCAGCCGGCCTTGCCTGCCTTTTCTGCATCTTCAGATATTCCTTGTAGCCGACATATCCTGCGGCAGCCAGCGCCCCGGCAACAGCAATAATGATCAGCGCCACGATCCACACCATGGAGCGCGGATGACTGTCCGCATCCTGGGGGTCAGTTCCCGCATCCCGCTCTGCAAGATCACTGTACCCGTCTTCGTCCGTATCCGCCTTTGTCGGATCGGTTCCCAGCCGGTACTCATCAATGTTCACCAGCCCGTCTCCGTCAGCATCATCCCGCGCATCGTTCCTGCCGGTGTCCAGCCCGAAATTCCGCTCCCAGTCATCCGGCATCCCGTCCTTGTCCAGGTCGCAGGAGCTGTGCACCAGCGGATCGTTCTCATTGCAGTCTTCTCCCAGGCTGCACCCTGCCCCGTACCCGTCGCCGTCATTGTCCGCTGTGCATCCGGTTGCGCACGCATTCTGCGGGCTGTAGGCAGCGTCATCGCAGTCCCCTCCATTGCTGCATCCTGCCCCATATCCGTCTCCATCTTTATCCTCCGTGCACTGGCTGGTGCAGCTGGCATGGGTTCCCGGATCAGTATCATCGCAGTCGCCTCCCGCTCCGCATCCCAGCCCGAACTCATCCCCGTCGCTGTCCTGCACGCAGCGGTTGCTGCAGAGCGCGTTGAGGAAGTCATCGGTGTCATCGCAGTCAAAGCCGCGGTCGCATCCCAGCCCATACCCGTCGCCGTCAGTATCCTGGCTGCAGCCCGAGGCACAGCCGGTATGCACAGCCTCATCCAGGTCATCGCAGTCCGGCCCGATGCTGCATCCCAGCCCATACCCGTCCCCATCTCCGTCCTGCAGGCATCCGTTGCTGCATTGAAGAGCTGCTGCCTTCACCTGGTCATTGCAGTCCAGGCCGCGTGGGCATCCTAATCCATACCCATCCTTGTCACTGTCCACCAGGCAGAGCGAGGGGCAGAAATCGCCCGGCACATCAACACAATCGCAGTCGCTGGTGTAGGTTCCCGCGCAGCCGCCGACCGTGCATGCCGCTCCGGCAGTGCATGCTGCCGGCCGGGGAGTGGGAACAACGCTGGCATTTCCCTGCTGCCGCACCGCTGTCCTCCGCTTGTCCACCACGATCCCCGCGCTGGTCCCGTTCTCGCTCCACAAGCCGACATTGTTCTGGCTGCGCACCATCACCCGGTACCTGCTGTTGTTCAGCAGGTTGGCACTGTCCACGTCAATCTCCGCGCGCTGCTCGCCGGTCGTCCTCCAATCGAGCACCACGCTTCCGTTCTGGTTGATGACCCGGTACTGGTGCTGGCTGATGCCGGATTCGCTGTCGCTGCTCTCCCACTCTGCGGTTATCGTATCGACCGCAAATCCCGCTGCGCTGTCCCCCCGGTCCCGCACCACCGGCCTGCTTGGGGGAGTCGCATCCACGATGAATGTCTTGCTTGCCTGCGCCTGCTCCTGGATCCGGGTGCAGTTCACATTGAGGATATGCTGGCCGTGCGAGAGGTTCGCATTGCTCACCCTGAATGTGTTCCCCTCCTTCACCGCCTGCAGCATCCGCCCGGAATCGCTGATGGCGCAGCTGGTGAACCGCTGCTTGTTCGTGATTGCCTCGATCGTTGCCTGCGGGGAGGCGTACGCTGCATCCGGCTTGGTGATCGCAACGCGCAATGGCGCGCCCGCATCCACCCGAATGAGAGTGTCGCGTGACGCCGAAGCTATCCCATTCTTCCCGGTGCAGCTCACGTTGAACAGGTATGCTTTCCCGTCCATCAGCCGCGGCTCGCTTTCCTTGGGGATAGTAATCTCATGGCTGCTCCGGAACCCGTCTCCAAATGGATACGCTACGCGGGTATCGTTCCTGCCGTAGCTGCACTGCGTCTCCTTGTCCGTGCTCACGAACAGCGTGCTCTGGAAATAGCCGCGCTCGTTCTCCTCGGCGATCACCCCGGGCTCTGCCCGGATGCTGCTGATGCTGGGCTGCCCAGGATCATGCCGCAGGCTGATCTCGAGCCGGTTTCCGGTATAGCCATAGCTGTTGTTGCAGGCGATCGAGATGTCCCTGCTGCCGGAAAGGTCTGCCGTATGGACCACGTTGTCCGTAGTCTCCATCCGCATGTTCATGTTCTCAAAGGAGATCAGGGGGGTGAAGCTGTACCTGCACGCCGCCCAGTTCGCCGGGTCTACGGTCCTGACGCGGAGCGTATAGCTCTCCGTGGTCGAGGTATTGTAGGCTGGGGAAAGGATCTCAAAGCGCAGCAGGGGGATATCCACGGTGAAAACAATCACATTGGGCTCGCGGTTTCCCTGATGGTCTGCCAGCACCAGCACGTACGCGTTGAACCCGGGCTTCAGCGTCGCATTGGCAGCGATCTCAAACCCGCCGGAGGCAGGCGTCAGCTCCAGGATCTTGCTCCTGCTGTGCTCTGCCGCATAGGTTCCGCTCACGATCCGCACGATGTCTTCGGTGTCGATGACCAGCTGGGAGACTGCGGAGAAATTGATGTCGCCTCCTGCCCTGGCCAGGAACACCGGCTTGAGGCGCTGGACAGGATCAGAGATCATGCAGCCCCACACCGGGCTGCTGTCTGTCGCGACAAGCTCGCATGTATGATCTTTCCCGTCAGCCTGCACCGAGGTTATCCTCGGCCCCAGGGTATCGACAAAGAAGATGCCGGTTCCCGTTCCCACATTCCCGACCAGATCTCCCCCAGCCACCTCGACGAACAGCTGGCCGTTCCGGTGCTCCGGGGCGATGGTATAGGCGTATTGGCATTCCTGCCTTCCGGTTCCCTGGCAGCTCATGGGCACGTTCCGCACCAGGTAGATATGGTCCCTGCCCTCAGAGACATAATAGATGCTGATGTTCATCGCCCGGTCCAGCGCCTCGTCTGATTCCGCATAGGCCTGCAATGGCCCTGCGCGCGCCAGCGCAGGCACAAAAACATCAATCTTCGGCGGCATGCCGTCGACCATGAACCGGTACCTGAACGTTGCCGGATTGCTGAACAGCCCGCTGTCCAGCTGCCTCCTCGCGGTAATCTCAAGCAGGTACTCGCCGCCAGCCAGGGGGACGGCAATCTGCTGCCGGTCAATCTGCTGCCGGTAGGTGAACAGGGATCCGGTATTCTCGGGAGGCAGCTGGATGCCCAGCAGGCCGACACGCTCTTTTCCGGTCAGCCGGACATCATCCACCCTCGCTATTTCCTGCCCGAAGCTGATGCTGATCTCCGGGATGGTAATCCTGGTGGAGATCCGCGTGTCCGGGAAGAGCTGTCCTCCCTCCCTTGCAGCCCCGCGGTAGACCGCAGCAAAATCAATGAGCTTCACTGTAGGGGCGCTCGCCAAACGCGGATCAATCGTCAATACCCTGTCTGCAGACAGCGTTCTTCCTCCCTTGTCCTGTGCAATAACTCGCACCCGGTTCTCTCCCAGCAGGTACTGCTGGCTCGGCGCAGGCTGGTACACCACATCGACATCAGTCTCGTTTATGGTGCTGATGCGGAACCCCTCCCTGCCCTTGATTGAGCTGCCTCCAACGAACACATCGATGCTGCTGATATCCACCCCAGTGTCATCTGCGATAGTGATGGCGATTGGCTGGACGATATTGTTTGACCTGGTTGGATAAAACGATTTCAGCACCGGAGCGGCGGTATCCACTACCTTGCGCGTCGCGAAGGTGATGCTCTTGGCCTGCTCCGTGTTCCCGCTGGTATCGCGGGAGGCGTACCGGATGCTGTACTTTGCCTGCTGCTTGCTGATGATGGCGCCAGCTCCAAACGGCCTTCCCTCGCCGTCAGTTATCTCTGCGGCATCGGTCGCTCCCCGTATCATGATCTTCTTATCCTCTCCTGCCTGGATGTTGGGTATGCAGGTATTTGCCGTATCCAGGCAGAAAAAGGTCTGGCTGGCCTCGTTGACCGTAAAGGCAATGGCGATATTTTTCTTGAACAGGTGCTCAGGCAGCTCGCTGCTTCCGATCGCCCTGCCCTCCACGCTGATGGCGATGCTGGTGCGTGGGGCCTGGGTATCGGTGATATCCGCGCTGCATTGCAATGCGCTGGCTTCCCCGGGCGTACACATCCCAAATGCAGTATTTATTGCAGCTGGCCGGTCGCTCTTCGCTGCAGTTTCGCAATAGGTGCACTTGCCCTCTCCCACTTTGCCGCAATACCCGATTCCCAGCTCAGGAACAACCGGATTCCATTCGCAGGGACCGACCCCGCAGCGGTTGCTCGTACACGCATTCGCTCCGAGATAGCTGCTGCACGCGGTCACCGCGTTGCAGCTCTGGCAGGCATCAGGTACGGTTGCCGAGGCATCTGCATAGCATCCCCGGGTTTGCGTGCAGGCATCCGGGCTTATCAGCCCCAGCGGAAGGGGGTTGCACTGCTCTGCAGGAGGGAAATTGGTGGTGATGCACCTCGGCCCCAGGGAGGGCGCCTCAGGATCGATGAAGCACCGCTGGCCCTCGCAGGTTACCGGGTCAGACTGGAAATCCGTGCATCGCGAGATGGTCCGGCTATCCTTGCAGCTGACCGCATCCTGTCCCCCTCCGCAATCGCTGTCCCCGGGCGTTTCCGTGAGGGTGACGCTCTCCCGGGTTCCCGGACAGGCCGGCGTGATGCGGTAGGAATAATACTGGTCAAACCCCACATCGCTGTCCACATAGCGCATGATCTGCCCCTGGATTACGACCTGCCCCGGTGCGACGTAGATAGTTGTCGGCATCACCTCCGGCGGAATCTCGCAGTCTGCAGGATTGTCGCAGGCGATCTTCTCCAGGCTGAACGCGTTGCAGTTGTACGCGCTCCACTCCAGGGTGATCTGGGGCCGCGATGGTTGCGTCGTTCTGATAGCCCGGAACCCCAGCACGCGCTCTCCCTGCGCCTCTGGCGGCAGCGGAATCTGCACTGCTCCTCCCGCTTTCAGACGGTTCAGCTCGTCGTTACACCCAGCAATATCATTCCCAAAATTCTGCTTGATGGGATCATGGCACTGTTGCGGCGCAACCCGGACGCAGCGCTGGTTCGCCATATCCAGGCAGACGATCGCTGCCTGCGTGCATGAAGCAATCTCTTCTCGGTTAACGTGCGTATACTCCTTCAGGCACTCCTCCTGGCTTCCCGGCTGGCCCACCCCATCACCGTAATAATTTGCCCGCAACCCGGTCGTCGGATCAGTATACTCGCCGTTGCTGGGGCAGCAGATCTCCTCGTTGATAGAAGATGAGCAGTAGAAAGAGGCGTCAAGCTTGTCGCGTACCGTCGGATAATAGCCGCAGTACGCGTTCGCTGCCAGCCCGCCCGCTGCCATCAGCAGCAGCGCAGCAAGCGCCATCACCCCGATCACCACTTTTTTGTCCGTCATCGTCGTTAGATCTGCCTGGGCACCATCAGCCTCCATTCCTTGACATGCCTGCTCAGCCCGACCTTCTCCTGGTCCAGGTAATACGTCTTTTTGGTGAGCATCTTGCGCAGCCGCTCCCCCAG
>DATDVW010000018.1:0-3091 GCA_035289865.1 Candidatus Nanoarchaeia archaeon
CCAATTACTGCTCTTTTATTTAAACGTGTCGGAAATCGCCTTGCGCACGCCAGCCATGCTTCAGCTTGGGGCAAGCAAGCGATTTCCGAGCATGCTCAAGAACACGCCCCGCCCTTCATCAGAAATGCCTCGCATTTCTGAGTGTGCTCGGATGTCAGAAACCAAGATGGTTTCTGAGCACACTCAAAAATCTATGATTTTTGATGAATCCCTGATTTCCGACATAGGGCGGGTGTTCTTGACATTATGGTCCAAAAAAGAAGAAAAACAAAAAAATAAAAGAAAAACAAGACATCAATGCGCTATCAGACGTAGCTGATATCCAGCACCTTGCTCATCCTGCTGGCCTCGGCCGCCTTCTGCCGGGCGTCTTCCCTGCCCAGGATCCAGGGCGAGTGCACGCCGGTGACGATAGTCATCACGGTGACCTTCCCTTTCATGTCCTCGCTGACTCTCGCTCCCCAGATGACGTTGGCATCGCTGTCCAGCCGCTCGGTGACCAGCTCGCCGATCTTGTTGATCTCTTCCAGGGTCATGTCCGGGCCGCCTTCCACGTGGATCAGGGCGCCGACCGCGCCGTCATAGGTGATGTCCAGCAGCGGGTTGTTCAGGGCGCCGCGGACCGCCTCCTCGACCCGGTTCTTGGTGTCTGACGAGCCGACGCCGATGGCGGCAACGCCTCCCTGGGTCATGATCGCCTTGACATCTGCGAAGTCCAGGTTGACCAGGGAAGGGACCGAGATGGTCTCTACGATACCCCGGATCATCATGGAGATGAGCTCATTGGCGACAGCAAATGCCTGCTGCACCGGCAGGTTGCCCGCAATCGTGCAGAGCCGGTTGTTGTCGATCACGATGACGGTGTCCGAGGCGTTCCGCAGCTGGGCAAGGCCGAATTCCGCCTTGTCGATGCGTGCCCGCTCGATCTTAAAGGGCATGGTCACTGTCCCGATGACGATCGCCCCTGCATCCTTGGCGACCTGCGCGACGACCGGAGCAGCGCCTGTCCCGGTGCCTCCACCCATGCCTGCGCAGACAAAGACCATATCCGCCCCATGGAGGCTTTCCTTGACCTCCTTGAGGGTCTCCTGGGCCGCTTCCGCCCCTTTGTTCGGGAATCCGCCACATCCCAGCCCTCGGGTGATGCTCGGGCCGAGCAGGAACCTCCGGTCTGCCTCGGTCAGCTTGAGATGCTGCTGATCCGTGTTGCAGGCGATGATCTCCGCTCCCTTGACACCCTTCTTGGCCAGCCAGGAGGTCATATTCGTGCCCCCGCCGCCTACCCCGATTACCTTGATGTTCGCCTGCCCTATCTCTGACTCAGGCGCGCTCTGCTGCTTCATGGCGTTTTCCACGAGTATGTTCATTGTCTCACCTTCTTTTCTTGTGTGCTGATTAGTCCCCATAGCGTAAGTATTGAGGAGGGCTTTGCCGGGGATGGCTAGTATATAAATGTTACGTTTTTGTATACTGGGATAGGCGGAGCCGCGGGCGAAAGACGGCGGTTATGCCGTGAGAACATGACTAGGCAACTATCTCTAAGAATTCCTGGGGATTAACTATCTTTGTTCCCCGAAATCCCTTCAGCTTCAACAGATGATCATTGCCGGAAATGACATAATCAATCTTCATTTCTTGAACGGGCTCCAGAATAACATTATCGCTCCGATCCTCTTTTACCACATCAACCTCGGATTCAGTTTTGACCAATATGGCAACTTCCAACAAAATCGATAAAAACCTATTTTTCTGCTCGTCGGTAAACCTGAACTTTGGATAATCCAATACCCTAACCAACTCATTGAATTGTTTATAGGATAAGATCAACTCAAACTCACCGGCAATAACCCTGTCAAAAATAATTCTCGGGTTTCCTTCCCAGCCCAAAGCAGAAATAAAAACATTGGTGTCTAAAACTATCCTTTCCTTGACCATTTAACTGCCTCATCTACATCTTTCGCAGTTACCCTCTCGTTCCTGAATTGCTTTTCTATCTCCTTAGCTAAAGATGTAAACTCGGCTTTGACGTTCGGCATCTTCACCCTTTTAAATAAAATGCCGCCTTTCACATGGAAGGGCACAAACCTATCACTCGGCTTGAAATCTTCTATCTCCCTAATACCCTTCGGCACGACCAACTGCCCCTTCGGGGACATTTTTACCAGTTCCATTTCAGCCATGGTGCACCGTCATCAGTTTAACTGTTAAACTATTTAACTATATAAGCCTATCGGATCAGTAACAAGAGATGACTCCTGGATACTGCACTAGACTCTTGCCTTGGCGTTGCATGACGGTTGCCGACTTTATCAGGAAAACTTATAAACCCAGCAACCGCCATATGCTGGCATGAACCCCGGGATCATCTTTGCCATAATAGCAGCGATTACCTTCGGCCTCTGGACGGTGTTCCATCAGCAGGCAGCGGACAAGATAAACTACCTGGCCGGCGCAATAATCATCTCGCTTACCGCTGCCGTCCTGGGGCTGATTTTCCTGCTTCCCCGGATACAAACGACGACGTTATACTCCAACCCCCGGGGAATATTGTTTGCTGCTTTAGCCGGAGCCTGCGCCTTGGCCATCGACTATTTTGCGCTCAAATCCTACGGTTCCGGGCTTGCGGTATCTGTTGCCGGCCCGATCATCATCGGCGGAAGCATCGCTGTTGCCTCTATCATCGGGTTTTTCCTGGGAGAATCCATTACCCTGCTGGGCATTTTAGGGCTGGTGCTGGTCATCGCCGGCTCCGGGATGCTTGCCGCGATGAGCGGATAAGGAGCCAGAGCATAATCTATACAACAATTCATAAACCGCACCTTGCTCCAGCGCTGAAGAACAAGATACTGCCTTTCCTTATCAAGAACAAAATGATATGGGCTACTCTTCCATCATCTGTATCTCGATGTGCACGCCTTCCGGGATCGGCACGCGCATGACCAGGCGGAGGGCCCGCTCATCGATCCCCAGGTCGATCAGCCGCTTGTGGATGCGCATCTCGTAGCGCTCCCAGGAGGCCTTTCCCTCGCCGGAGGGGGACCTTCTCGTGGTGATCTTCATCTTCTTGGTGGGCAGCGGGATCGGGCCGCGC
>DATDVW010000019.1:0-6416 GCA_035289865.1 Candidatus Nanoarchaeia archaeon
GGGCAGAAACGCCAGAACAAGCCTTCTGGCGACGCCTGCCAGAAGAATACTATTATGCGCTGGCAGCCAAATTCCTGAGATGATCAACCAATGAAAAACGGAACCTATATCAAAGAGGAAATTATTTCGGGAAAAGACAATTAACCACGCGATACGATTCTTTTCCGGGAAAACCGGCAATGCTCATGCTGAGTACGACAGCTTCTATTCAGCGCCATCGGCGGCGGTGCGACGGCAACTGCGTTGCCTGCGGGGCAGCCCGAAGGGCGCAACCCCAGCCCCGCCGCACGCCGCCATGGCGCTCGATGCGGCAGGGGTCGCTCCCTACGGGATGCCGCATAGGCGAAGCCGTCGAGCCGCCATGCTGGCGGCATAGGAAGAATGAGAATATTGCTCCATCCCCTACACGATCCCAAACAGCCCGCCGAAGAGCATATGCAGCACATACCGGGTGAGGAAATATACCGAGAGCGAGAGCACGAGCAGGATGAGGATGTACCGTATCCCATCCTTCTCCCTCCCCCGGCTGATCAGCCCCAGCACGAGCGACCCCAGCACCACAGAGGTCACCAGCGAGAGGAGGGTGTACTGCACGATGAAGCTGCTGCTCACCTGGATGCCGGAGATGGAGATGGGGATGTGGGCGCCCACTTCCGGCGGGATGAATATTGCATTGAGGTTCGCGGAGATGACATCCACCAGGATGGACGACAGCGCGAACAGCACCGGGGCGCCGATCCCGAGCGCGGCGAAGATGAATATCACATACATCTGCACCGAGCTCCGGATCTTCTTGTCCACCAGGTCCTGGTTCCGCAAATCAGCGGCGTTCTGCTCGAGCAGCGAGGCGAGCTCCCCTCCCGAGCGGAGCCCGCTGCAGATCAGCGACACTGTCCGGTCCAGGATGTCTGACTTCACCCGCTTGCTCATCTCCAGCAGCGCAGCGCCGATCTCCTTCCCCGTGGCGATCTCCTTGCCCGCCTTGTTCAGCTCGTCGCGCAGCGGCCCGAATTCCGGCCGGGCGGAGAGCAGCAGCGCCCGGTCAGTCGTCAGCCCGGCGCGCAGGTTGGAGGCCATCAGCTGGAGCGCGTCCGGCAGCACCATCTCGATGAATTTCGCCTTCTTCCCGATGCTCAGCACCAGGAGCGTGTACACCACCACCTCGATGATGATGAAGGAGGCCGGGAAGGAGAGCAGGGGCCGGACCTCCAGCAGCACCCAGAGGTTCCAGGCGACGGCGGCGGCTGCGGCCAGCCCGAAGATGAACACGAACCCGATGAACGTGTCCGGCCGGGTGCGGACATCCGCGTACGCCAGCAGCTGCTGGATATGCCTCCGGGCGTTCTGGGGGAGCAGCTGCGCGAAGAACCGGTACATCTAGACCCCCAGCAGGTTCGGCCGCTTGGTCTTGATGATGCCCAGGAACATGATCTGGAAGAATACCACTATCCCATAGAGGATGAAGAATATCAGCTTGGTCAGGAATGACGACGCTGAGAGGAACGACAGAATCATGATCAGGAAAGTCATCCCCAGCGAGGGCAGGATCACCACCATGATCATGTAGAACATGGCCAGGGGGTTCAGCTGGGAGCCGTAGCGCTGGATCTCGATCACCTGCTCCTGCGACAATGCGCTGATGGCCTGCTGGATGATAGTGGTGATCTCCGCGCCCGACTTCATCCCGTTCGCGATCTGCCAGATCGCCCGGCGGAAGAAGAGCGAGGGGTTGTTGGCCGCCATCTCCTCCAGCACCTCGATCTGGGAGGCCCCGGAATTGATCTTCCGCACTGCCTTCCGGAACTCAGCGGCGATCTCCCCGTAGTTCTCCGTGGACACCACCGCCAGCACGTCGAACAGCGGCACCCCGGAGCTGAGCTGGATGAGGAATGTCCGCAGCGCAGGGAGCAGGTTCCTTTCCAGGTCGCGGACGCGCCGCATCGTCTGCACCTTGGGGTAGAACATCCCCTGGAAGAAGAAGTAGAGCGCCAGGGCTGCGGCGCTGCCCAGGCTGATCGGCAGCCAGAGCCGGGCATGGAAGCTGAACAGGATGAACCCGGCCACTGCAGCAAGCATGATGAATGATGCCAGCGCGGAGAAGAGCACGACCGAGATGTATTCCCGCGCCCGGACCTTCATGTTCGCCTGATCCAGAATGAGATCCATCTCGAAGAAGAAGGGCTGGATCATCTCTGCAGCCCAGGTGAGGTGCGCCCCTCCCCGCTGCAGGATCCCCCACGGCAGGAATGCATACGGGATGTTCATCTCATTTCCCCCCGGCGGCCTTCCGCGTGCTTTCCGGATTCAGGTAATAATCATTCATCACCTTGCCGATCTCCTGCACGCTCCGGATGCCCTTCTTCACCAGGTGCTCCAGGATCTTTTTCCGCTCCGCAAGGTCGTCCATGATCTCCTTCTGGCTCATCCCGGTGTCCCTGCTCAGCCGCTCGAACAGCTTGGCGGCGGCGTCATGCGGGACGATGCTGTCCGTGGCGGGCTTCCAGCGGTAGAGGATGTTCGGCCTGACCGAGACCTTCCCCTGCTCCTCGCTGACGATGAACTCGCCCACCTGGTACACTCTCCTGATGCCCTTCCTCCGGTCGCGGAACAGCACGACATTCAGCCCGATCACATCCAGCAGGTTCGGCGCGATATTGATGGGCGGATAGATTAGGCGCTGGATGGTCTGCTGCATGGTGTCCGCATGGATGGTTGCATACACACTATGCCCGGTGTGCATCGCCTCGAACGCGACCTCTGCCTCCCTGCTTCTCCGCATCTCGCCCAGCACCACCCGGTCCGGCCGCATACGCAGGCTGTTCACCAGCAGGTCCAGCATGTTGACCTCCCCCTTTCCCTCGGGATTCGGCAGGCGCGTGATGAGGGGTGTCCAGTACAGGTATCCCGGCAGCTGCAGCTCTCGGGTATCCTCGATGGAGATAATCCGCTGGTTCGGCGGGATAAAGGGCATGCAGACGTTCAGGAACGAGGTCTTTCCCGAGCCCGTCCCTCCGGATATCAGCACCGACATCTCGTACTGGAACGCCATCCAGATCAGGGCGAACAGCTCGGCGCTGCACGTCCCGTTGGTGATCAGGTCAGTGACTGTCCAGGGATCACCGGCGAACTTCCGGATGGTCAATGATGATCCCTTGGTGGCTACCGGGTAGAGCACCGCATTCGCCCGGTCTCCGGTCACGAGATGCGCGTCCAGCAAAGGAGTCAACGTGGTGATCTGCCTGCCCACCCTCCTGGCGATGATGCTGGTGTAGTTCTGCAGCTGCGCCTCGCTCGCCACCGTGATGTTGGTCAGCAGCCAGCCGTGCTTCTTGTGGTAGACCCGTACCGGCTCATCGGCGGAATTGACGATGATCTCCTCCAGGTGGGGGTCGGTCAGCAGGAACTCGATCTTGCCCAGCCCGAGCATCTCATGGAGGAGCGTGCCTACCAGCTCGTTCCGGACCGATTCCTGGATATGGGGGAGCTTCTCCAGGATGAGCTGCCTGCTCTTCTCCTTGAATTTCTCCCGGAGCTGCAGCACCACCTTGGGGTCCAGTATCTCCTGCCCGCTCACCTGGATCTCCGTGATGAGATGCCTCCGGATGTCGTTGATCAGCGCCTGGGTTGCCGGCGCCCATTCCGGCACCATGATCCGGTAGGTGGGCAGACTGCCCGCTTCCCTGCTGATCACTACCTCGATCTCCAGGCTGTCGCTCTGGATCCGGTATTTCTCTACGGTCTCAGCCATGCTTGATCCTCAGCTCCGGGTCGCCGAACGCAGGATAATGGATGCTGATCAGGTCGCTGTCCTCGAGGATGGCTGCCCACTCCTCGCTCTTCTTCCGGTCGATCGAGAACATCTTCATGACCTCGCCGAGCTTCACGCTCTGCTTCTGCTGCACCAGCTCGTACAGCCGGTCCAGGTCGGTCTGGTATTCCGGCTTTGCGGCAGGATGGGCAAATATCTTCTTCACCTGCTGCACCACTCCCTTTCCGCTCCTGAGGTGCAGGATGATCAAGACCATGGTCGCCAGGATCAGGACAGCAAGGATCCAGTACCAGGGGCCGAGCGCGATATGCCTCTGCCGCAGCACCACAGCAATGATGATGCTGAACACGATGACCGTGAACACGCCATTAAACAGCAGCTTCATGAAGGACCGCTGCCGGGCAGCATCGATGGGAGGAGTGCCTGCACCGGGCTCCGCCGGCGCAGCCTTCTTTGGCTCAGCGGCCGCAGGAGAGTGACGTTTCCCCGCAAAGAGCCGGGCAATCGCGCCGAGCGCTGGCTTGCCCCCTTTCTTTGCCTTCTTCAGCGCAGCCTGCCGCTCCTCTGCCGCCCGCTGCTCCTCCCGCTTCGCTTGCTGCCGCCGCTGTTGCAGTTCCTTTATCCTCTTCAGCAGCCCCATGGTCCTTTACCTGATCCGATGCCTCTCCATCGCTTTCTTGTATGCCGGGAAATCCCCTGATGCGGCAAACCGCTCAATCTCCGCGTCAGGGAGCCTTGCCAGCAGCCCGTCCGCAACCCGGAGCGCCCGGGCATCATCATGGAGGGCAGCGGCATGCTCCTGCCCGAGCTTCCGCAGCTTCATCCTGCTCCCTGCCTCCATCGCCTGCAGCCGCGCCCGGAGCAGCTTCCGCTCCTGCTGCCAGCGCTCTGCTCTCCCCTGTCCGCGCATCCCGCGGATATCCTCGGCAATCGCCGCGATAAAGATGATCCCCAGGAGCGTGAACGTGATCATCACCAGATAATACCAGAAGAACGGGAACTCCGCCGGATACCGCTCAAGCATGAAGATGAACAGCATCACCAGCACCGCGGCAGTGGCCGCTATCGTCGCAAGCCGGTATGCCTGACGATATGCCTGCCTCTGCCTCTGCGAACCCCTCTTTTTTCGCTTCACAGCCGTATCCGGGGATGCCTCCTATTTAAATATTGTCCTTGCGGCGGGGTTGGTGCGAAAATCGGTGCGTATGCGTGTCTGCCTATTAGTAGAGTTCCGCAGGATATGCTCTCCGACCTGAGCGAAACGAAGTGGAGGGGCATATTCAGGCTCCGCATACGCACGAATAAGAGTTTCGCACCAACCCCTTGCGGTTGGGTTTGAGAAAGGGAGATATTGCTGAGAAAAAGGCAGTTATCCCTTCACCGGCTTTTCCTGTATATGCTTGTCATGGACATGGTGCTCGACAGACTGCACCGGCTTGTGGCAGTAAGGGCAGCGGCCTTTTGTTGTCGGCCGGATGTACTTGGGAGAATTGCGCCGGGTTCTTCTGGGGCTTGCCACCAGGGCAATCAGCAGCAACACCTATTTAAGCCTTGCCTTCACATCGGCTTCCCTGAAAATGTAGTTGCCGTCAGTTTGCGAGGCTCTTCAGAATAGAGGCGTAAAACCGACAGAGGGGATGTCCCTTACGGGGGATGTCGGTCAACATGACCATTTTCGCAGCCGAGCCGACGGCAACCTCGAAGAGATTTTCAGGGAAGCCCTTACACCATCCGCACCGTCCCCCGGTGCTCGATTCCCATGCTGCTGTAATTGATGCGGATCGTGTCCGGCGGCAGGGTGGCTGAGACCGGCTCGCCCATGAGCGGAAACCCGATCGTCACCGCCACGAACACGCTCTCCTCCTCATGGTTCTCGATGCGCAGCGTCCCCAGCTCATTGGGCCGGATTTGGACAAGCAGCTCATCATCCTCGTCCGCAAACTCGATGGTGATCGCCACATTCTTGGTGAGGTCCACCTGATGCGCCTCAACAAACTCATTCCCCAGGTAATCCACTGCGCGCACGCTCATGGGGACATTCCCGTTCTTGCTTCCGCCCCAGGTGAGCGACTCGATCTCCATCCCGCTGCTGTCGATGAAAATGTCGTACGACTTCACGTTCAGCGCAGTCGGCGTGATGGTGAAGCGGTCCTGGCCGTACTGGCTCGGGTGCGTGAACGAGACATTGTAGGGCCAGATGAAGAACGGCAGGTTGTCCTGCACGTCGATCAGGTTGAGCTGCGCCTCACTGAAATGCCCCTCGACAAACCCCTCAAAATCAGCCATGGCCTCCCGGAAGGAATCTGCATTGCTCGGGATGCTCTCTCCGATCGTGATGGTGGTCGCATTGCTTGCGTTGAACTCCATTTTGCTCTCCACCAGGATGATCTCCCGCAGCCCTGCCTCGATTGAGGTGAACAGGTCATGCTGCCGGTCCGCCCCGAACAGCGCCGTGAGCTGGACAGCAGCCTGCTGGCGCTGCTCCGCAACCATCAATACCAGCGCGAGCGTGATCGTTCCGAGAATGACCATCCCCGCGGTGAACAGCATGCCTTGCTTTGCCATCATTTCACCCATTCACCCAGATATAATACTGCACGATGCCGTAATCCGCAATCTCCCCGCCATCAGTCACCGCAAACACCCT
>DATDVW010000020.1:0-2652 GCA_035289865.1 Candidatus Nanoarchaeia archaeon
CCCATTGGCTTCGGTGACTTTTATCCCGATCTGCAGCCGCATCCCCGGCGGGGAATTCCCAGCCATGGGCAGCCAGACACGAGACCGGAAGGAGGCGGCGAGCTCTTTCGTTCTCGGGGAATCAGTTTCGACAATACCCCAGGCTGTTTTGTCTGTGGGGGTGGTCCAGCTCTACACAACAATATCTCTGCCTTTGTCCAGTGCAAAGCAGCCGGCGAGCGGGTTGTCGCTTTGTTTCGGGGCAAAGGCGCCCGGATGGATTATCGTGAGCATGAGCCCGATCGCGTCCAGGTGAAAATCGGTGCATGCAAAGGGCATGTGCCGCATCTGCAAAAACTGCAGGCATTGGCGGAGGACGGCGTCATCACCTCAGCCCGCATTGAAGAGGCGAAGGTGGGCTGAGCAACACGTGCATCTAGGCATATCCCGTTCCACCCCACACCGAAGCACAAGAAAGGGCAGCCATGCACATCCTCTGCTTCCTCCTGCTCTGCGCCGGGACATCGCTGGCCGGCATCCTCTTGGCCGCACGCCAGTGGGAAAACAGGCTGAATGGTGCGTTCGCTGTGTTCATGAACGTGCTGTTCTGCTTGGCGTGGGTCACCTTCCCGCGATTCCCCGCGGACATCCAGACGTATTCCTATCTCCTGCTCGCCGCCTTCCAGCTCTGCATCATCCTGCTGGAGGTGATGCCGCACGTCGCTGCGCGCATGACCAGGCAGTGCGTGCCGGATTACCGGATGTAGCCATCATCTAACAGCCCTGTCGGCTGCTTTGTTTCCGTGCCGCAGGGCTGATTTAGACCGAACTCAAGCTGGATCCATGCAGTACAAACCACACGGAGGCGTTATATGCGGATCCCACTTTCGATGATTGCCGTTGCCCTGCTCTTGGTGGCGGCGGGCAGCAGTGTGGCGCAGAATGCCACGTCCGACAACGATATCCGGATGGGCACCCTCTCCTGGACAATCGGGGAGCCATGGGAGATGAAGCGCGACTCGCTTGTCATCCAGTCTTCGAGTCTCCTGTTTCAGGTCTTCGTGGACTCGGGTAAGGTCTATCACATCACTGCCGTGTACACTTACCAGCACAAGTGCCTGATCTCAGATGAGGAATTCAACGCATCCGAGGGGCTCAAGTTCACCATGAACCATCAGAGATCAAAATATCTCCTGACCAACCACGGAAGGCAGGGGATGTATCTCTTACAAAACGGGATCTTCGATCCCGGAGACAAGGTGACCCTGTTTTTCCACGGTGGCCGGCTCGTGAGAGAAGCTCTGGAGATAACCTTTCTCCGGTCCCTTAGCCCCAGGGGTGAGATCCTCGTGAAGCGTACCGACTACACGCGGTTGCGGGACAAGCAGTTCACCTTCGTGGCACGGCTCTGAATCAAGGGCAGGTCAGGCGTTGCCTCGCTGAGAATAGTATTGCGCCTGCCGCGTTCTACCTGCAATAAGGGCTGTCGGGTGAATGTACCGGCTGCCTCTGGGCTGCTCTTTGGCAACATCAAACAAGAAAGGGACAAATATGTGGAGCGTCATTTTGTGCATCGTGTTCTGCGCAACAACTGCTACGGCGCAGACGTTCTGGGAACGCATCAATCGCGTGCCCTGGAATGACCATGTTGCCGCAATGCCATGGCAGGTTGGCATCAGGACGCATGATGGTTCCGGGATGGCCGGCCACTACCACCATATGAGCCATGTGGACGCGCGGCTCACTGTTCGCCGCTTCGGCATCGGTGTTGGCCTGGGCTCGGCCTTTAACCGTCAGGATGAGGATTACCTTTCGTACCAGGAGCCCATCGCAGATCCTGGTCATCCATGGTACGGAAGGATGGTGCACCGTACGGTAAAGAAGTATTACCGGCATCACCGCAGGCTGGGCAGGCTGGAGATGATGTACATGCCGGTGGTGCTGCTGAGCGACCAGAGCGATGAAAAGGACAGGGGCCGGATGCTGCTTCCGATCCAGCTTTTCGCCGGCAGCCATCTGGAATGGACCACCAGGCGGTACTATGGGTACTCTGACCTCTTTCCGGATGAGGAACTGAGCGGCGGACATAATTTCCGGCCGTTTGCTGGCCTGCGCGTGCCCCTCCAGATGGCCCTCGGCAGCTGGCCTGTTTTTGAACTGCTTCTGGAGGCTGCCTACTTCCAGGGAATAGGGCCTGTCGGAGGGGCAGCCATCGGCATATTCTTCCCTGGACGCTTCGTGCGATAACCCAGCAAGCCAACCCAAGGGAAGTGAAGCCCGGCATTTTCCACCGCTGTACCAAGAGAACAAGGAGGTCACCGTGAAGCGTCATCTCAGCATCATCGCGTTGCTCTGCGTCATGGGGTACGGGGCAGCCTCGAATTCCATCCGGCCGGCGGAGCAGCAGGATGCACCGGTGGAAAAGCAGAATGCGCCGGCGGAGAAGCAGACCCCGGAACAGCTCTACGCCGCCGGGGCAGCCTTCGAGCATATCTTCAATGCGCTGCCGGAGCAGGATGCAGACACATTCCTGGGTTTCGGCCTCAACGAATTCACCCGCCAGCTGATGGCCGTCGGCCGGCATTTTTCTCCCGGCGACCAGGCGTTCGCCGACAGCGTGATCGCGGAAGCGCAGCGGATCACCAATTCCCTGAAGGAGCTCTACCCGCCGGA
>DATDVW010000021.1:0-4091 GCA_035289865.1 Candidatus Nanoarchaeia archaeon
GGCGAACATCATCAAGGACGCAAAGGACATCGGCAGGTTCTCCAAGGGAGAGGTGCTGGTGACGGACATGACCGACCCGGACTGGGAGCCTATCATGAAGATCGCATCCGCGATCGTGACGAATAGGGGGGGAAGGACGTGTCATGCCGCGATCATCTCCCGCGAGCTGGGGATACCCTGCGTCGTGGGCACCACCGACGGCACGCGGAAGATCCCGCATGGAGCGCCGATCACCGTCAGCTGCGCCCAGGGTGAGGACGGCTACGTGTATCGGGGGCTCATACCCTTTACCGTGCTGAAGACCGACGTGAAAAGCCTCCGGCGGCCGAAGACCAAGATCATGATGAACATGGCGAATCCGGAGCAGGCATTCGAGCTCTCCTTCATCCCGAACGACGGCGTCGGGCTGGCGCGGGAGGAATTCATCATCAATGAGTACATCAAGATCCACCCGAACGCGCTGCTGCATTACTCAAAAATCGCCGATCCCGCGCTGCGGGAGCAGATCGATGCCATCACCAGGGGATATGCCGATAAGGTGCAGTTCTTCATCGACAAGCTCGCATCTGGGATTGCGATGATCGGGGCGGCGTTCTGGCCGAACCCGGTGATTGTCCGCTTCTCCGACTTCAAGACGAATGAATACGCCAACCTCATCGGCGGGAGCCTGTACGAGCCGAAGGAAGAGAATCCCATGATCGGGTGGAGGGGAGCTTCGCGGTATTACTCGCCCGGTTTCCAGGATGCGTTTGCCCTGGAATGCAGGGCGATCAAGAAAGTCAGGGAAGCGATGGGGCTGCGGAACGTCGTGGTGATGGTCCCGTTCTGCCGGACCGTGGACGAAGGGAAGCGGGTGCTTGCGGAGATGCGGAAGAACGGCCTGGTGCGCGGGAAAAACGGGCTGGAAGTGTACGTCATGTGCGAGATTCCCGCCAATGTGGTGCTCGCTGATGAGTTCAGCGGGCTGTTTGACGGCTTTTCCATCGGCAGCAACGACCTGACCCAGCTTACTTTGGGACTGGACCGGGACAGCGCCATTGTCAGCGAGCTCTTTGATGAGCGGAACGACGCGGTGCGGAAGATGGTTGCGCTGGTCATCCATAAGGCAAAGAAGAACAAGCGGAAGATCGGCATCTGCGGGGATGCCCCGTCCACCTACCCGGAATTTGCCGAGTTTCTGGTCCGCTGCGGCATCGACAGCATCTCGCTGAGCCCCGATGCGGTCATCAAGACGACCATTGCCGTGCATGCCCTGGAGCAGAGGCTCCACCACTGATTAAGGGTAAGGCAAACTATTTATATCTCCGCTTGTTTCAGATGTTGCTATCATTGACTATACTTTCCATCAACTATAACTATAAATAGGACTGGTCGAAGCAAGCTGAAGAAAAGAGAGGCGGTTTGATGCTGGAACATCCATATGCGGAGCAGACACGATATCCTGCATTCTCCCAGATGTTCCTCCACCGGAGTAAATTGCTTCCGCTGGTTGATCCCTCCCGCATCCATTCCTATCGGCAGCTGCTCTTCATGCTGAAGGACATGCAGCAGTCCGGGCAGGCCGGCTATCACTCCCCTAACGATTATCTGGGGGGAAGCGAGCTTGCGGACAATATCTACCGGAACAAGTACTATCTCAAGGATCTGGGCGGAAGCCATATCGAGTACCGGCCTGAGGACGTGTTTGCCCGGCTGGCCGCGTTTATCGCTGCAGTGGAGAAGCCGGAGCTGCAGCAGGAATGGGCGTTGAAGTTCTATAATCTCCTCTATGGGGGATATTTCCTGCCGGGGGGCAGGGTGATTGCCGGCGCTGGGGACCTCTACCGGCTGAAGACACTGGCGAACTGCTTTGTATCGCTTATCCATGCGGACAACATCGAGTCCATCTACCACACCGCGTATGAATGCGCGCGGACATACTCCTATGGCGGCGGGATCGGGGTGGACATCTCACCGCTGCGGCCCCGCGGCTCGGTCGTGCACAACGCGGCGAACAGCTCCACCGGGGCAGTCTCCTTCATGGAGATCTACTCGCTGACCACCGGCCTGATCGGGCAGGCGGGCAGGAGGGGGGCCCTGATGCTCACCATTGATGTCAAGCATCCGGATGTGCTCCATTTCATCAACGTGAAAATGACGCCGAACTGGGTGACCAAGCAGATCATCGAGCAGTGCAAATGGGGTGGGAAGTTTGATGCCCAGCAGCTGCGTGATGTGGAGAAGCAGGTAAGAGAGAACACCCAGGTGAGGTTCGCCAACATCTCGCTCAAGGTGTCTGACGAGTTCATGCAGGCGGTTGATGAGGAAACGACGCATGGCAGCAGCACCCTGCTTGCCTACCGGCGGAGCCAGAAAGAGGTTGTCCGGGAGGCTCCGCAGAACGATACGCTGCACTATTCCTCCGGCATCCCTTCCAAGGACATCTCACATTATACGCTCCTGGGAACGTTTTCCAGCCTTGCCGATGTCAACCAGCGGCTTAACCTGGCGCTCACCGCTGCGGACCTGGATGATGCGCAGCAGCGGGACCTTTTCGGCGACTATGTGGTTGGGGACATCGCTCTCCGGAGGGCAGGGGACTTCCTCCTGTACTTCGGCTCGGACACCACTCCCTCTGTCCGGCAGCTGGTGAAGGCACGCGACATCTGGAACGCATTTGTCACCAGCAACTACCAGACAGCAGAGCCCGGGCTGATATTCTGGAGCACGATGAAGAAATATTCCCCCTCCAATTATCTGGGCAGGAACATCGCGTCCACCAATCCCTGCGGAGAGGTTCCCTTAGAGGATGGGGGCGCGTGCAACCTGGGCAGCATCAACCTGTCGCGGTTTGTGGTGGATGGCTATACTGAGCATGCTGCCATTGACTGGAACCACCTCAGGCAGGTGAGCATGGATGTGGTGCGCTTCCTGGACAATGTCATCTCCTGGAATGAGGCGCTGAATCCCCTGGAGAAGCAGCGCAAGGCTGCTGCGGAAACCCGGAGGCTGGGGATCGGCGTCATGGGCATCGCTGACCTGTTCAACCAGCTGGGGCTTGATTATGACTCTGATAAGGGGATTGCGCTGCTGGAGCGGGTGATGCAGTTCATCGCCAACGCCATCTACCTCTCCTCCAGCAGCCTGGCGGCGGAGAAGGGGCCCATCCCCATCTGGGATGCGGAGAAATACAGCCGAAACCCGTTCTTCGGCTGCCTGGATCCCGAGGTGCAGCAGGCAGTGCTCCGGTATGGGCTGCGGAATGTCGCTTTGCTGTCCATCGCGCCGACCGGGACCATCTCCAATGTCGTGCTGGGATTCGTGCGGGGAGAGCAGCACTACGCCGGCGTCTCCGGCGGGATCGAACCGGTATTTGCCCTGTACTATACGAGGCGCTCGGAATCCTTCGGCAACAAACTGTTCAAGATATTCCATCCGACGGTGCAGGCGTATATCGACCTGAAAGGGATGCAGGAGCAGGTGCAGCAGGCAGAGGACCTGCAGGACGTGCTCCCCTCCCATTTTTTCCGGACCGCGCATTTCCTTTCACCGGAGAAGCGCGTGGAGATCCAGGGGATCGCGCAGAAATACATCGACCACAGCATCAGCTCGACGGTCAATCTTCCCGAAAGCATCGATCCGGAGACGATATCCGCCATCTACCTGCAGGCCTGGAAGAAGGGGCTGAAGGGGATCACCATCTACCGGGACGGGAGCAGGTACCCGATATTGAGCGTCGCCCAGGAGCAGAGCGAGTTCCAGGAGCTCAAGCAGAAAGAATTCCAGGTCATGGCCAACGGCAGCGAGCAGGTGCTCTTCGGGGGGGACGTGCTCACGCTGCCGGACGGGAAGCTGACTACAGTGTACCACGCGATGAAGATGAACCTTCCCGAGATGATCATCGAGCCGGTTGAGAAAAAGATCCCAGATGTCGCGCAGGAGGAAGAAACCAGCGAAGCGCAGAACGGCGAAGCGCCGAAAGTGTGCACGATCAAGTTCGAGAACGGGCAGCTGGTGAAGAGCTGCGGGGAGTAAACAACACTCATAGCTATTAATTCCTTTCCGTTTTGCGATAGAAAATTTCAATCCTACACTAGTTCTATTAAAACAAG
>DATDVW010000022.1:0-2631 GCA_035289865.1 Candidatus Nanoarchaeia archaeon
CACGACGACAAGAAAACAGTTGCACCGATTTCAGTTTACATTTCGACCATCCGAAAAAAGTGGGTTCAAATCCCAAAAAAGAGCAGCTCGTTTATAAATGAAAAGTTCCATCGGAATGTAAACCGATTTCGGTACTATACAATTTCATGAGGTTTGCACAACCTTTAAAAACGCCCTCCCCTTCTCCGGCAGAGGGGGCAGCATGAAACTCGTCTTAGTGGAAGCCAGAAGCGACGCCGATGTCGTCTTTGATGAGAGATACCTCTCCCGGCTTCCGGCAAGGCTCGGCATCATCACCACGGTCCAGCATGCCCATAAGATCGATGAGGTCATCGGTTTCCTCAGAAAGCACGGCAAGCAGCCCATCATCCATAAAGGCAAGCAGGTGCACGCCGGCCAGCTGCTGGGCTGCGATGTGAGCAATGCCACGGCGATTGCAAAGGATGTTGATGCCTTTCTCTACATCGGCTCCGGGCAGTTCCATCCCGTCGGCCTGGCGTTAGAGGACCACAAGGATCTGTTCTGCTATGACCCGCTCAGTAAAGAGTTCACCAAGATGGACAAAAAGGAGATCGACAAGATCAGGCAGCGGAAGAAAGGGGCGTATCTCAAATTCCTCTCCGCGACAGAGATCGGGGTGCTCGTCACCCTGAAATCAGGCCAGTACAACCTTCCCAAGGCGATGCAGCTCAGGGACAGGTACCCGGAAAAGAGTTTCTACTTGCTGCTCTCCGACACCCTCAACTGGATGCAGCTGAACAATTTTACCTTCATCGAATGCTTTGTCAACACCGCCTGCCCGAGGATAGCGGAGGATTTCTACACCGAGAGGCCTGTGGTGAATTACAGCGAGGTTATGTAGATATGGCCAGGGCATTTCCGCGGGAGAGCAACGTTTCACCGATTCCTTTCCCGACCATGAACGAGACATCCGACAATGTCCCGGCAAGGCTTTCAAAGAACCCCATCTGCTTCTGGTATACGGAAAAGCTCGCCTCTTCCCCCAGATAATCCTCGACCGCGGCGATCACGTCCTGCTTCCCGCCCAGCTCATCGACCAGGCCCAGCTCCTGCGCCTGTTTTCCCGTGTAGAAGATGCCGGTCCCCATCCGCCGGACGTCCGCCAGCGGCAGCCCCCGGTTCTCCGCGACATCAGCGAGAAAATAGTCATGCAGCTCGTCCACCGCAGACTGGAACAGGACCCGCTCTTCCGGGGTCAGCGGCTTGAAGGGGCTGCCGATGTCCTTGTATTTTCCGCCGACAACCCGCTCATACGTCACGTTATAGTCCTGCAGCAGCCCGGAGAACTGCAGGTAGGAAGCGAGCACCCCGATGCTGCCGGTGATGGACAGGGGAGAGGCGATGATATGGTCAGCAGCAGACGCTACCCAGTACGCTCCGGATGTCCCCTGCTCCCGAATCCAGGCGACAGTATACGCATCCACATTCTTAATCGCTTCCACGACCTCCTGCGAGGCGACCGCGCTTCCCCCCGGGCTGTTGATCTCCAGGAGGATCACCCGGACAGCTGGGTTTTCATCGGCCTCCTCGATAAGGTGAACAATATCAGAGGATGACGGCTGCCCGGCGCCAAAGAGGGAGGCGCTGCTTTCTCCCATGATCTCCCCCTTAATCTCGATGACCGCGGTATTGGCCCCGAACGGGCTGTCTACGGTGAACAGGGCTGCAGCGATGATACCGAGAAAGAGGATGATAGCACCTGCGATGATAATTCCGACTATCCATCGCCTGCCACCCCTTTTCATAGGGCGGAATGGAGAAAGGAGGTATATAAAGATATGGGAAGGCTGTCGGTTGGTCTCCGCAGCAATATGCGCAGTTATATTTTCACGTGCAGCTCGTGCTCGCTCCCGGGAACAAGAGTTACTTCCTTGCCTTTCTTCAAGTGGAGAAAATCTGCAATTTCTTTCGGTATCCGGATGGCAATGCTGTTGCCGACAACAGCCACCTTTGCTTTCTTGGCCAAGCCGAACAGGCCGAGCTGCTTTGATTTCTGCTGGATGGCGGCAGCAGCGCCTTCGTCAAAATAGGCTTCTCCGCATTTTTTGCAGACATCTGCGGGAAAGTCCCCTAAGGCGATTCCGAACTCGGTATACGCGACCGTTTTCGTACTTGTTTCCCCCCCGCACAATACGCATTTCATCGCGGCCCTCCGGCAAGATACGCAGTGATGATCACAAAATCGTCCTGCTGCTTCATGAATACTGCCTCAATCCCAGCCATGCGCGCATGCCACTTCTCGTTCTGCTGCTCTTTCCATTTCATGCCCTGCATAATGGTCTGTTCGATTTCCTGTCTTTCGATGCCCAATGCGTCCATTTTTTCCAGCGCATGTCGGGTATAAATGAACACGAAGTCACCTGGATATCCAGGGATATTCTAGTATATAAACTTTACGATATTCCCCAGCTTCTTGTCTTTTCCCGAAATAATTTCCTCTTTGATATAGGTTCCGTTTTTCATTGGTTGATCATCTCAGGAATTTGGCTGCCAGCGCATAATAGTATTCTTCTGGCAGGCGTCGCCAGAAGGCTTGTTCTGGCGTTTCTGCCCGTCTTAGGTTGAGACTTCCATGAGGTCGGTTGTTGTACCAGGCTATGAACTCTTGGA
>DATDVW010000023.1:0-8145 GCA_035289865.1 Candidatus Nanoarchaeia archaeon
CCGGAATACCTGGATGCCGGCCTTTCCCCGGAATCCCTGCACAAGCTCTTCCATGTCCTGCTCGGCATCATCGTCATCGCCGTGGGCTGGGGCCGGAAGGCATTCTGGAGGCCGTTCTGCATTGCCAACGGCGCATTCTTCCTGTATGTTGCCCTGTTCGGCTGGCTGTTCCCGGACTTTGCGGGACTGGCGGCATTCAGCATGATGGATACGGTGCTGCATACAGTGGTCGGTGTGTTTGGTTTAGGCATAGGGCTCCTGGAGAAAGAGAGGTGAAACCATGAGATGGATGATGATTATCGGGATTGCGTTGGTGCTGGCAGCATGCGGAGCGCAGGAAGCGGCGCAGCCGCCGCAAGGGCAGGACGAAGGGATCATATCCGGCGCCATGCCGCTGCCTGATGCCCCGGATACTGAGGAGATGATAGTCACCAATGGATATGCGGGAGCAGTGCTCGCAGGAAGCGCTTCCCCGTATCTTGCATTCACCATGCAGGATTATGAAAAGGCAAAAGCAGAGGGAAAGGTCATCCTCCTGAACTTCTATGCCAGCTGGTGCCCGATCTGCAGGGCAGAGGAGCCTGAGGCGCTTGCTGCATTCAACGAACTGGATCAGGAGAAGGTGATCGGCTTCCGCGTGAATTACCGCGATTCCGAGACAGATGATGCAGAGCAGGCGCTGGCAAAGGAGTTTGGGATACCCTACCAGCACACTAAGGTTATCCTCAAAGACGGGAAGCAGCTCCTTAAGGCGCCGGATTCCTGGGATAAGGAAAGGTACCTGGCGGAGATCGCAAAGGCAGCGGGCTGAAGAGGGTATGTACGGCAGGGCCGCAAACAAGAAGATTTAGTGAAACTTCCCAGTCTTACGTCTGGAGCCTCCCCCTTCCAGCGCTCTCTGTGCTGGAAAACACTTCGCTTCGTTCTCCCTTATTATGGTTTTCCCCCTGCGGGGTCGCTCCTTGCAGTCGCTCAAGGCATGGACGTCCCGGGACCTTCGGCAGAGGTTCTCAGCCATCCGTGACACGCGCTACTCGGATGATTTCTTGGCGTCAAGCTACTACTGCGGAACAGCGGGGCATATCTCTGCGGAAGTGGTTGCGGGATACATACGGGAGAACGCAAAGGGCTTCTGATGCGCTTCGCGCATGGCAGGCATTCATCTACCCCCGCGCGACGCGGGGAGACTTAGCCCACGGAATTATTAAAAGATATCTCCTTATCCTACTCAGCGTATATTAGCACTTCTGCCAAATTTAAAATCTTAATATCTCCAATAGAAGCAAGAGGTTTATAAGCTAAAGAAAGTCCGCAGGCACGAAATAAACATGCATCCGATTTTCCATCACCAACAGCTATACTTTCTTCAGGTTTAACGTTTAACTTTTTCATAAGCTCTTTGGCTGCATCTGCTTTGCAGATAATCTTATCGCAGCATTTTGAATTATATCTTGTTTTTGCGATAACCTCTCCAGTATATTTTCCATATTTATCAGTTACAAGAATAGGACAAATAACATTGCTTCTGTCTATTCCTAGCTTATCAGCAAAATAGTGGATTATTGGAGAGAAAGCAACAGAAATAATACCCGTGCTATACTGTCTCTTTTTAAGTCCGTCAATCATTCCTTTTGCCGTTCTTCTTAGATTTATCTTCTTAAATATCTTGTCAAAATCCGTTTCTGTTCTGCCTTTAATGAGATTTGCAAGTTCTAATGTGATATTATAATCTTTGATTTCCCCATTTTCATAATCTGCCCTCAACTTTTGAAGTTCCTTCTGAAATCCAAACTCTTTAGCGACTACCTCAATACTGCTTTCTCTTATGAGGGTTTTATCAAAGTCAAATAATACCAGTTTATGCTTGTTCGCTATAATGCCCAGTTCAGATAATATAGTCTTAATAACTTGTTCTGACATAATAGCTAAATTTTCCATAGGCTGCTTTTTATGCTTCAGTTTTCCTATATCCACTTCCGATATCCGCACTCCTTTTTTCACTAATTGCAGCAGTATCTGTATATCCACGCCCCATTTATCGTCAATTTTTAATTCATTCAGCAAATCTCTTTTAATCGCAAATTGTCCACTAAGCGGTTGATTAAATTTTATGAATGGGAAAATTACACTAAACAATGGTTTTACTACAAGCTCTGTAACCCTGCCTCTTGCCCTTGTAAAAGAAGTTTTAACAAAATCAGCTTCATCATTTTCAAGTGGTTGAAGAATTGATGCGATCTTTTTTGGCGAAATTGAGCATAAATCTGCATCAAGAAACAGAATAACATCCCCAGAAGAATAGAACACCCCTGTCTTGATAGCCGCCCCTTTTCCTTTATTTTTGGCGTGTTTGATCACTTTAACTTTTTCTGATTTTGCTTTTTTATAAGTATTGTCCGTAGAACCATCATCAACAACTATAATCTCATTTATTACTTTAACTTTCTTTACATTTTTGATTACCGTGATAATTGTCGACTCTTCATTGAATGCAGGAATAATACAACTTATCTTCATACAACAGATTAAAACCTAATTTTATATAAATGTAACGCTTCTTCTCGGAACTCCCTAATTATAGATACTGCGCCCATATAGCTGCCTATTACAGAAATGTTGGCAAAAACTACAGCAGTAACCTCATTTTCGGTGGCTTAAAAACACCGCTCGGCATCAAAGCCTCGCTACGTATAACAAGAATTCTATAAGTTACTTTTAATCAGAGTTGGCGCCTCGAAGTCCTAGCAGTTGTCTTAACTCATATAAAGAATGAATTCTCAGCGAGGGATTTACATCTGGAAAGTCGTGTTCTCCTCTTACCAAAAGAACATCATACACTTGTGCATTTTTTGCAGTCGCCACGTCCTCATCCGCATTTCCCACATAAACCGCCTTACTTTTGTCTACCCTTAAAAGCTCCAGGCAAGACTCCAACCCATGCGGATGCGGTTTTGGCTGTATCCCATTTGAAATCTGGGCTATAACCACCCCATCAAAATCCCCCTCGCCCAGCATCCCGATCTCCAGGGATGCAACATGCATCGGAGCCCCGGTGACTATCCCAGTCTTATAACCGTCTCGCCTGAGCTCTTTTATAAAACCAACATCGTCATACAGCCTGGTGAACTGCCTTCTCAATCCCATCGTATCGTGTTTTCTATACACTTCCCAAAATTTTTCAGGCTCTAACCCAAAACATTCTTTTATAATCGCATCTCTTCTTGCTTCAAACCAAAACCGGTCAATATCATGACGGGAAGATGTGGTTCCCAAATCCTGTAATGTCTGCCCAACTATCTGATATCTATATTCCGGGGCGGTATGCACCAGTGTCCCGTCCAAATCAAAGATGACCGCTTCATACCCCATAACCTGTTGAATAAACCGGACTTATAAAAATATATCGGCGCCAACTCATCTCTCATAAACCTTACCATCTTCTGTAAATCCGTCCACTTGCGATGCTGCCTTTCCCGGAAAAACCTCAAATCTTATCTTTCTCTCTTCCAGCATCTGCACCAAGGCTACACCGTGAACCTGCCCGTCATGCCTGTACGCTCCGGAGATCCTGGCGAAATTCCATCCGTCCCAATTCTCGTCTTTGTCCGTCAGGTAACCGTACGGGACAAGCTCATATCTTATTATGCCGTCCGTGGTATCGACGTCTTTTGGATCCGGGGCATTGCCTTTGACCGCAAACTGCCTTGCTTCACCATCATAGTCGCCCATCGAGACGATGACCAATGCGGGATCCAAGCCGTCATAGGCAAAGGCGAGGTGCGTACTCCAATAGCCGGACATGCGCCGGTACTCCGCCTTGCCAAAATAACCGTTGGTGCCCTCTTCAAACCAATTGCCCGCCAGTCTCCCGTCAATATCGTAATCGATCTTCCCTCCGCGGGGCTCTTTTTGGCGAATGTTCCTGTCCAAGAGCTGTGTTCGTATGGGCTCAGCAAAATAATCGAACATATCGACGTTGTGCAGTTTCCACGGTTCAGCGGCATACGTCTCAGGAACAATGAACCCCGGAAGGATCACCCCATCATCATGCACCGAAAAATCAAACCCGGGCGCTTTCCCTATGACCTCCCCTGCCGCGACTGCGACGGTGTCTTGCGTATCTGCAACGGCCTGCAATTTCTCTGATAATTGGTTGACATGGATATAGATGGTATAAAACGAGCACGTGTGATGGATGACCAGCCGATAATCGCCGATACTGCTGGAGGAATACTCTTGCGGCATGCTCTGCACGCTGGTCACCACCCCTGATGCTGGCGCCATGATGTCACGGAATTCTGCAGCATCTTCCCGGCTATCCGGGGAGGCCCATCCTTTTGCGTAATAATAGCCGTGGTCGATAGGCGTCACATGGCCGCCAATCATCAAGCCCATCGGCTCGATCATCCCAATGTCCTCGATACGCATGGGCGGTGAGGTAAAAACAACAGTCCCTTCGCCAGCGCATCCGTTATTCCCTTGCGGGCCAAAATCCCCTGTTTCAGGATCTGGCGGGAAGATAATCCGGCAGAGCTCAATCTCTTTTCCCCGGCAATACGATTCACACCGCCCCCGATTGTCCCGGCAGAAAGATCTGCATCCTTCCTCGTCCGGGCAGAGAGCCCCCAATCCCTTATCCCGCACCGGCCCTGGAGCCACTGCACCGGATTCATCGGCATCTTTATCCTGGTCAACCGCCTCACCCGGCCTTTCAGACCCAAAGCTCCCTTGTTGCACGCATCCGCTCATGAAGACGACCAAAATGACCGATAGAGCCAGAATCACCAAACGGTCTCTCTTTGATCTCATGGCATAAACCCCCTTCTTATCCTATAATAACCTTTCGGCGGCCTCTGGGACACTGATGCGCTTGACCCCGCTGCGCTCTCGCCTTCGCCTCTGGTCAGCAAACAGCGACACGCAATGCGTACTTATCTCCCTGGTCGCGATATAGAAAGATTTATAAATATAGACAGCTTTCTGTGCACCAACATAATCCAAGGGAGGCAGATCATGGCAACCATAACACTTTCCATCCCTGATGCCGTAAAAAAAGAGATGGATAGATTCCCCGAGATAAAGTGGTCCGAGGTATTCAGGAACATGATTATCCAAAAAACAGAGCTGCTCAAGAACCTTCAGGCAAAAGGCGATCTCTCATGGCATCCGTAACCTTCGCCATCCCGGACAAGGTCAAGGAAGACATGGAGAGCCTTTCTTGGGTGAACTGGTCTGAGCTCGCCAGGGAAGAAGCGATAAACCGGGTAAAGCTTGCCGAGGAATTCGAGAGATTCAGAAAAATAATCTCAAAATCTAAGCTGACCCAGGAGGATGCCGGCCAGCTTGCTGAAATGGTGAAAACAGCAATGCACCAGCGGCTGAAAAGCGAAGGCCTGATCTGATTGGGGGTGGTCATTGACGCAAATGTCCTCTTCAGGATACTAATCTCAGAGGGAGAGATCATTGACATCGTCTTCAATCCATCGTTGCATCTATTTGCCCCTGAAAGGCTTAAAGAAGAATTCCTCAGGCATAAAGACGAAATAATGGAGAAAGCCGCATTCAGCAGGCCAGAGTTTGAGGCTGTGGCATTAATCCTCCTCCGCAGGATAGAGTTTGTTGCCCTTAGTGCATACCAAGGCTACCTTTCGAACGCAAAAGAGCTGCTTCAGGGGCATGGCAAAGATGAAGATTTCTTAGCGCTTTGCCTCGCAAAAGAATGCAAGCTCTGGACATATGAAGCGCGATTCTTCAAGTTAGGATATGCAGTCTCCACAAAAGAGCTCTCCAAATCATTACGCGGATAAATGCCCATTCGCTGGTTTGTGATATCCGTGGTTTTGAAATTGAAATCCATTCTTACCATAACCGGGAATTGGGGATGTTAGACCGGGCTGAAAAAATCTCGTGGAATAATCTACGAATCCCCATCTTGCCGCTTGCCTATGCCAAAAAATTCTATGCACTGACCCATCGCAAGGAAAAAGCAGATTTAATCTCCAAGCATCTGTCTGGCTGACCTGCACCATACTGGACCTGCGCTCCGGCATCTGCAGAAAAAACACGCCGAACTCCCCCTGCCCAAAGCCTTACCTTATCATCTTCCCGGTGTGGCTCTCGACCGCGGGCGGCTGTGGGGGAATGACTTTCCCGTAGAACACGCGGACGGTCTCCTCATCGATCTGCAGGACCGAGGGATCATACACATCGTTCCCCTGGAACACCGCCGTCGGCCCGCCGAAATCAAGCCCGTCCGATGATTCTGCATAATATATCCCCTTGGGGACCTGGCCGAACCTTTCATCTATAGACGCGGCAAAAAGCACGTACCTGCCGCCGATACTGACCGATGCCGGATCGACCAGGTTGGGGATCCTGATCCCCGGCTCTTTCACAAAATCAAGCCCGTCAGGGGATATTGCTGAGCCGATCCCGTGCTCCACCTCTGCGGCGGTCACGTAGTACATCCTCACCCGGCCGTCAGGAAGGATGATTGCATCGGGGACAGAGGCCCAGCCGTTGTCGCCGTTCGTCTCTGAATCTATCCTCAGCCCTTCTTTTTGGAAAACCAAGCCGTCTGCAGAGATTGCGGAATAGATCTTGTGTATCGACTGCCCCGGCCCGGGGTTCTGGCTATTCGCGCCCTTGTAGTACATCCTCATCTTTCCGCCCGGAAGATCGACAACAGTAGGGTCGCAGACGATGGATTCAAACCCTGTTCCCGGGGAGATCCTGACTCCCTGCTCTTTTGCAAAAGTCAGGCCGTCTTGAGAAACAGCGGACAATATCCCCCTGCCGCTGCAGTAATACAGGCGGACTTTCCCGTCTTTCAGGGCATGGACAAAGGGGACAGACCCGTCTATCACCCTGGGGCCGCTGTCTTTCTCCCAGGAAAAAGACAATCGCTCTGCCGGAACATTGTCCACCTCAGGGATTACCTCTTCAGGTTTTTGAGAGACTGATACCGGTTCCGCCCCCGGGCTTGATGGCAAACCTGGTTCCGGCACGGCAGTTCCGGCTTCTCTTTCCGGCATGGTCGGGGCGCAGGATACCACAATGGCCAGGACAAACAGGAACATGGCTGCGTATATCCCTCTCGTCATCCACCCTCTTTGGAGCTGAGCATCATCTGCCGCCTGCATAGATACACCATTCCTCTCCATCATTTATAAATCTTGTTATACGCAATTCAAAAAATATTTTTCTAACGGAGAATAAGGAATGATAGGCTTTCAAAAGATATGGATAAATTTGATTTTTTCTTTTATTATAGAGGGGGATAATATGGTGTTTTCTCCACTCCATTCCGAAAAACGAATTATTTATAAACTTTTAACCAATTTATAGTAATTATGAGAAAACTAATCGTATCAGAATGGATATCGCTCGACGGAGTCTTCGATGCAGATCCTCAATACTTCGGAAAGTGGTGGATGCCATACCACAGCGAAGAACGTGCTACGCATATCACCAAAACTATCGGATCGGCTGACGCACTCCTTCTTGGAAGCACCACCTATAACATGCTGGCTCCATACTGGTCTACTCAGAAGAATGACGATAACGGTCCTGCGGCGAAACTCAACAGTATGGCGAAATATGTCGTCGCGTCAACACCTCCGGAATTCCTATGGAATAACACGCAAAAGATTATTAAAGAGAATGTTGTCGAGGAAATTAGAAAGCTTAAAAACGATACTGGTGGTAACATACTTATCCTCGGTAGTGCCATCCTGACTCAATCGCTCATCGAGGCTGATCTTATTGACGAATATCGTTTTCTCATCTCCCCAATTATTATGGGAGAGGGCAAGCGGTTCTTTAAAGAAGAGGCGACAACGACAAAACTTGCTCTCATCGAAACCAAAACGCTTCCGCTTGGTGTTATTGCGCTCGTCTATGAGACGGCTAAGAAGTAAGAAGAAAAAAATAATTTGCCGCCAAAGAAAAACTTAAATAGTAGGTCTGGTAAAATAAATTTATGAACAAACCAAAGATTAGTGAAATTCAAGGTATTGCTAGGCTCAAGATCCATGATGGCAAGCTTGATGAATTCAAACGTCTTTCCGCCAAGTGCATGGAATTAGTTCGCACTAAAGACACCGGGACTTTGCAGTACGAAACGTACTTCAACAGCGACGAAAC
>DATDVW010000024.1:0-7725 GCA_035289865.1 Candidatus Nanoarchaeia archaeon
GAAAAAGGGGCAATTCTGAGTCAGATTGAGGAGGACGAGAGAAGCATGGCACAACCACAATACCAACCCATATTTATCCTGCCTGAGGGCAGCCAGCGCACTACCGGAAAATCCGCGCAGCGGACCAACATCATGGCGGCCCGCATGGTCGCAGAGACGGTGAGAACTACCTTGGGGCCGAAGGGCATGGACAAGATGCTGGTAGACTCTCTCGGGGAAGTCACGATCACGAATGACGGGGTCACTATCTTAGAGGAGATGTCTGTCGAGCATCCCTCTGCCAAGATGATCGTCGAGGTCGCCAAGACCCAGGAGCACGAGATTGGGGATGGCACCACCACTGCTGTGGTGCTTGCCGGCGAGCTGCTCAAGAATGCGGAGCAGCTGCTGGACCAGAACATCCATCCGACCGTGATCGCCCGGGGATACCGCCTTGCCGAGGCGAAGGCGCAGGACATCCTGGAGCAGATTGCGGAGCAGGCCGGGGAGCATGACACCGCTCTCCTCACCAATATCGCGGTCACCGCCATGACCGGCAAGGGTGCGGAGTCTGCCAAGGAGAAGCTGGCGCAGCTTGCCATCCAGGCGATCCGGAAGGTGTTGGAGAAGGAAGACGGCAAGAACACCATCGACAAGGACAATATCCAGATCGAGAAGCGCACCGGCGGCTCCATCGAGGATTCCACCCTGATCGACGGCATCCTGCTGGACAAGGAGCGGACGCACGAGGGCATGCCCAAGATGCTGCGGAACGCGAAGATCGCGCTGATAGATTCTGCCATCGAGATCAAGAATACGGAGATCGAGGCGAAGATCCAGATCAATGACCCGGGCCAGATGCAGGCGTTCATCGACATGGAAGAGAAGATGCTGCGGGCCAAGGCGGACAAGATATCTGCCAGCGGCGCAACTGTTGTGATCTGCCAGAAGGGGATCGATGACATCGCCCAGCATTTCCTGGCGAAGAAGGGCATCTATGCCGCGCGCCGGGCCAAGAAATCAGACATGGGCCGGCTTGCCAAGGCGACCGGAGCGCGCATCGTGACCAACCTTGATGACCTGAGCGCCGCTGATCTCGGAAAGGCGGGCAGGGTCGAGGAGGTCAAGATAGGGGACGAACAGATGACCTTAGTGAGCGAATGCCCGAACACCAAGTCAGTCACCATCCTGGTTCGGGGAGGGACCGAGCATGTGATCTCTGAGGTCAAGCGCGCGCTTGAGGACGCGATTGGCGATTTGGCTGCCGCGCTGCGCACAGGAAAGGTCGTGGGCGGAGCGGGATCAACAGAAGTTGAACTCGCCCGGCAGATCCGGCAGTTCGCTGATTCGCTCTCCGGCAGGGAGCAGCTGGCGGTGAAGGCCTTTGCCGACGCTGTCGAGATCATCCCCCGGACGCTTGCGGAGAACTCCGGCCTGGATCCCATCGACCTGCTCACTGAGCTGAAGGCGAGCCATGACCAGGGGCAGAAATGGGCAGGGGTGAACGTCTTCACCGGCAAGGTGATGGATGCCTGGAAGGCAGGGGTCGTGGAGCCGCTGCAGATCAAGACGCAGGCGCTGTCATCCTCGACAGAGGTTGCGGAGATGATCCTGAGGATCGATGACGTGATCCAGAGCTCCGGCGGGGACAAGGGGCCTGCTGCGCCGCCAGGCGGCATGGGCGGGATGCCGGAATACTGAGGGGCGAGACCTTACTTTCATTCTTTTTATGGTTTTTTCTTTCTGCTCAACAACATTTATATACCGCCCAAGCCCTCGCCTGATGCATGGACGACTCCATCATCCGGAAATACGCCCTGCAGAACGCTGTCCGGTTCGCGGGCAAGGCATCTCCGGGAGCCATCATCGGCAAGCTCATCGCGGAACAGCCGGAGTTCAGGCAGCAGCTCAAAGACATCTCCCTGGACATCCAGCGGGTTGTTGCTGAGGTCAACCGGATGAGCCCTGCGGAGCAGCATGCCGAGCTGCAGAAACTGGCTCCCGGGCTGCTCGAGAAAAAAGCGCCGGAAAAGCGAGAGCTTCCCAGCCTGCGGAACGCCGCGCAGGTCTGCATGCGCTTTGAGCCGTCGCCCTCCGGCGGGCTGCATGTCGGGCATGCCTATGTGCTCGGGCTGAACCATCTCTACACCCGGCGATACCGGGGAAAACTGATCCTGCGCATCGCAGACACCAACCCGGAGAACATCTATCCTGAGGCATACCGCCTCATCGAGGAGGATGCGCGCTGGCTCACCCATAACGGCATCGCTGAGGTCGCCTACCAGTCTGACCGGATGGAGGCCTATTACCTGTACATGGAGAAGCTCCTGGACATCCACCAGGCATACATCTGCACCTGCGACAGCGAGGAATTCCGCAGGCTTATCCGGCAGCAGGCAGCATGCCCCTGCCGGGACCTTCCTGCAGCGGAGCAGAAGACCCGGTGGCAGATGATGTTCACTTATTACAAGCAGGGGGAGGCAGTGGTCCGGCTGAAGACTGATATCCGGCATAAGAACCCGGCGATGCGCGATTTCCCCCTCTTCCGCATCAATGAGGAGGAGCATGCCCGCACCAAAAAGAAGTACCGCGTCTGGCCGCTGATGAACCTGGCGGTCGCTGTCGATGACCTGGAGATGGGCATCACCCATATCGTCCGGGCAAAAGACCATGCGGACAACGCCAAGCGGCAGCGGATCATCTACGGATACCTGGGGAAGCACCCTCCGGAAAACCTGTTTGTGGGCAGGATCAACTTCACCGACATGCCGGTGTCCGCGACACAGATCAGCAAAGGGATTAGGGAAAAGAGGTACATCGGATGGGATGATATCCGGCTGCCCAGCCTGGCAGCCCTGCGCAGGAGGGGGTTCCAGCCCGAGGCGCTGCTCACCTATGCAGGGGATGTGGGAGTGAGCCTGACCGACAAGACCGTCACCAGGGACGAGTTCTTCAAGAGCATCAACGCCTTCAACAAGCAGGCCATTGACGCTGCAGCGCACCGGTATTTCTTTGTCTGGGATCCCCAGGAGATCAAGATCGAGGGAGCAGCACCCCTCCAGCGGGACCTTGACCTGCATCCGGACAACCGGAAAGGGGGCAGGCGCTTTGAGACACATGACCGCTTCCTCATCACCAAGACTGATTTTGCCGGCCTGCGGGAGGGGAAGCTCTACCGGCTGATGGAATGCCTGAACTTTGTCCAGGAAGGGAGCAAGTTCCGCTTCCACTCCGCGGACTACCAGGAATACAAGCAGCACGGCGCTGCCATCATCCACTGGCTGCCCAAGAGCAGGGAGTTGGTCCCGGTCGAGGTGCTGATGCCAGACGGCAAATCCTCCACCGGCCTCGGGGAGCCCGGGCTCCGTTCCCTGAAGAAAGGAGAGGTGGTCCAGCTGGAGCGCTTCGGATTCTGCCGGCTGGATGAAACATATAAAAGCAAGCTCGTATTTTGGTTTGGACACCCATGAACTGCATCATCATCCACGGCGCGAACGGCAGCCCCAAGGAACATTGGCTTCCCTGGCTGCAGAAGCAGCTGGAGCCTTATGGGCAGGCCATCGCCCCCCAGTTCCCCATCGGGAAACAGCAGAGCCTGCGCAACTGGCTGGAGGCTGTCCGGAAGGCAAAAATAGACAAGAACACGATCCTCATCGGCCACAGCATCGGCTGCGCCTTTATCCTCGACCTGCTCGAGAAGCATCCGGCGCGCGCGGCATTCCTGGTCGGCGGATTCACCGGAAAGCTCGGCATATCCTACGATTCCGCCAACAAGAGCTTTGCCGAGCGGGAATTCGACTGGGAGAAGATCCGGCGGCATTGCGGGACATTCCTGGTCTATCATTCGGACAATGACCCGTATGTGCCCTTTGAGCAGGGTCGTGAGTTCGCGCAGCATCTGGGCGTCCCATTGCGCCTGGTCTCCCACGCCGGCCATTTCCGCAGCCAGGACGGCTATGCCACCTTCCCGGCGCTTTTTGTCGATATCATGTCCATCGTCAAGAACAACAAAGCTTATAAACGAGCAATTCTCCGGCAATAGGGGTGATCCGATGTCATTAATCGTGAAGGCAAACATCAAGCAGTACGCCAAAGCAGACGGCAGCGACAAGCCGATGAACGTGGCTGGCGACCTTGCGGAGAAGCTGGAGAGGAAGGTCGAGGAGCTTATCCGTGACGCATCCCGGCGCGCCAAGGAGAACGGCAGGAACACGGTCATGGCGAAGGACCTGTAGCCCTCCGCTGCCCGAAAATTTACACAAGATTTATAAACGAATTTCTGTTCAGCCCTGAGTATGCCGACGTGGCACAAAGGGAGAACCGTGCAGCCTGGTACTGCGCAAGCTTGGAACTGACAACGTCATTTCCGGTCTACCGGTACTAAACAGCTTGTTTCCGCAAGGATATCCCGGTTCGAATCCGGGCGTCGGCGTGCGGGCTCGTAGCTCAGTAGTAGAGCGCTACCTCGGCAAGGTAGAGGCCGCGGGTGCGATCCCCGCCGAGTCCATCATGGGCAGTTGATGATAGACAAAGAGCGCCGCCGGTGGCGGTGCGTCAAAAACTGAGGTTTTTGAGCGTACTCGGAAATGTCTTACATTTCCGATACGACGCCCTCGCTCTGCTCGGGCTGCTCGGTGGATACCACCTTCGCCGCATGTCAGAACGCAGCGGCGTTCTGAGCATGCTCAGAAGCATAGCTTCTGACACGCCAGGGGCGGCGCTGGACGAGCCGGGGGACGGCCCCTACGGGGCGGCTCGTAGGTCGAAGCGCAGCGGAGACCGTCCAGCCGCCGCTGCGTGGCGTGCAAAATATTTTTACTATGACGCATGACCAATCTTCCCATGATCGGCCTCATATCTGATACCCATGATAACGTCCCGAACGTGATGAGAGCGGCAGCGATATTCAGGCAGAAAAAGGTGGAACGGGTGATCCATCTGGGGGATATCATCGCCCCTGCGACGGTACCGTTCTTCAAGGGGCTGCAGATGACGTTTATCCCGGGGAACAATGACGGCGACCATGGCCTGCTGCAGCAGCGGATAGCCGAGATCGGCGGGAAATTCCTGCCGGACGGCAGCGAGATCACCATCGCGGAGAAAAGATGCCTGCTCTTCCATGGCAAGGACAGGGGGCAGCTGCGGCGGCACATCGCGTCAGGCAACTATGACTATGTGCTCTACGGCCATGACCACACGAAACATTTTTCAAGGGAAGGGAAAACCTTCCTGCTGAACCCGGGCGGCCATTACCTGGCGCCGGGCCAGCAGCACAGCATCGCGCTCTGGGATCCCAGGAAAGACGCGGTGGAGTTCATCCCCCTATGAAACAGATCGTGAATGAGGACGGCATATGCGGGTGCGGCAAGCACACCGACCAGTGCTGCGACCACTGCCTGGCCTTCGTATGCGACGAGCACGAGCGGCGGAGCTATTTCGAGCACCAGTCTATCAAGAGCAAGGTCTTCTGCCCGAGGTGCATCGCGTGAGCTGCATCTTCTGCAGCATCGTACAGGGGAAGATGCCCTGCTCCCTGGTGTATGAGGATGGGCGCTTCCTTGCCTTCCTCGACGTCGGGCCGGTGCATAAGGGGCATACTATCCTCATCCCCAAGCAGCATCATGAGACGTACCTGGACATCCCTGACGAGACATTGCGCGAGCTGGCAGTGGCGCTCAAGAAAGTCGCCGGTGCGGTCAAAAAGGCGGTGGGGGCGGACGGGCTGAACCTCGGGATGAACCTCTATCCTGCCTCCGGCCAGAGCGTGCCGCACGCCCACTGGCACATCATGCCGCGCTTCCTCGGCGACGGGCTGCAGCTGTTCCCCCAGGGAAGGTATGAGGAGGGCGAGATGGCCCGCTTCCAGGAGAGGATTAGGCAACATTTATAAATGATTCTGCGGTAGCTTCATCCACGCCGGTGTAGCTCAGCCTGGTGAGAGCGCTAGACTCATATATTTGAGTGTTGAGGCGGAAGCCGATGACAAATCTCAGGCCGGGACATCTAGAGGTCGTGAGTTCAAATCTCGCCACCGGCAGTTTTTTTCATCATGGCATCGCATGCTTTATAATCTCCAGATTGCACGAATGATGCTGCTTGCACCACTCCTCGCATTTTTCTGCCCAGGCCTTATCCGGATACACCATCATGCACTGTTTGCATCGCCACACTTCTTTTTTCGCAGCAGCCATGTTCAGTAAATCACCCCAATCAGCACCCGCTTGACCTGCGAGAAGCGGACCTTTCCCGGATCCGGCTCCGGGAGATTGTCCCCCTGGGCGACGGCATACCAACCCTGCTCGTCCTCCCCGACCTTGATGATGCGGTGGATGATGATCTTGTCCTCGTATCCGACGATGGTGGGCGTATAGGATATCACATCCCCGACCGAGAGGTCTGCCGGCGACGCGGGAACCACATGCAGCCCGTTCGCGCCGACATCGATCAGGGGATCCATGGAGTTGGTGTCGGTGAACCTTGTCCATTCCACATCCTGGATGTTCAGGCGCACGCCGCTCCTCAGCACCACGATCTCCTCCTCCCGGATGTGGTCTGCCGGCGACGGCAATTCCCTTCCGCTGGGCTGCTCGGGCTGCGGAGCGCGCTCATACCCCTCGATCACATACTCCTGGGGCGGGGCAGGGGGAGGGGAATCGCTGACCGCGCGGCTATAGATGAAGCTGGCGATGATCACGAACTGCGCCATGATGATTACCACCAGGATGATATCGAGTATCCGCGGCTCGCTGCGCATGTTGGTCTTGGCCCTTCCGCACTTTAAATACCTTTCGTAAACGAAACCTTTATATAGGGCGTTTGCAGCGGTATCTCCAGGTGGTTTGATGGCTGACGATTATGACTTGATTCCTCACCGGGAGATCCGGGAGCTGCGGGAGCGCATTGAAGGCATGAAATCGGGCAAAGGCGGAACCGAGATGACTGACGCGGTTGAGCGCCTCAGCATATCCCTGGAGCGCCTGAATGAGGTCTTCTCCGCAGCAGCGCATGAGATGCAGCAGGAAGAGCGCGGCGAGCATGCGGTGATGAAACAGCTCCGTCCGCTCATGGACAAGCTGGACACGGTCATTGAGCAGAACCAGAAGATTGCCCGGGCGATCATTTCTGTTACGGAGCAGATGCAGAAGCCGGGCATGCCGCGGCAGATGCAGGCACCGCGCCCAGCGCCGTCCTTCCCTCCGCCTTTCACTGCGCCATCATCCCCTCCTTTCTCCTTTGAGCAGAGGCCCATGCCGCCCTCTCCGACATTCCATGAGGGGCCTGCGCCAGAGCCTGAAAAGAGGCGCGGGCTGTTCCCCCGCTTCGGCAAATGACATCTACTGAGCATGTCCGGCGCTTCATCACCGAGGTCATCCGCCTGAAAGAGCGCGAGCACCTCCGCAGGCGGCACCATCAGAAAGTCGCTGAGCGGATATCCGGCATCAAGCAGCTTTCCCTCAAGGGGGCGAGCCAGAAGACCGTCATGGACCATTTCGCCCTGCTGGAGCAGGAGGTCCAAGAGGCATTGGCAGCGGAGCGGGAGCTGGCCCAGCAGCAGCACAGCGCCGCATCCGATGTGCAGATGCTGAAAGACAAGGTCGAGAGCATCTCCCGGCGGCTGCAGGAGGAGCGGGGAAACCGGGGTGAGCTGCAGGAGATTGCCGCAGCGCTGGACCGGATACATCTGGAAGTGCGGGAGCGGAAACTGCAGAAGCGGGCATTTGAGAAGCGCTCAGCGCATCTTGAGGA
>DATDVW010000025.1:0-6390 GCA_035289865.1 Candidatus Nanoarchaeia archaeon
CACGACGACAAGAAAACAGTTGCACCGATTTCAGTTTACATTTCGACCATCCGAAAAAAGTGGGTTCAAATCCCAAAAAAGAGCAGCTCGTTTATAAATGAAAAGTTCCATCGGAATGTAAACCGATTTCGGTACTATACAGTTATCGGAGGCGTCTCCCCTCCTCCGCAATCACCCTCAGAAAATCAGAGGCGACAAACCCGTAGCCCAGCTGCTTCTGCAGGCGGCTCCCGATCCGCTTGCTGAGGCGGGAGGCCAACAGCGCCGAGCGGAACAGGTCTTTGGTCTGGGAGAGATAGCCTGCGCAGAGGCCTGCCAGTACGTCGCCTGTCCCCCCCACAGTCATGCCCGGGCTTCCGCCGGCAACGGCCTTCACCGCATCGCGGGAGATGATACGGTCTGCTTTTCCCTTGAGCAGCAGGACATTATGGCGGAGGGCATTCCGGTAATCATGCGCTGCAAGATTGGAGTGTTTCAGGAGCATCTTAAACTCCCCGGCATGCGGGGTAATAATCGAATGATCAATATCCTGCAGGCGTAGCATCTTGATGGCGTCTGCATCGATCACCTTCAGCTTTTTTGGTGAGGCGGCAATGGCCTTCCGGACCAGCCGCTTGGTGTCCGGATGCGTGCCGATGCCGTTGCCCAGCAGGAGCACGTCTGCCCTTTTGAGGTAGGGCAGGATGGTGCGGTAGTGCCGTGGGGCGAGATGGGATCCGAGCAGCTTGAGCGTTATCAGGTCCGGAGAGAATGTATTGATCGCCCAGGCAACCTTTTCCGGCGCCGCGATGAAGAGCAGGTCAGCGCCGGCGCGGAGGGCTGCGATGGACTGGGCTGCGAGGTATGCTGCCCCCGGGAAAGATGCGCTGCCGCCGATCACCAGGATGGTGCCGTTGTCTCCCTTATGGGAAGAGGGATTGCGGGGGAGCATGAGCACCATGCGTCATCCTTCTATTTAAAACTACCCCAAAAACAGCTTCTGGAATATGTTGGTGAGCACGGCAAAGCTCACCTCATAGATGATGATGGAGATCGCGCAGAAGAGGGGGATGGTCTTGAAGCCGCCCTTCACGGTGCCGGTCTTGATGTTGGCGATGATCATGCTGGCGAAGAAGGCGATGACCAGGACGCACACCCTGGAGAAATTGATGAACGCATCCGGGTCCACGGATTCCGCGGAGAAGGTGAAGGGAAGGACAGCGGCATTTCCCGTGCCAGTGAGCTTGCCGCCGATGTTCTGGATGACGGACAGGAGGTTGAAGGAGAGGGCGAAGAGGAGGGGAGCGATCACCACCGCGATGATGGTGATGAACAGGATGTTGCCGGTCACTGCCGCGACCAGCTCATCGCGGAGATGCATGCTGGTGCGGATGTTCTTCACCAGGCGGTCCAGGAGGTCGGAAGCAGAGGCGCCGCTGCTCAGACCGACATTGATGAGGTCGATGGATTCCCTGACCAGATTCGAGTGGTATTTCTGGGAGAACTCAGTGAGGGCATCCTCGATGGGCTGGCCGATCATGGTCTTCTTGGCAACGATCTCAATCTCATTGGCCAGCACGGCGAAGTCCGGCTGGATGGCATTCCAGAGGGCCTTGTCAAAGGTCATCCCTGCCTTGAGGTTGGTGGAGACTGCCTGCAGGAAATCCGGCAGGATGCGCTCGATCTCCTTGGTGCGCTGGTAGATCAGGACATCGTAATAGACCTTTAGGCTAAAGATACCGATGCCGGAGAGAAGCAGGGGGACGATCACCCAGGAGACAAAGGTCGCGAGGAACAGGCTGGCAGGCCCTATGGTCGTGGTGATGCCGAAGAGCGAGGCGCGCTCGCCCAGGGTGAGCTGCGGCTGGATGTAGAGGAAGAAAAGGATAAATGTGATGAGCATGATGGCGTAGAACAGCGCGCCAAACGCCTTGTAGGGGACCTCGTAGATGCCTGCCTTCTGCAGGTATTTCCGGATGTACGGCCTGACCTGTCTCGGGATGAATGCGCTGCCCAATTCCTCCAGGTAGAGGTTCATAGGGCCACCATCGGGCGCTGGGACTTGAAGATCATGATGAAGAAGACCTGGATGATCATCAGGAACACGGCAATCACCATCAGCACCCCAAATCCTACCCTGATCTCGACGAAACTGGAGGCGATGACCAGGAAAGCTGCGCCCAGGGAAGGGACGATGGTGCCGATGATCATGTAGAACAGCGTCAGGGGAGCGAGCTTCTTGCCATAGGCCTGGATCTCCACGATCCGCTGCTCGGTGATCTCGTCAATGTAGGCCTTCAGGCTCTCCTGGACATCTGCCCCTGTCCGCAGGGCAGCCTTGATCTGCTCCAGGAGCTTCTTGAACACCTTGGAGGGGGAGTAGAGGACGGCATGGTCAATGGCCTGCTCGATAGGAGTGCCGAGCTCGATGTCCACGATGATCTCCCGGAAGTATTTCGCGGACTTATTGCTGGTCTGCGAGACCTCCGCCAGCGAGTTGATCAGGGGCTGGCCGGATTCCATGCGGAGGAGGAAGAACCTGCCGGAATAGAGGAGGTCGGATTCGACCTCTGCCCTCCGCTTCCTGATGGCGAAATCAGGCATGCGGAGCATGAAGAGGAAGAGGAGGATGAAGATGCAGATGAAGAACAGGAGCACAAAGCTCAATGGTATCTTGCTTCCCTTCCCAAAGGCAAAGAGGAGGAAGGGAGCGGCAACCACGCCGGCGAATACCAGGCTGATCTTCAGGGCCTTGGTGATGAACTCTTCCGGGGTCTCGCGCATGTGCGCGACCTTCAGCTTGCGGTGCAGGCCGGGATAGAGCCTGGCGGGAAATGCGGCAATCGTAATCACCTGACCTTGGCAAGCAGTGCCTTTTTGTCCTGGTAGTATTCGCTCATGACCTCGCCGATCTTGTGGAGGTCAGTGATCTTCTGCCCGACCAGCCACTGCAGGATTTTCTTCTTTTCTACGAGATCCTTCTCAATGTCCTGGGGGGTGAGGCCGCTGAGGAGCTGTAATGTTTTGTACATAATCTTGGAATCGCCGACCTTCCTGAGCTGGTCCTTGGCCACATCGAGCTGCAAGAGGATGTTGGGGTCGCCGTTGGGAAGGATCTCCGCGACCTGGAAGGTGCGGCGCTTTCCCGTGCGCCTGTTCCGGTTCTGGACCACATAGAGGCCGAGGCTGCTCAGCAGGATCTTGGGAAGATTGATCGGCGGATTGGTGAGGCGGACAACGGCTTCCTCTGCGCTGTTGGCATGGAAGGTGCCATACACGCTATGGCCGGTGTGCATGGCCTCAAAGAGGACCTGTGCCTCCCTTTCCCGGCGGATCTCACCGACCAGGATCCGGTCCGGGCGCATCCTGAGGGTGTTCACTACACAGTCCAGCATGGTGACCTCGCCCTTTCCTTCCGGATTGGGGAGCCTGGTCTCCATGGCAACCCAGTGGAGCGTCGGGGGAAGCTGGAGCTCCCTGGTGTCCTCGATGGAGATGATACGCTGGTTTGGAGGGAAGAAGTTGGCAAGCACGTTCAGGGCTGAGGTCTTTCCGGAACCTGTCCCGCCGATGATCAGGACCGAGAGCTCATACTGCATGGCCAGCCAGACCAGGGCTGCGGCATCCGCCGATATGGTGTTGTTCTGGATGAAGTCGGTGATGGTCCAGGGCACGGTGGCAAACTTCCTGATGGTGATGGTGTTGCCGAAGGTGGTGATCGGGCTCAATGTTGCGTTCACCCGGTCCCCGCTCTTGAGATGGGCGTCGAGCAGCGGCTTCAGCAGGGTGATGTCCTTGTTCACGTCCCTGCCGATCTTGGTGGAGAAATGCCGGATCACGTTCTCGGATCCCAGGCTGATGTTCGTCTTGAGCCAGGCATGCTTCTTGTGGTAGACCCACACCGGATCCTTCGCGGAGTTCACCACGATCTCCTCCAGGGAAGCGTCCTTGAGGAGGAACTCGATCTCGCCGATGCCGAGCGAGGTGATGGAGACATAATCCGTGAGCTGCTGGATGGTCCCCTCGTCCAGGTCAGTGAGGTATTCTTTCATGAGAGCAGTGATCTTCTCCCGGAACTGGTCGGCGATGTCCATGGACAGCTCGCCAGCGATGTTGAAGATGACCTGGGAGATGAGCAGCTCCCTGATCTTCTCGATGACCATCCTGGTGTCAGCACTGACGTCCAGGAACGTCATCCGGTAAAGAGGGACAGGCTGGCCGGATTCGCGCGAGATCTGCACCATGACCGGGAGATGCTCCACCTGGATATCGTACTGGTCAATGACTTCCATCAGCGCTTCAGCTCCTGGAGCAGGGCATCATGGACAGCGGAGAGCTTCTTGAAGTATCTCATCCTGCTGTCTGCGCCCTGGAGTTCCTTGTAGAGGGCAGAGCCCTCGTTGTATGCTGTGTATACCTCTTTGTAGGATCTTGATTTCAGGGCATCGCCAGCCCTGGTGATGACTGCGTCGAGCTCCTGCCCCTTCTCTTTGTCCGTATTGATGGAGGGCTGCTCTGGCTGGGGGGTGAGCCTGATGAAATTGCTGCCTGGCTTCTGCCCCTGCTTTCCCTGCTCCTGCTTTGCGGCAGTCTGCCCATTGCGCTTGTGCAGGAACGGGAAGGAGAAATGGCTTGCCGGATGCTCTGCCGGCTTCTGCGTGTCATGCTGCTTTTTCCAGGTGAACAGTGGCTTGTGCTGCGGCGGGACAGGGGGAGCGGATAATGGCGACGCTGGAACTGGCTGTTTCTGCTTTTTCCAGGTGAATAATGGCTGGTGCTGCGGAGGGGGAGGGGGCTCTGCACCAGGCGCCTGCCGGGCGACTGGAGGGGGTGCTGGAGCTGGCTGCGCTGCCTGCTGTTTTTTCCAGACGAACAGGGGCTTTTTCTGCTTTTTCCCCTTTTCCTGGAAGCCTGCGAGCAGCCAGGGATCAAACATCCGGTAGGCAATAGTAAGCCTTTTCTCCTCTTCCAGGAGCTTTGCCAGCTTCTCGATGGATTTGGGATCTGCGTGCAGGGCTGCGGCGATCGCCTTGACCGGCAGCTCCTTCCTGGCACGGAGCATCTCCAAGACCCGGTCTACGTTCGTAATCAGCATCCCGCTACCTCTTTTCCCACGGGGAATACGGCGGGCTGAGCGTATTTAAATTTAGTGTTGCTATTCTGGAATGGATATCAATAAGTTTGCCTATCCGTATGCCGCACGCCGCCATCATGGCGGCAGACGGATTTGCTTCGCAAATCCTATGTGCCACCCCGGATGGGGCGTCCCCCGGCACATCTGCGCCAGGGGCGGCGTGCTCAGAAGCTACGCTTCTGAGCACACGCAGAACGCAGCTGCGTTCTGACGTGCGGCGAAAAAGATGCACTCCTGCTAATTCAGATGGCAGCCCTCGCCTGCCGGGCAGATGCCGTTGGTCTTCTCCGGGATGTTGGGGTTGACGTCCAGGAGATCCCGGACAAACTGCTGGCGGCCGAGCAGCCTGCTGAGGAAGCTGGGCTCGGTGTACTGGCAGATGCTGGTGTCCGGCGGGGAGAACCGGCAGGTGCCCGGGACAAAGTTCTGCTCGCCCCGGTCCACCACCCAGCTCTCGTCAATCAGCTGGCTGGGGTCCAGGGGGTTGGGCATGCCCCGAAGCTGGATATGGAAGCTGCGGGAGGATGCTCCCTTCCAGCCGGCCAGTCCGTTCTGTTCGGTGAAGTCATAGCTGATGAACAGGCTGCCGTCCATGCTGAAGGGCTGCTCCTGGCTGATGCCCTGCAGCTGGGTCTCAAAGTTCGTGATGCGCATGCCCAGGGAACGGAAGGTCTGCTCGGTGCTGTTGAGGATGTCAAAGAAGGCGAATCCCGCCATGACCTGCTGACTGATGATGCGGTCTATCTTCTGGTAGCGCTGGATGCGGTAGGGGCAGGACTCCGGCAGCCACCTCCCGTATTCCCGGCAGATGGTGAGCTCGCCGGGCTGGCCTGCGCTGTCCTGGATATAGCCGAAAAAGAAAACAGTCTTGAAGTTCTCCCGGAGGATGACAGGGCTGCCGGCGTGCGGCTGCTCCCCGACCGCTGTTTTTGCCGCTGCATAGCGGGCAAGCGCCTCTGCGGTGCGCTCTGCGCTTACCTGGACGATCTCCTGGATGTAGCGCTCCTCCAGGTTGCTGATAAAATCGTTCAGCGCCTTGATCCGCACCTGGACAGCGGCGATCTTGGACTCGCCACGCTCCCTGGCGGTCTGGATGACGACGATGATCAGGACTACGGAGATGATGAGGATGGCGGTCAGTGAGAAGAACATCGCTTTTTTTGCTATGGGTATCCCTCTTTTGGCGATGCTCCGGATACTGGGGGATTTAAAGGTTTGGGTTGGGGAGAGCGGATGGAAAGAATGCCGCATATTACTTCCTTGCATCCGCAAGGGGG
>DATDVW010000026.1:0-24705 GCA_035289865.1 Candidatus Nanoarchaeia archaeon
ATATAAGCTTTTCGTTTCTTGAGAATATATGTCAGAAATCAAGAAGTGCTTATAGAGGAAAAACGCAAAAGTTCAATAATTAACTTTATATACGCGGGATGCCTAACTTTTACAGTGAATAGGCAATGGAGCATCTGACCGCAGTCGTCCATAAGGAGGAAGATATGTATGTCGCCCAATGCCCAGAGGTGGGAATGGTAAGCCAGGGCAAGACGACAGAGAAAGCGATCTCCCGCTTAAAGGAGGCGACTGAGCTATATCAAGGGGAATTTTCTAAGAACCGGTAGATAAACTTAAATAACTTCGCGCATTCTCGGCTATATGGGTGTACGCCTGCTGCAGGTGGATAGATCTGGTGAAGAAACTGTTATAGAAAAATCTTTAGCTGATCTTCTCACGGGCGATACCCCCTGTGGCGTAACCAGAACATTTGCCCACGGAAATGAGACTTTAACAAGATCCTTTGCAATAAACTACCGGGGGCTTCTTGCACCTTATGATAGCGCATTATTCTGGACATTTATGGCGGACAGCGAGGAAACGGGCCTGTTTTGCCCCATCTTTCCTGGAGAAAGAGAAGTAATCGTCGTACCTCACGCACAAGAGCGATTCCCACATTTCCGTGGGATGGGAAAGCTCTTAATGGGACATAATCATTATCATTATTCTGGCTCAATGATTGACGCGCTCATGCAGTTCCAAGAAGCAGGATACCAGATACACCTGGGAAGACGCGCTCTTCTTGATGAACGGGTGCGCTTATCAAGCCAAACCATTTCTCGCGAAAGAGCAGAGCATGTCATTACCTTAGCAGATGTGACTGGACAACAATTGGAACAATTGTTTGCGGCGGTTTACCGCAACCCTTAAATATCATAGTCATCCACCTCTCTCCATGCCCACCAAAGTCACTATCCACTACGAGAAGGTCAAGGACCTCAAGGTGCTGGAGGACGTCAAGGAGCTCTGCCCGGTGCAGGTCTTTGACAAGGATGCGGCAGGCAAGGTCATTGTCGCCAGGAACGAGGACTGCATCGCCTGCCACGCCTGCGATGCCAACTCCCCGAACGGCGAAGTGACTGTTGAAGAGCAGTAATCTTTAAAAATCATCCTGCATCACTGTTCCTATGGCAAAAGTCGGCGAGCCTGCTCCGGCATTCTCCGCGGAAGCGTACGTCAATGGCGAGTTCACGGGCGTCCGCCTGGACCAGTACCGGGGCAGATGGGTAGTCCTGTTCTTCTATCCCCTGGACTTCACCTTCGTCTGCCCGACCGAAATCAGGGGCTTTGCCCGCAGATATCCCGATTTTGAGCGGCAGAATGCGGTGGTGATCGCCGCATCCACTGACTCCATCCATTCCCACAAGGCCTGGTTCCAGCGCGATATGCCGGATGTCGCTTTTCCCGTGTTGGCAGACACCAATCATGCGGTGAGCAGGGCATACGGCGTGCTGATAGAGCAGAAAGGCATTGCACTCCGGGGCACCTTCATCATCGATCCCGAGGGCATCCTCCGCTACGCAGTCATCTCTGACCTGAACGTCGGCAGGAGCGTCGAGGAGACGTTGCGGGTCCTGCAGGCGTTCCAGACCGGCGGCCTCTGCCCGGTGGACTGGCAGCCGGGAGAGAAGAACCTATAATTATAGGGAGTACCTATGGCTGTTAAAGCACCGGTCCGCAAGGTAGCGGCAATCACCGGAGCGTACAGCGGGCTGGGCGCGTCGCTCTCCCGGGCGCTGCTCAGGGAAGGATACCGTCTCGTCCTCGGAGGCAAGGACGCTGCCCAGCAGAAGGCGTTTCTCCGCTCCGTCAAGCGCGATGGAGTTATTGCCCTGGTGATGGACGTCAGGATAAAAAGCGATTGCGAGAAATTCATCAGCGCCGCAAAGCGCTCATTCGGCAGGCTGGACCTTCTGGTCAACAATGCCGGCACCTGGCGGATGGCGCCGATCGGGCAGGTGACCGAGCAGGACATCCGGGACATCTTCGAGACCAATGTCTTTGGGCCCATCTACACCTCGCAGGCAGCGGTGAAGATCATGAAAAAGCAGGGAAGCGGCCATATCCTGAACATCGGCTCGACCGCCGCTGTCGAATACAAGACCAGCCACGTCGCGTACGGCGCATCTAAAGCTGCAATTATCGGCTTCACCGGCTGCCTGCGGACAGAGCTGCAGGACACCGGCATCCGCGTCTCCGTATTCTCGCCGGGCGGCATGAAGACCGGCCTCTTCCGGCAGCATCCGAAGCGGATGGAATCCGGCTTCATGGAGCCGGACTTCGTCGCGGGGAAGATCATGGAGCACATCAGGAGCCCGGACGATGAGTGGCATGTTATCCTAAAGAAAAAAGGCAAGGTAAAGAAGCAGATGGAATGATATGCCCACAAAATATCCCTGAGACTAATGTTTAAATGCCAAACGGGCAGGTAGTCAGATAAATCATAAATACATTGTCTACAGCATGGGCAATTACTGCGGGGAGAAGGTTCCTCTTATCGAGCAGATAAACAAAGCCAAAAATTAATCCAGAGATAAACCTTGCGTCTAATGTCCCATGAGCAAATGAGAAAGCTAAGGAAGTAACAAGCAAACCTATCGCGGCACGAGAAAAATACCCCATTCTCCAATTTAACTTTTTGAAAAAGAGAGAATAAATGCACAGAATAATGATTGCAAAAAGAATCCCCCTAAATAAAACTTCTTCAACAATTGGTGCTACGATGATCGAGTTTATCTTTTCATAAATGGTATAAGACTCGGTAATAGTCACAACTACGCCGCAAAAAAGAAGATACCAATAGCCGACAACCAAACTTAAAGGCAAGAGTACGGATGTAAAAACGCCTTTGTACTCTATTCTACACCATTCAAAAAATATTGCTATTATCTTTCTGATGATTTTATACTTAACCGGTACTTGTAATTTCTTCTTTTTATACAGAATAACAAAAATAAATAGCAAGATGATGCTATTAGCAATTAATCCGATCATAACTGAAGAAATATATTATACACTCTTAAACATTGTTATCTTTCTAGCCACTGTTCTATCTGCCGCACATTATACGTATTAATCACATCCCCCTTCTCCGCCCATCCCCGCCGCGCCAGGGCAACCCCCAGCCGGTAGAACCAGAGCTGCTCAGCGGCATGGCTGTCCGTGCCAATAGACAGCTTCACCCCGAGCGAGACCGCCTTCCGCACCAGCGGCCCGTTGCAATCCATCCGCTCCGGATGGCAGTTGATCTCCAGCGCGATCCCCTGCTCTTTCGCCTTCCCGCATATCTTTTCAAAGTCAAAGGAATATGCAGGCCGCCTGCCGATGATCCTCCCGGTGGGATGCGCCAGGATATGCACATGCCTATTGTCGAGAGCCGCAAGCAGCCTCTTGCTCATCTCCGCCTCAGGGAGGGCAAACGCGGAATGCACCGCAGCTAAAACAATGTCCACCTGCTGGAGGATATTTGGCGGAACATCCAGTTTCCCGTCCTTCATCACGTTCGCCTCGATGCCCTGGAACACCCTGATGCCCTCAATCTTGCCGATCTCCCTCCGCTGCTGCACCACTTCTTTTTCGCCCATCGCTCCCGCTATCCTCAGCCTGCCGCCATGGTCGGTGATGGCGATGAACCGGTGCCCCAGTTTCTTTGCAGCGGCAGCCATCTCCGCAACCGAATTCCCGCCGTCAGAATAGGTGGTATGCATCTGCAGGTCCGCATGCACGTCCTCATACCGCACCAGCCTCGGCAGCTTCCCCCGCAGCCCTGCATCAATCTCTCCGGTATCCTCGCGCAGCTCCGGCTCGATATACGGCAGCCCCAGCCTCCGGTACACCTCTTCCTCGCCCTTTCCCGCAATCCTCCGCCCGCCCTTGAAGAGCCCATACTCGCTGAGCTTATACCCCTTTGCGATCGCCATCTTCCGCACATGCACGTTATGCGTCTTGTTGCCCGTGAAATACTGCAGCGCAGCGCCCCAGGAGGCGGCAGGAACGACACGCAGATCCACCTGCACGCCCTCATCCAGGCGGACTGAGCTTTTGGTCTGCCCGCGGGCAAGCACCTGCTTTACCCCGGGCAGATGAGTAAACCGTTCCATCACCGCGGCAGGCTGCTCCGCGACCGCCAGAAGGTCAATGTCCCCGATCGTCTCGTTCATCCTGCGCAGCGAGCCGCCGATCTCCACGCGCTTCACCCCGGGCAGCGCCGCCAGCAGATCCCGTATGCCCTCGGCAAGCGGCAGCATCTGCCCCAGCAGGAACCTCCCGCTGCTCTGCTGGCTGAACCCGATGCTCGCCAGGATGTTCGCCTCCCGCTTGCTGCCGATCACCGAGGCGAGCTTTCCCTTCCTCGCTGCCGCCTCCAGCTCTTTCAGCCTCCTGATCTTCAGCCGCTGGTACAGCAGCTTGATCGTCTTGGGCCCCAGCCCCTGTACCCTGCCTAATCCCTCAAAATCCACTGGCAGCTCTTTTTTCAGCTTCGTATATGTAGAAACCTTCCCGGTCTGCAGATACTCGGCAATCTTGGCCGCGATATGCTCCCCCACTCCGGGAATCTCCCGCAGCCTGCCCTGCCTCCAGCAGTCCGCGATGTCCTCAGGCAGCGCCTCGATGTTCTGCGCAGCCTTCCGGTACGCCCTAGGCTTGAACTCCACCCCCTTGATCTCCAGCATGTCCGCGATGTCAAAGAATATCCGCGCGATCTCCGCGTTTTTCATAGGGATATACAGCATACTCTATTATAAAAAAGTAACGGAATCGGCGGCACCGTTCATCATGCAGGAAAAGCGGCAATTATCCACGTTTTACTATAGCCAAAGAGATTACCCCAGTCAGGGCCAATTGGATTACCGGGCTTATTCCGACTCCGAAAATGCTCGGCATTGCTGCAGTATATTCCCATCTGCCCAGCTTGAGGTTGATTATTTCTATAAGGATTGCGGCAGCAAGGCCTAAAAAAACAACCATCAGGTAATCAAGCTTGCCTGGCTCTTTTATCCAATCAAGATTCTTGTTTTTTAACGAGACAACCGCAAAAATGCCAAAGATGATGAACATATCGGCAAAAGCAGCAATAATCAGGTGGGGGTATTTCGGGATTCCCGAAAGATCAACATAGAGAAAATGATGGGAAAATTCCCATATGGTATTTAGGACCAGCGCAATAATACCCACTATCAGCAACGTTCTTGCGGAGCTCATATGGTCGATAACATCTTTTTATTTAAACAGATCGCTTTACGCATACACTACAATGCCCACGACGACAGCAGTATTTACCAGAAGCCACAGGCAGTACGCGATGAGAATCGGCCTCTCCCGGTGCACGATCCCGTAGAATATCCAGGGGATGTTCAGCACCGCGAACAATGTCCAGGAGAACAGGGACAGCCCTGCCGCGTTCTGCTCTGCATAGACCTTCACCACCTGCGGCAGCGCCATCAGCGGCCCGATTACCGCGATCCACAGCAGCGCCTTATCCAGAAGCCTGATGGCCGGGTTCCGGTGCGGAAACTGGCGCTTCAGCTTGCGCCGGTGGATATGGTGAAGCCCTGCTCCTGGCGCCATGCATCATCAATGCCTGGTGACGAGGTGGTGGACAGCGAATCCGGCAAGGAACAGCCCTGCGGCAAGAACCCCGAATCCCAGCAGCCCGACATCCTGCGGCGATGCCCCGGCCACATTGCCGGTGATTCCGCCGTCAAACACCTGGACCCCGCTGCCCACAAGGAACAGCCCGATCCCGGCGACAGCGTACATAAACCGCTTGTTGAGCTTGGGCATCTTGCCCTTGCCTGCCTTCCATCGTTTCGTTCGTTTCATGATCATACCTCAATGGTATCCATCTGGGAAACAGCTTGTTTTTAAACCTTTCGTTACTCCGCCAGGAGAGTATGGATGTACCGACGCTGCATGCAGCATACTGGATGCGGAAAACGCAGATCCGCTCCCGCCTCGCGGAGTTCGCCGCCCTGCCGGACGACGCCATTTTCTACGAGGTCTGCTTCTGCATCCTGACGCCCCAGAGCAGCGGGAGGCGCTGCGGCGAGTGTGTGGAGCTGCTCAGGGATATGGATTTTCAGGGGAGAAAGTATGCCGCGCCTGCCGTCGCCCGTATCCTCAGGAAAAAGACCAGGTTCCATAAGACCAAGGCGCGGTACCTGCTGGAGCTCAAGAGGCGCTATCCGGTCATCAGGGATTATCTCCTGGCGCAGCGCGGGCAGAAAGGAAGCGGCAGCGCCGCCCGGGAATTCCTCGTCGCCCAGGTCAAGGGCTTCGGCTACAAGGAAGCCTCGCATCTGCTCCGCAACATCGGCTTCCATGATCTCGCGATACTGGACAGGCACATCCTGAACAGCATGAGGGAGCTGGGCATTATCCGCTCCCTGCCGAAATCCGTCAGCAGGAACATATATCTTGATCTGGAGCAGCGGCTGCTCCAGTTCGCCCGGAGAGCGCGTATCCCGGCCGATGAGCTTGATCTCCTGCTCTGGAGCATGAAAACAGGGGAGATATATAAGTGATGGAATACCACAATATATTTATATCTCTGCCTTTCCAGAGCCAGCCTATAGACGGGCACTGCCCGGAGAAAGAGGAGGTATACGCAATGAAGCATGTAATGGACGCAGACGAGCCGGACGAGGATTCGGATAAGGACGAGGATCAGGATGATGAGGATCAGGACGACACCGAAGAGGAGCAGGATAAAGATAAGGATGACGAAGACGACAAGGATGATAAGGAAGACGATGAAGACGAGGACGAAGAGTCCGACAAGGAATGGTCGTTCTGAGGCGTTCTTCCATTCTTTTTCTCTTTTTATCTGCTGACAGCCACCCCTACCCTCCTGCAGTGCTTCCGGATCGGGCAGCGGGAGCAGAAGGGCGAGATCGGCGTGCAGATGTTCTGGCCGAACTGCACGAACAGGTCGTTGAAATCATGCCAATATCGCTTGGGCAGTATCGCCCGCAGCCGCTGCTCCGTCTCTTCCGGTGTTTTTGTCTGCACCCATCCCAGCCGGTTCGGGATGCGGTGGCAGTGGGTGTCGATTGGCAGCCCCTCGTCGTGGAATCCGTACACCATGACGATGTTTGCCGTCTTCCTGCCCACCCCCTTCAGCCCCATGAGCTGCTCAAAATCCCGGGGCACTTTTCCCCGGTACTTGCCGAGCAGCGCCCCGCATATCCCCTTGATCCGCTTCGCCTTGGTGATGTAGAACCCGACCGGGTAGATCGCCTCCCGGATCAGCCGCACCGGCAGCCTGGCCATCCTTTGGGGGGTGTCCGCAAGCCGGAACAGCCGCAGCGCGGCGGGAGCGGTTGTCTCGTCCCTCGTCCGGAGGCTGAGGATGCAGGAGATAAGCACCTTGAACGGATCATGGTCCGCTTCCGCGATTTCGGTGACGGCGGGCTGCCGGAATGAGGCTGCTGCCTGATGCAGCGCGGCGAATATCTCCTTAAAGTGATGCTTTCCGTTGTGCATATCTCCTCCCCACCAGGTAGCTGAATGCCGCCAGCAATGCCGCGTAATTTGCCACCATGAACCAGGGCGCCGCCCAGCTGATGCCGCTCACCGTATACGAAGACAGCGGCCAGAGGAACGGGGTGGGAAAGAACGCCTCGGTATGGGTGGGGATGTCTATTAGGATGTGGATCCCCCAGGGGCCAAGGATCCAGGGGAATCTTCGCGTGACCGCATAGGCGATGCCGGCCGCGGCGAGGAATATAACTAGGCTATGGGTGAGCTGATAGAGCACGTGGACATAATCAGGGATGTTCGCCGGCGGGCCCAGCTGCAGCCCGGTGCTCAGCAGCGAATAGACCAGGTGCGGCCCGAAGGAGATGGCGTCCGGCGCAACGCCGACCAGCGCGATGAGCGCAGCCCGCTTCCGCGAAAAGTAGATCGCATAGCTCCAGAGGTAATGGGCAAGGAAGTCCATGGGGCATGCAGCAGGCACAATATTTATAAATCTATCCAGCAAGGGAATACTATGCTCCGTGTGAAGAAAGAGGGGATAATCCTCCGGCCGGGCGCCCGGCCCTTTGAGAATGAGGGAGTGTTCAATCCCGGCTGCGTCCAGGTGGGCAACACCGTCCATATGTTCTACCGGGCATTCTCCAGGCAGCAGCGCAGCACCGTCGGATACTGCCGGCTGCAGGGCCCCCTCCATGTCGTTGGGCGCTCGCCGGCGCCTGTCCTCTCCTCGGAGCATCCCTATGAAAAGAACCTCGAAGATCCAAGAGTGGTATTCCTCGACGGCACCTACTACCTCACCTATGTCGCGTATGACGGCCTGAATGTCCGGCTTGCCTATGCAACCAGTACCGACCTCGTCCGCTGGCAGAAGCGCGGCATCCTCCTCCCCGATATAACCTACGACCGGGCAGAGGACCTCTTCCATGCCTGCCGCTCCACCCTGAAAGAGCGGTATTTCCTCTTCGAGAGCTATTTCAAGGACGTGGTGGGCAAGGATGTCCTGCTCTGGAACAAGGACCATTTCTTCTTCCCCCGGAAGATCGGCGGAAAATTTGCCCTGGTGCACCGGATCCTGCCGGACATCCAGGTCATGTACTTCCGGCGGTTTGCTGACCTCACCCCGGCCTTCCTGGAGCGGTACCTGAAGAACCTCTCGCGCTATGTCATCCTCCAGTCGAAATACTGGTACGAGTCGCGGAATATCGGGGGAGGCGCCCCTCCCCTGGAGACCAACAAGGGCTGGCTGCTCCTCTACCACGCGGTGGATGACATGGACCGGGGAGTGATCTACCGCGGAGGCGCTGCCCTGCTGGACAGGAAGGATCCCACAAAAGTGATCGGCCATCTCCCCTACCCCCTGCTCACCCCGGACAGGCCGTATGAAAAGAAGGGCAACATGCCCAACGTGATATTCCCCAGCGGCACCGCGGTGTTCGGCAGGCGCCTCTACATCTACTACGGCGCGGCGGACAAGTGCATCGCCGCAGCGTCAGTAGACCTGGATGAGCTGCTCGCCGAGATGGTCCGGCAGAAGAGGGCGGAGCGGCAGGATAGGTTCTTCATCAGGTGATTCAGGGTAGATCCAAGTTGCGTGTGTTGCCCCGCACGCCACGGCGGCGTGCGGCACATGCAAGAAACCGAAGTTGACCGGTGATTCAGTAATCTTTAAATAGGAGGCATGCTCCCGATAATCGGTTAAAAGATGGTGGATATGCAGTCCTGGGTCCTGTACATGTCGACATTCCCCCCGAGAGAGTGCGGGATTGCGACCTTCACCAAGGACCTCACCACCGCCATGGACAAGCGGTTCAATCCCACGCTGAAGTCAAAGATCCTGGCGCTGAACGACAACGGCAGCTCGTTCTATAATTACGGCAGCAAGGTGAAGCTCACCCTGAACGACAGCTATATCGAGCAGTACCTGGACACCGCCAAGCGGATCAATGAGGACGGGCGGATCAGGCTGGTGAGCATCCAGCACGAGTTCGGCATCTTCGGCGGGACCAATGGAGACTACCTCATCCCGTTCCTCGAGACCCTGCACAAGCCGGTGGTCGTCACCTTCCACTCGGTCATCCCCCGGCCGGATCCCGACCGCCTGCGGATCGTCCGCGCCATAGCCAAGCGCGCGTCAGGGATCGTCGTGATGGCGCAGTCGGCGGTGCGGATCCTCCAGCGCGATTACGGCGTCACCACCAGGATAAAGGTGATCCATCATGGCGTTCCCGCATTCAGCGTGCACCGGAGGGACCGCATCAAGCGGCGGCTTGGCCTGGAGGGGAAGTTTGTCATTTCCACTTTCGGCCTGATCAACCGGGGCAAGGGCATCGAATACACCATAGCAGCCCTGCCGCAGCTCGTGCAGGAGCGCCCGGACACCGTATTCCTGGTCATCGGCGAGACCCATCCGCAGGTGCGGAAGCAGGAGGGGGAGGAATACCGCAATTCCCTGCTCGCCCTGGTCAAGTCGCTCGGGCTGCAGCACCACGTGAAGTTCTACAACAAATACCTCACGAAAGAGGAGATCATGGGCTATCTGGAGGCCACGGACATCTACATCAATGCTGCCCTGGACGCGAACCAGATAACTTCAGGCACGGTCGCGTACGCCATGGGCGCGGGAAAGGCAATCATCTCCACGCCCTCACTGTACGGCAGGGAGATGATGCAGGGCGAAAAGGGGATCATCGTCCCGTTCAGGAGCTCCGAAAAGATCGCGGAGTCGCTTCTTTCGCTGGCCGCAGACCCGGCGCGGCGGAAGCGCCTGGAGGCCAACGCCTTCGCCTACGGCACCAAGATGAAGTGGAACAATGTCGCCTCCGAGTACCTGAGCCTCTACAAGGAGATCATCTCCATCAAGGAGACTGTCGGCCTGCACAAGTTCCCGGCATTCAAGCTTGCCCATCTCCTTTCCCTCACCGACGATACCGGGGTGATCCAGCACGCCAAGCATTCGATCTCCAACCGGGCGACAGGGTATACTGTTGATGACAATGCCCGTGCGCTGCTCGCTGCGGTCAAGGCGTATGACCTCTCCCGGGACAGCCAGAGCATCGGGCTGATCAGGAAATACCTCGGTTTCCTGCAGTACTGCCAGCGGAAAGGCGGGCTGTTCCATAACTTCATGGGCTATGACCGCAGGTTCCTGGACAAGGTAGGCAGCGAGGACAGCTTTGGCAGGGCAGTATGGGCATTAGGCAGGGTGATCGACAGCAAGGCCCCGGAGAACGTCAAGGCGGCTGCAAAATTCCTGCTCGACCACGCGCTCCCGAACTTCAGCAGGCTTGCCAGCATCCGCGGCAAGGCATTCACCATCATGGGTCTGTACCATTACTTCCAGCAGCATCCGGCAAAGGATATCCTGGAAAAAATCACCTTCCTGGCAGATGCCCTGGTAAAAGAGCAGAAATCGCACTGCTCTGCGGACTGGTGCTGGTTTGAGGATGCGGTGACCTATTCCAACGGCATCCTGCCCACCTCCATGTTCCGGGCATACCAGGTCACCAGGGACGGGAAATATCTTGCTGCAGCGAACCAGACCCTGGATTTCCTCACCCAGCTCGTGGTCATGGGCAGCCAGCTGGTCCTGATCGGCCACAAGGGCTGGTACCTGCGCAACGGCAAGCGCTCCTTCCACGACCAGCAGCCGGTGGATGCGGCATCCATGGTCGAGGCGTATAAGACCGGATTCGAGGTCACCAGGAGCGCGCAGTACTACAAGAACTGCCTGATTGCATTCCAGTGGTTCCTCGGCAAGAACTCGCTGAACCAGGCGCTGTATGACGAAGCCACTGGAGGCTGCTACGACGGCCTGCTGCCCGACTGCGTGAACCTCAACCAGGGGGCGGAATCGACAATCTCCTATCTCCTGGCAAGGCTGAACGTGGAAGAGCTGAAGCGGAAGCATGCGGCTCAGCCACAATAAGGGATATAAACAACCATCTCTTCCCTTCTCCTATGGACGCACTTGCTATCGTCGCGCATCCGGATGACGAGACCATCTGGATGGGGGCGCAGTTCCTCCGCCACCCCAACTGGCGCTGGACGGTCTACGCCCTCTGCAGGGGCTCAGACCAGGACCGCGAGCCGAAATTCAGGAAAGCCTGCGCGGGATACGGGGCAAGGCCGATCATCACCGACCTGGAGGATGAGCATCTTCGCCCCCTCATGCCCAAGGAAGTGATGCAGCTCATCCTGGACAGCCTGCCGCAAAAGGAGTACGACGTCATCTACACCCATGGCGGGAACGGCGAATACGGCCACATCCGCCACAAAGAGGTGCATCATGCAGTGCAGCAGCTCATCACCGAGGGTAGACTGAAGTCCAGGAGACTCCTCTGCTTCAACTATCAGAACGAACATAACGGTTGCGCTGCCATAAAGGATAAAAGCTTCGTGGAGCTCACCCCGGGCGAGATCATGCAGAAGAAACTGGTCATCACGGACATCTACGGCTTCCGGCCCGGGCAGTTCGAGGAGCGCTGCTGCGGCCATGAGGGGTTTGTGGAGACGCGCCCATGAGAGCGGACTGGCCGTTATATCATCTTCAGCTGGCCTATGATCCGGGTTATCTCCAGCAGGCTGCGCAGGAGCGCCTTACCAGGGGAGATGCCCGTGCGGTCGATGGCATTCTCGCGCTCCTCAGCCATATCACCAAGATAGGCGGAGAGGGCAGCATCTGCACCGTCACGAGCGGCGGATTTCTGCGCCCGAAACAGGACACCCCGTTATGGCGGTTTTCCGGCGTGATCGATATATCCGGGCTGCCGGTGACTGACAATCCCGGGCTGTATGTCCGGATTGGCCGGGCTGCGATGGACCTCAGGCGCAGTGGCCAGAACCTTCGCCTGCATCCGATTGTGTGATCCCATGAAATCCATCATCCAGTACGCCTACCCACCGGAGCCCGACGGCCTGTCGCTGCAGGGCCATTACCTCTACCTGGGCATGAAGGCGAACGGCGAGGATGTCCTCCCCTGCAACCCCGGTTCCGAGCTGGAGCGGGAATGGAAGTTCCGCAGCTTCAGGCCGGATGTCGCAATCGGCGTCGGATACTGGGGCAACACCCCGGAGCTGGTGGTCGATCCCCTGAAATACGGCATCGTCCCGGTCCCCTGGCTGGTGGCAGACGGCTGGGTGGCGAACTATCACGGCATCCTCGAATCCCTCCCCCTGGTTCTGACCACCTCGGAATGGGTGAAAAAGACATACCAGCGCGACGGGCTCTCCGGAAAGAACATGGTCTCCATGCCCATCGGCATCGATACCGGCATCTTCCAGCCCATCCCCAAGACCTCCCCGGAGATCATCAGGCTCCGCGAGCTCCTGAACATCCGCCCCGATGAGAAGATGATACTCACCGCAGGCGGGGACACCACCTCCAAGGGCAGCCAGGAGATGCTCAAGGCGCTCCAGTTGATCGATGAGCAGTTTCCGGGCTACAAATACGTCCTGAAATCCTGGCCCAGCGAGGTTGCGGACGGCCACCTCGAGGAAGAAGAAAAGCTCATCGGCGAGCTTGGCCTGGACCCGGAGAAGATCATCTTCCTCAGCGGCGGCTACTCCAACGAGTTCATGGCGACCCTCCTGAATGCAGCGGACATCTATGCAGCCCCGAGCAGGCTGGAGGGATTCGGCATGATCCAGGTGGAGGCCATGGCCTGCGGCATCCCGGTCCTATCCATCGACCACATGGGTCCGAAGGAGACCATCATCCACAGCAAAACAGGATTTCTTGCCCGCGTCAAGGAAACCGTGGAGCTGGAGGGGGAGTGGGTGTATCCCCACATGGGCTTTGACCGGAAATACTGGATGAAGTTCCCGGAGAAGAAGATATTCGCCTACCGCGCGGATGTGGAGCAGCTCGCGGACTTCACCCTGCGCCTGCTGCAGGACGATCAGCTGCGGAAGAAGATGGGAGAGGCCGCCCGGCAGCACGCGGCAGGGCAGTTTGCATATGCGGATGTGGCGAAGCGGATAGCGGATGTGGTGAAGGAAAGGCTGCGGATACAGTAACTTTGTCTTCCAGGGATAGCGGCCGGAAACCGGAACATTTATATATTGTTGTTATATATCTTTATATAATATGAACCAAACTACCGTCCTCCACAGCCCTACTCTAGAATCTGTCATCATGGTGGAAAGAGCCATCAGGAAGCACAGCCAGGAATGCGGCAAGTACCAGCTTTGGAAAAGGCTGCCGAGAAAGATGATGTACCAGACCTTCCAGGTTATCCTTGATTATCTGGAGCAGTCCGGGAAGATCATGATCGACAAAGACGGGTGCGTCATCTGGACATACGATCCTGAAGGGATCAAGAAGATACTGGCAAAGGGCATCAAACTCCGTTGAATAACAAGCCGATATATGTCACCTTCGGTGAAAAGAAGCTTGAAGAAGAATTTGAGATCCTGAAAGCGGGGAAATTCCAGGATAAGCGGCTCTATGGATTTATTGACCGAGCCATGAAAGACCTCAAGCATAATCCCGCCTGCGGCATCAAAATACCAAAACGATTATGGCCCTCTACATATGTTCATGTCTATGATGTCACTAATCTCTGGAAATATGATCTGCCGAACGGCTGGCGGCTCATCTACACTATAAAAGAAGATGAGGTGATGATACTGAACGTAATCCTTGAGTGGTTTACACACAAAGAATACGAGAGGAGGTTCGGGTACTGACATTCTATGCATTTCATTTTTATAACGCCGCCCTCCCCCTCTTCACGCCCTCATACGCCAGCACGTACATCCCCGCATTCCACGCCTGCCATTCGCCGTGCGGCTTTCCGGTCTTCCCGTCCAGCCACTCCGGCGAGTTCCCCCGGAGCAGGCCCGCGGCCATCTTCTCCAGCTCCTGCTCCGCTTCCTTCCGCCTGCCGCACTGCACCAGCGCCAGGACATAGAATCCGCCGATATACAGCCAGATGCCCCCGTTCAGGTAATGGCGCGGGATTCGGGCGTCAGACTTCGCGAAATAGGGATGCCATCCTGCCTTTCCCGGCCGGAAGGGGGGATCGAGCGCCTTCACCGGATACGGAAGATTGATCCTTCTCTTCTTGATGTGCGCAAGGATCCGCAGCGCCTGTCCCCTGTTCGCCAGCCCGAACACCACGGCAAGCAAATTTCCCAGCGCGTCAAACCAGCTCTCCTGCTCCCGGATGCCGTCGTGCGACTTCCAGATATAGGGCAGGTAATATCCTCTCGTACGGTCAAAGAGATTCAGGTCCTTCCGTACCTTTCCGTTCACCAGCTCTTTCACCTTGCGTGCGGCAGCCCCCTTCCCCATCAGGCGCAGCGCCGCATAATACAGCGCCTGGGTGTTCAGCACATGCCCGTATTTATGGGGGAACGCATCCATCCAGTCGGTCGTCGGCTGCTGCTCCGGCAGCCCGTCGCTGCCCGCATCCTGGTACTGCACCCAGCGCAGCGCCCCTCCCATCTTTCCCTGGAACCTCCGCAGCAGCGAGCGATCGTGGTACCGCTTTGCGTACACCTGCATCCCGATCAGCCACCATAATGTGCTGTCAATAGAAGCGAAGGTCACCTGCTTCTTCCTTCTCTTGTCCCAGAGGTCCACGTTGTTGGGGATCTCCCCCATCTTGCTCTGGTGCTTCGCCAGGCTGATGAGCGACTGCCGGAACGCCCGCCGCATCCTGCTGTCGCGGACAAGTGAAGCCCCCAAACTGGTGATCATGGAGTCCCTGCTCCACACCGCGGTATAGCCGTGCGCAGAGGCGTAGAATCCATGCGCAGTCGCGCACTCCCGGAGCACCGTGACCGCATGGGTGTATCCGTTCTCGGCAATCATGGAAGAAATCAGGGAAAGGGGATATTTAAACGTGTCGGAAAGCGTTGTTCACGTCGCCGTCAGCTGCACCGAGTCCTTGTCCAGCCGGACCACAATGCCCTGCTTGATCAGCTCCTGCAGCGCGGCCCGGACATCCTTCTCGTCATGGCCGCGGGATTTCGCGTGGCGGATGAGCTGCACGATAGGGACGACCTCCCCCTCTTCCCGGGAGAGCTCGATGATGATCTGCTTGACCTTGGTGATCATAAGCGGGAGGGAAACTCCGGCGGTATTTAATCCTTTCTATAGCATATCACCGCGGGAACAGGAACCCGATCCCCCAGCCGACCAGCGCGCAGAAGAATATCCAGGCCCCTACCGCCCCGAAGATCAGCCCAATCAGTATCCCGACCGCGCCTCCGACAATCATCCCCAGCGCTGCATGGGTCCGCTCCTTCGGCAGCTGCCGCATGATAGCCCCGCCCGGATTCGAACCGAGGTCACAGGCTCCAAAGGCCCGTATGCTTGGCCGCTACACCACGGGGCTGTTGATGCCTTTATGGGCAGCATCCATTTTATAAACATTATGCTTAAAAACAGCCTCCCCCTTCCTCATTCCATGCTCCGTGACCGCTACAACCGGCTGATCGACCGCATCTTCAGCATCCTGGAAAGCAGGACCAGGCTCCTGCTCCTGTTGGTTGCGGTCATCATCCTCACCCTCATCTCGGCGAAGCTGGTCCTTGGCCTGCTCATGGTGGGGCTCTTCCTCGCCGGCGATGCCATCGTGGAATCGTATCGCCTGTTCATCCCCAGAATCCCGGTGGATATCGAGCTCCTCACCCTGGGCACCATAGTCATCACCTCCCTGTACGGCACGGGAGTTGCCCTGCTCTTCATCGTGCTGGGGGCGATACCCATGACCTTGTCCCGGGGGCATTTCCATCCCAGCTTCCTGATCCGGATGCTCTCCCTGGCGGCAGCCTCTCATCTCCTCGCGTTCATCGGCTTCTCCTTTGGCAGGGCGATGCTCGCCATCATCCTTGCCCTGACCATCCAGTTCCTCGGCTACCTGCCGTTCGGCAGCAGCCCTGTCCGGGGCCTGATCTCCAGGACCACCAATCTCGCATGGAACTATGTTGCCCTCTCCCTGGCAGCGCCGTTTCTCTGGTAGGCAGACATCAGATCATACAGCGCTCATTCCACATGCGGGACTATCCGGATGATTGCCCAGATCGCCACGATGCCGATCAGGAAGAAGAGCAGCTGCATCACCACTTTCCTGCTCGAGGTCTCCTTGTGCAGCTCAGGCAGCAGGTCAGCGACCGCGATATAGATGAACCCGCCGGCAGCCAGCGCGACCAGGAAGGGGATGAGCCCGGAGACGGCTGAGGCAGCCCAGATCGCCACGAATGCGCCGGCCACTGCGCTCAATGCAGAGAAGAAGTTGAACAGGAGCGCTTTCCTGCGGGAAAACCCGGAATGCACCAGTATCCCGAAATCCCCGATCTCCTGGGGGATCTCGTGGGCTGCGATCGCGATGGTTGCAACAAATCCAAGCCCGGCGTCGCTGAGGTACGCTGCAGCAATGATCGCCCCGTCGATGAAATTATGCACCGCATCGCCGATCAGGTTGAGGTAGCCCACCGCCTGCGTCCCGAGCTCGCACGCCTGGTCATGGCAGTGGTGCCAGTGGATGAACCGCTCGATGATGAAGAAGAGCACGATCCCTCCCAGCACGATGGCCATGCCGGATTCGATCTCCTCAGCCTCGTGCAGGAGGTCAAAGAACACCACGCTGAGCATTGCCCCTGCGGCAAACCCGACCAGCATGGTGAGAACATGCTCAAATACCTCTTTCCTCCAGCTCAGGGTAGCTGCCCCGATCAGCGAGAGTGCGCTGATGGCGAGCACGCTGAGCAGGGTGTAGGCTATTTCGTATGCCATTGGAGCATCTCTTCTTCCATAAAATGCAGTTTCCCGGGGACGATCAGGCACTGCGGGAACTTATTAAGCTTTCGCTTCTCCAGCTGCCCCAGGGTGCCGTACATCATCTCCTGCTGCCTGCTTCCCAGGCAGGCGCAGGCGACCGCCTTTGCCGTCTTTGGTATCTTGTTCTGCATCAGGTAGCTGGCCGCTTCCGCGGCGCTCACATACCTCTTGGACGCGGGGTCCAGGTCCAGCAGGAACAGGGTATGCAGGCCGAGCCTCTGGTTCTCCTGCAGAGCAGTGATGGGTGTGGAAACATCATGGCGGTGGAAGGGGATGGAAACGATCCTGCCGAACCGGTACAGGTCCAATCCCGTATCGCCCACCGCGGTAAGGATGGATGCATTATGGATCACCTGATACGCAATTCCCTGCTTCCTGCACGCCAGCGCGAGCTGGACATGGGTGGTCGCAGAGAAAACATCCCCGATGACCAGCAGTGCCGTGTCTTTCTCTTTTGCCTCGGCAACGATCTGCTCGCTCTCGACGAATTCCCTGCCTACAGGCAATACCTTTTTGCCGTATACCTTCTCCAGTTCCTTCATGCTGCACTGCAGGGCAGAGGTGTAGGATTCCAGGTACACCGCATCACATTTCCGTACCGCGTCCAGGCCGCGCAGCGTGATGTCTTGCGCATCGCCCATCCCGATGCCGATAAGATAGAGCATGCTCCCTGAATCCCTTCGTGCTTTAAAAAGCTTTACGTGCGCACAGCAGGGCAAAGATAAAAAATAAAATCCCCCCGGAAGGGGGACAAATGCCTTCACGTATATAACGGTTTTGGGGGTGGTTAACAACGTGAAGGCGAGAAAAACTCACCTCGTGACGAGATGATCGTCAATGCACGACCTCGATCCCGATGTCGTCGTAGACCGCCTGCGTGACCGGGCTCGGCCGCTTGTAGTCCATCTTGCCCAGGATCCAGGGGCTTTTCACTCCGGTGATGATGGTCATCACGATGATCTTCCCCTTCATGTCCTCGCTGATCCTCGCTCCCCAGATGACGTTCGCGTCATCGTCCAGGGACTGGGTGACCAGTTCGCCCGCCTTGCTGACCTCGTCTAAAGTCATGTCCGGGCCGCCGGTGACGTGGATCAGTGCTCCAGTAGCACCCTCATAGCTGATGTCCAGCAGCGGGTTGCTCAAGGCTCCCTTGACCGCCTCCTCCACCCTGCTGGTGGTGTCCGATGTCCCGACGCCGATGGCAGCCACTCCTCCGTGGCTCATGATGGCCTTGACATCCGCGAAGTCCAGGTTCACCAGTGAGGGGATGGCGATGGTCTCCACGATGCCCTTGATCATGGTCGCGATCAGCTCATTCGCTACGGCGAATGCCTGCTGGAGGGGGAGATTGCCCGCGATGGTCACCAGCCGGTTGTTGTCGATCACGATGACCGTGTCCGATACGTTCCTGAGCTGCCCGAGCCCGAACTCTGCCTTGTCTACCCGTGCGCGCTCGATCCTGAAGGGCATGGTGACTGTCCCGATGACGATGGCTCCGGTGTCCTTGGCGACCTGCGCGACCACGGCAGCAGCGCCCGTCCCGGTCCCGCCGCCCATGCCGGCGCACACAAAGACCATGTCCGCCTTCCTGAGCGATTCCTTGACCTGCTGGATAGACTCTTTCGCCGCCTCCGCGCCCTTTTCCGGGAAGCCGCCGCAGCCCAGGCCTTTCGTCACCTCCTTGCCGAGCAGGTACTTTTGGTCAGCCTCAGAGACATTGAGATGCTGCTGGTCCGTATTGCAGGCGATGATCTCCGCACCCTTGATGCCCTTCTTATGGAGCCAGCTCACCATATTGTTGCCTGCTCCGCCGACGCCAATCACCTTGATGTTGGCCTGGCCCACCTCGAATTCAGCTTCCCCGTACGTTTCCTGATGCTTCATCGCACTCTCTACCAGCAGATTTACCATAGACCGATCCCCCCTTCTTTGTTGTTCATTTGAAATATATATCTTTTAATATATATTTTCGAGAAGTACTAAAAAGCGAAAGCTATATAAACCACCGCATATAGTACTCCCTCTAGAACGCTTGGACGTTACTTACGCCAATAAGTAATATCCGATGACAGTCGAACCAAACCACACATGAACTCGGTTTTCGCCAAAAAACCGAATTTTTATTCTCTTCATTCAAAAAGCTGATATAAATATATTTCTAGAGTAGAAAATATATATCAGAGAATATAGGTCAGCGTTTCAGCCGCTCGCGGAGCCTCGCCAGGATGCCCTTGCTCTGCTCTTCCATCGTCGCTGTTCCCTTATCCAGCATCCGCTTGCCCTCCTGCACCGCCGCCTGCACCTTGTGCGCGGAGTGCCCGAGCGACCCGTAGGGATCCGCAATCCTCCCGGAATTCTCGCCGTACTTGTTGAGGTAGGTCACGTTCTCCAGCGTCAGCCGCGGGGGTATCGGCGGCTGCTCATCCGCGTATCCGACGGCGATGACCACCTGCGGCCGTGCCCGGTCCGGTATCTGGCAGACACGCTTTACCTTCTCCTCGTCAAAGCTCCCGACCCAGCAGCTTCCCAGCCCCAATGCGTGCGCCATCAGCATCATGTTCTCTGCAGCGGCAGCCCCGTTCTGGATGGAGTAGAGCCTTTCTCCCCGGATGCCGTAGTACTGCTCCATGATCTGGTTCTTCATGCATACGATGATGAAGAGGGGAGCATCCTGCATCCAGTACTGCTGGCCGCTCGCCTCCGCGATCTGCTTCCGCTTGTCGGCGTCCGTCACCACCATGAACTGCCAGTTCTGCAGGTTGCCCGCCGAGGGAGCATATCTGCCTGCGCTGATGATCTGCCCGACCTTGTCCCATTCCACCGGGATGTCGCGGAATTTCCGGATCGAGCGGCGTGTCCTGATGCAGTCCCAGACGTCCATAGCGCTGCATGCGGTTTTTGGGTTAATAAATGTAACGGTTGTCTGCCGGTGCTGGTGTTTACACCTTCAGATTATACCCGCTCTTCACCAGACGGAACACGATGAGGTAGAGCACAGCAGACGCGCCGGCCAAAAACGCCAGCCCCAGAGCGATCGAGCTGCCCGCAATCCCCAGCATCCCGTACCGGATGCCGTCCACCACGTAGAAAACCGGATTCAGCCGGGTGATGAGCGCAACTGCCGGCGGCACCATCTCTAAAGTATAGAACACCCCGCCGAGGAAGGTCAGCGGGGTCACCACGAAATTGATGAAGATGTTCAGCTGCTCCCAGGTCCTGCTCCAGAGCCCGATGATGATGCCGCAGCAGGAAAACAGGAATGAGGTGAGCAGGGAGTAGAGCAGGAGCACCCAGGGATGGCTGATGCTGAATGCGGTGAAGAGCAGGGCGATCGCCAGCGTGCCGATGCCCAGGAAGAACCCCCGCGCCATGCTGCTCAGGATGTATGCCGCTACCATCTGGTGGTGCGAGATCGGGCTCACCAGCACGTCCTGCATGTTGCCGAAATGCCTGCTTACGAACAGCGAGCCGGACCCGTTCATGTAGCTGCCGTTGATCAGGTTCTGCACGAACAGGCCCGGCAGGATGAAGAGCAGGTAGCTCACCCCGGCTACGCTGGTGATGTGCGACCCCAGGGCGATCCCGAAGACCAGCATGAAGAACGCCGCCGTGATCAGCTGCGGGAAGATCGTGTTGTTCGGCACCTTGAAGAACCGCCAGAACTCCCGCTTCAGGAGGGTGTAGAACCCGATGGCGTTACCGGTCATCTTTGATCAGCCTCAGGAAGATATGCTCCAATGAGTCCTCCATGATCTCAAAATTATGGTACCTGACCTGGTGCTTCTCGAAGATGCTGAGCAGCTTCCGCAGCGCCACATGCTGCTCCTTCCGCGCGACATGCACCTCCACGAACGAATCCTGGACATGGCAGTCGAATCCCCTCAGCAGCCCCCGGTCCTGCAGCGGCCGGTCCAGGCTGAACCGGATCACGTTCTCGGAGAGGTTGTCCATGATCTTCTTCTTCCCGTCCAGCATGATGATCTTGCCCTTGTTGAGGATGCAGATCCGGTCGCAGAGCTCCTCGGCCTCCTCGATATAATGGGTGGTGAGGATGATGGTTGTGCCTTCCTGGTTGAGCTTCCGGATGTAGTCCCAGAGGTCCAGCCGCGCGTCAACATCAAGCGCAGCGGTCGGCTCGTCCAGGATGAGGAGTTTCGGCTGGTGGATGGCCGCCTTTGCCAGCGACAGCTTCCGCTTCATCCCGCCGGAGAGGAAGCTGATGGTCTTCTGCCTGAGCTCGTGCAGCCCGAACTGCCGCAGGAGCTGTCCTGCCCGCCGCACAGCCTCCCTTTTCCGCAGCCCGTAGAACCCGGCCTGGTGCACCAGCATCTCCTCGATGCTGAAATAGATGTCGAACCTCAGGTCCTGCGGGCTCAGCCCGATCAGGCTCCGCGCCTGCAGGTAGTCCTTCACCACGTCATGGCCGAGCACCGAAATGCTGCCGGAAGTGATGGTCGCCAGGGAAGCGATGCAGTTGATCAGCGTCGTCTTTCCCGCCCCGTTCGGCCCCAGCAGTCCGAAGATCTCCCCCCGCTTCACCGTCAGGCTGACCCCGTCGACCGCGGTCGTCCCGCTCTTGTACCTCTTGGTGAGTCTGGAGATGGTGAGGATAGGCATGGCCAGCTAATGGCGGGGTGGGATATAAATGTTGCGGAGAAAGGCGAGATGGCCACGCTCAGCCCATCCTGGCTCGGGGATGAAAGAAGCAAAAGAATTAGCGGCAGAGATAAACAAGCTGAGAAACACAGAAGATGTCCAGGTATTTACGCCTACGCCAATGACCATGTCAACCTGCATGCACTATACCTGCATTGACCCGGGGAAAAAAAAGAAGGTTTATGCCCCTTATACCTATTCGGAAAAGAAAGAGCAGAAAAGGGTTATGGGCTAAACCCCGTTTAGCAAGCTATTTATATCCTGGGATAACACTAAGGATATGCCGCATTTTGGATGGATAGTCCACAAGGTAATCAAGCAATCTGATATTGTTTTGGAAGTATTAGATGCAAGATTTATAGAAGAGACCAGGAATAGGCAGATAGAAAACAAAGCAAAAATTCTTATCCATGTGATAAACAAATGCGATTATGTGGATAAAAGATGTTTAGACCAGATAAAAAAAGGATTAGAAAACTGCGTTTTTATCTCTGCCAAAAAACGTCTGGGCATGACCTTGTTAAGGCAAAAAATAAAGATGCTGGCAAACAAAAACAAAATAACCAACCCGGTAGTTGGGGTAATAGGCTACCCTAATGTTGGAAAAAGCTCTATAATAAACGCTTTGAAAGGGAAACATTCTGCAAAAACCTCTCCGGAAGCAGGCTATACCCAAGGAAAACAATACCTGAGGATAGGCAATGATTTTCTCATGATAGACACGCCTGGTGTTATTGCAAAAGAAAAGACCGAAGAGGAAGAGCTCGTTTTAATAGGCGCAAAAAACCCGCATACCATCAAAGATCCTGACTTAGCGGTTATCAGGCTGATTAAAAATCATCCCGGACTAATTGAAAAGGTATACGGGGTTGAGATAAGGAGAGATACAGAGGCAGCAATTGAGGATATCGCATTAAAGCTGAATCTAAAGAAAAAAGGAAATCTGCCGGATATCGAGAGAGCCTCCAGAAAGATATTGCAGGACTGGCTTAATGGCAGGATGAATTGAGGCATCGGAAATCGCCATTCGCACTCTCCTTGCTTCAGCCGGGGGTAAAAGAGCGATTTCCGGCATAGGGCGGGTGTTCTTGACAATTCTGCCGAGGAGAAATCTTTTGATTTTTGCTGTACCCCTATTCCCCACAATACGGGACAATAATCTCGCACTATCGCTTCCAGTCCCCTGCCGTATACCTGTTCCTGCCGTGGGTATGCCAGCCGTGGGGATCAGAGCTTTTGATTGCATCCCACATCTCCTTCGCCGACTGGGTGAAGAGCTTCTCCCGGACGCGCTCCCGGATCTCTTTCCAGGAGTCCCGGAGCGCATTCCCTTTCGCATGCTGCTCCTGCAGCTCCAGGTCCACGTCGAGCATATCCGCGTCCTTCACGATCTTGGCCTCGACGCTCTGCCGCTGCTGGTACTCTTCCCACAGCGCGGCAAGCTCCTGCAGCGAGGTCCCCTGGAGGGTGTCCGTCACTGCCCTGGCCTCGTGCCTCTCGGTGTACATCCGCGACAGGTAATGCACATCCCCTGCCCGGAGCTCGGAGATGTCATGCACCAGCGCCATCTGGACCACCTTTGCGGCATCCGCCCCTTCCCTCTTCGCAATCAGCAGCGCGATCCACATCATCCGGAGGGTATGCTCCGCATCGTTCGCGAATTCCGGGGTGAGGAACTGCGCCCAGGTCCGGGGGATGAGCCGGAACGTCCCGATCTCATACAGCAGCTCAATGTCTCGAGGATTCATGGGATAAAGAATTGCGCCGGCATTAAATACTTTACTGAATCGGCAGGGTTGGTGCGAAAATCGGTGCGTATGCGTGTCTGCCCATCGGTAGACATCGGAAATCGCGACTCACACCCCCCTTGCTTAAGCTGGGAACAAGAGGGCGATTTCCGAGTGTGCTCAAGAACACCCGCCCTAAAGGGCAGGTGTTCTTGACAGCTCCGCAGGATGTGCTCTCCGACCTGAGCGAAACGAAGTGGAGAGGCATGCTCGGGCTCCGCATACGCACGAATGAGAGTTTCGCACCAACCCCTGAATCGGCAGTTCCGCTGGCCGCTGGAGTCCGGGCTCCTGGCAAAAACCAAAACATTTAAATAAGTAAAATTACTTACCTTACGTAGGTGATGCGCAATGACGAATATGACCTTAGCTGTTCCAGAGGAGCTGCACACTATTATCCGGAAGCATAAGCAGATCAAATGGAGTGAAGTGGCGCGTGAAGCGCTTTGGAATCAGGCAAGAAAACTGGAATTAATGGACAAAATTCTTTCCAAGAGCGCCCTGACGGAGAAAGATGCGCTTGACATTGGTAGGAAAATCAACAAGGCCGTTGCCAAAAGGCATGGGCTGGCCAGATGAAAATTGTCGTTGACAGCAACAGGATAATTGCATCGTTGCTTAAAGACGGCGTTACCAGGGAAATTCTGTATGACCGGAGCTATGAATGAAATAGCCGAAAAACAATGAGCCTGATAAGTTAATGGAGGGGTAAACTCGCATGACAATACATGAAAACCTTGACTGGATTGACGATGGAAAAATACTGGCCGGTGCCTTTGCTTTTATTAACAAAGTGAGCCAGAAATCTCCGCAGTTTACTGCGTGAGATGAATGGCTCAGTAAACTATTTCTATAACAAAAATAAAAAATGCGTGGCGAACGAATTTTTGCGCCACGCACTAACCCCTTCAAGTTAGCGTGAGCTTTCTTCGCCGGAGCGCGAGCAAATGGCAACCCTTGAAATGAAGCATTATGCCCACAAAGTCGGCGTGAACG
>DATDVW010000027.1:0-19902 GCA_035289865.1 Candidatus Nanoarchaeia archaeon
TCAGCCGCTCCATACCATTGAGACGAATATCAACGGTTTTATCATGTTTCGCCAGCATCCCTGGAACCGGTCTGATAACATCATAGAGGTATCCAGGAAAGGGATGATCCAGTGCTATCATTCCACGAGGGATTTAGACAATGATGTGGAGCGTGGCAGACTGTATTTTGACCAGAGAGCGGCTGTGCAGCTTCTCCGCGATGTGGAGCGGGCTTGCGCACGGCACCAGTCGCTTTTCCGTGCATTAGCGCAGCTCCCTGTTTCCCGGCTTTCTGATGCGATGCTGCTCGAGCATCTTGCCCGGGCATTTCGGCAATGGACGGAGACCATTTCTTATTTCCGGATGACACAGCAGGAGGGAACGCAGTATCTGGTTGCCGAACTAAAGAAACGGCTTTCTGACAAGGATGCGGCCCTGCTCATGCAGCCGCATGACCTTGATGTTGCAAATAAGGAACTACTGGACTGGCAGAAGCTTATCAAGCTGACGTATGCTGAGAAGAGGATGCTGCAGCATGCGAGAAAATACCCTTATATCGCGGTGAGCCATTTCTCCTATCGCGATGTTATTGGCACGTTGCGGCAGAAATATCATTACGACCGGATTCATCTCGTACCCAAGAACATCGTGAAGGAAAAAAGAGATCTATGGAAAAGGCAAAAGGCAATCCTGGGGAAGAATCCGGCTCTCCAGCAAGTGGCGCATTTACTGCAGAAGCTCGCGGTATCGCGGATGCAGGTAAAATCATGCTGGGCAGGAAATGATTTTTTTATCATACCCATCATGGCTGAGATCGCAAAAAGATCCAGCGAGCCGGTGCAGGACTTATACCGGTATTACCTGATGGCGGAGATCCGGGAGCTACTCCGCGGGAAGCGGCTTTCCGCACAAGAAAAGTCGAAGAGGGATCAGTGTTTTGTTGGGTTATGGAAAGATAAAAAAGCGAGATATGTATCCGGCCCGGCGGCAGAGAGGCTTGCGCGCCGGGAGCTTGGCAGTTTATACGAAGTGAAGAGAACGAAAGAGATTGCTGGAGTTGCTGCAAATCCGGGCTACGCAAAAGGCGTTGCACGAATCCTGCAGACAAACAATGTTGAGCAGACCAACGGCTTGCGGAAGACGTTCCAAAATGGCGAGATTTTGGTCACCCAGATGACGCAGCCGAATGTGATGGACATCGCAAGCAGGGCTGCTGCACTGGTGACTGATGAGGGCGGGATGCTTTCGCACGCCGCAATCATCTCCCGTGAATTCAGAATCCCCTGCGTGGTGGGCACCCATAAAGCGACACAGGTTATCCAAGAGGGAGAATGGATAGAGGTTGATGCAGATAAGGGGCTGGTGCGAATACTCCAGAGACGCCGCTAGTCCATGATCATATCAATGCTTCTTGGCACATACTCCCTGAGCTGCTCAATGATATCAAAATAGTCTTTTTTGGTCTTCCCGAAAGCATCGGGAACGCTTGCATCCTGCTTGCCAGTCACAAATGGGGCGATCGACTCGATGATGGGCTGATGTTTTCCCCGGTATCCACTCGTTTCGTAAATCTTCTGCACCTGCGCAGTATTCCGGTCTGCCATGGGCAGGACTGCAACAGCATCCGGACGCGCGATCGTCTGCTCTCGCCTTTGCTTGAGTTTTCCCTCAATGCCAAAATGCTCGATCGCATCCTCGCGCCAGCTGTGCTCTGCTGCTTCAAAGTGCCCAACAGCCTGATCATAATAATGCTTTAAGGCTGATTCATTGCCCTCTTTGACCGCTGTTTCCGCCAATCGTGCATCTGTCTGCCGGTAGACGTCCCCTCTTCCCAGCGCCTGCTCCACAATGATCTTCATATACCCTGGGGAAACATTTCCTGCATTGATGTCATCCACTAGTGAGCCGCTGGAGATTGCCTGATACGCTCCGGCAGCACCCAGGCTCTGGAGATAGTTCTGCGCAATCAGCTCTGCAACCGGGCTTCTTCCATGGTTTGCGGTGCAGACGAATTCGATAAGCTTGGGTTTGATGATGTGGACCATAGGCATATCCTGGTGCCTTCTCCTATATAAATGTTTCTATTTTTACTACTATTAAATAGTGTTTATATTAATATTTTCAATATGGAAGATAAATAAGTTTATATAGGAAATTTTCCATGAGGAATCTGATGAATTTGTGTTGGTAGCTTTTGTCCAAAGCCACCAATATATCATTTTTGTTACCCCCACATATATGCAAATGTTCCTTTTTTGTAGGGGTAACTGGTATCGCTTTTTAGCTGTTAAACAGAATAAACAGATGTTCATGTTTCTTAACAGTAAGCTTTAAATAGTACCGTTAATTAACTTTAACAGATGTTAAAAATACTTAACGAATTGCGGCCATTCTTTGCAGATAATTATCGGAGGATCCATGTGCGGGAATACGCCCGGCTGCAGCATATCAGCCCGCCAACCGCATCGAAAGTGCTCAGCAGCCTTGCCCGGGAGGGTGCGCTTAAAAAAGAGGAGGATAAGCGGCACATCCTGTACTATGCGAACGGGGGTTCTGCCTTGTTTGTGGACTTATCCAGGATATATTGGAGGCAGGTGCTGGAAGCGTCCGGGCTGATTAACGCCCTGGAGCGGGAATTGCTCCGCCCGGTGGTTATCCTTTTCGGCTCACTGTCGAAGGCAGAGGCAAAGGAGGATTCAGACATCGATCTCGCGGTATTCACGGCAAGCAAGAAGGAGATTGCTGTCCATTTGCCTGAAAAATACCTGAAGAGAAAGGCGCATATCCTGATCTTCCAGAAGATGGATGATGCACCCAAGGAACTCCTGCATAATATCCTGAACGGGCATATTGTCCATGGGGCGTGGTAAGATGGACTGGCAAGCGTGCATACGGCAGCGGCTGGTAAAGGGAGTAAAGAAAGATGAGCACATCATCACTGCAATACGGGCCATTGCAGACGCCAAGATACGCTCAGCTGCTGCATTGCCGGATGAATTTTTCATCGGAAAGATTACCCTGCTCTACGATGCATTGCGGGAGATTCTGGAATCGATTGCTCTCGGGAACGGCTTTAAGGTATATAACCATGAATGTTATGCCGCTTTTCTCAAGGAGATTATGAAATGTTCACGGGAGGCGGATGCCTTCGACAGCCTGCGGAAGATACGAAATGGGATCAATTATTACGGCAAGGCAATACGTGATGATGAAGCAAATCAGGTTATTGCTGATTTGCAGGCACTGATCAAGAAGATGAGGGAGAGAAACTGATGGCACGCGCACAAAAAACCCAGTTGCAGCATCCGAAAGACATCACCTGGTTCAGGGAGTTAGGCATCAAAGACGTCCCGCTGGTCGGCGGCAAGGGAGCTCTCGCGCATATAACCGAAAGGTATATAAACTAAAGTTGATATATGTTTACTATGGTTAATATATATAAACTAAAGTTGACAAATCTCCAGCAGAGGATTATACGGCTCCTGTTCAGCAAGGCTGGAATATCCCTGAACCAGCGCCAGATTGCAAATTTCCTTGGCGTTTCCCCGCCTGCGGTCATGAAGGCGCTGCCCGGCCTGGAAGGGGAAGGACTGGCCAAGATAGCACATGATAAAGAAACAAAAAGATGGTCAATAGAGCTCAACAGAGACCGCCATCGGGTAATGCAGCTGAAGAGAGCGGATAACCTCAAGCTGGTTTACGAGACTGGGCTTGCTGATTTTCTTGAACAGGCGTTTGCAGGGGCGACGATAATCATATTCGGAAGCTACTCAAGGGGCGAGGACATCATTAATTCAGATATAGACATCGCAGTAATCGGCAGGAAAGAAAAGATGGTAGACATGAGGGAATATGAAAAAGGCCTGGAAAGGAAAATACACATCAACTTTTATGGCTCATGGAAAGCCATCCATAAGCATTTAAAGGAGAACATATGCAATGGTATCGTGCTTACCGGCGGGATGGAGCTATGAAAGGGATAAAGGGATTTGATGAGTTCATAAAAAAGAACATTGTCAAAAAGCAGAGCGCAGACCGGTCACGGGCAGAGTTCCTCACCAAAGAATCCGGGAATAGCTATAATAATCTGTTAGTGATGATGAGGGTAATCACCATCAGCGACAGCAATGCGAACATGTTTATCAGGCTATGCTACGATATACTCATGGAATTGATACGGGCAAAGATGCTCCTGGAAGGGTATAATGCCTCCGGGTTTGGGGCGCACGAGGCAGAGGTATCCTATATGCGGCTTTTGGGATTTAGCGAGGTGGATGTGCAATTTGCCGACCAGATGCGATTTTTCAGAAATGGGATAATTTATTATGGCACTATGCTGGACGGGGCGTATGCCGAAAAAGTAATCGAGTTCACCAAAAAGGCGTATCTGAAGCTCACCAAAGGGCGTGGAGGCATTACCTGATGAAAGGCGCACAAAAGAAGATATCGCAGCATCCGAAAGACATCGCCTGGTTTAAGGATATTGCTATCAAAGATATTCCCTTAGTCGGCGGCAAGGGAGCTTCCCTGGGGGAGATGTTCAGCAGGTTCCCCATTCCAAATGGGTTTTGCGTGACGGTGCACGGCTATATGCATTTCCTGGAAGATACCGGGATCGGGGCGCATATTCACGGCCTGCTGGACCGGCTGGATACCGAGAAGACTGAGCGTCTGGACAATGTGTCCCAGGAGATCCGGTCCATCATCCTCAAGCAGAAATTTCCCGGCGATTTGCAGAAAGAGATCATTCATAATTACAAAAAGCTCAAGAACAGGAAAGTGGCGGTGCGGAGCTCTGCCACTGCAGAAGACCTGCCGACCGCAAGCTTTGCCGGGCAGCAGGACACCTACCTGAACGTGCAGGGGGAGAAGAAGGTCATCGAGGCGGTGCAGAAGTGCTGGGCATCGCTGTTCACTTCACGGGCTATCTATTACCGGGAGAAGAACAACTTCCATCACCGGGATGTGCTGATATCGGTCGTTGTTCAGGAGATGGTGGATGCGGACTATGCCGGGGTGATGTTTACTGTTGATCCTGTTAATAAGAAATATCTGCTGATCGAGATGGTAAAAGGATTGGGTGAGGCGCTGGTCTCCGGGCAGGTGACGCCGAACTCCTATTTCCTGCACAAGCCGGAGCTGAGGATGTTCGAGGAGCATGCGGAGTTTCCCTTTGACAAAAAGCTGCTGAAAGAGATTGGAAAGATCGGGCTGCGGATCGAGAAGCACTACCAAAAGCCGATGGACATCGAGCTGGCGGTTAAAAAAGGGAAGATATACATCCTGCAGGCAAGGCCGATCACGACGCTGTAGAAATTTATTTCTATATTGAAATAAACTAAACGGAAGGTTTATATATAAGTGTTACTTTATAGTAGTATATGAAACAGCCAGACGGCGATGTGGTCATTTCCCGGCATGGGAAGAAATTCCCGGGCAGAAACGGGAGCATGCAGAAAGAGGATGTCATCCCGGCCAGCTGGGATGATAAACACTTGATGTACATTACCCCGGAAGGCGCTGCTGAGCTGCGCGAGCAGGGGGAGCAGGTTCTTGGCGATAAGCAATATGCGCTGGTAGTTGCGGTTACCTCTGATTTCATCCGGGCTATCCAGTCAGACGGCTACTTCAAAGAGGGAGGGGTTCCGGGGCTGAAAGATAAGACTCATCTCATACAGCGGGGTGATTTGTATGATGGAAATATGGACTGGAGGCATCCCGCCCTGCCTGCGTACGGCAACGAGCAAACGGTGGCGGAGGCATATATCCGGAGACTGCATGAGGATTTTTATTTCCGGCAACAGGACGGGAAACTGCCTTGTGTTGCAGAACTGAGGTATAATTTTCTTTCTTCAGTAATAGAAGGAATCGAATATGCGCAACAGCGCCATGATTCAGGAAGGACTTTGTTTACCCATTTCAGCCATGCGCTGATTATTGACACACTTGCCATGACTGCGTTGGATGCATTGGATGTTTACGCCAAGCAAAGGAAAGCAACAGTCAATGAGAGATTCCGGGGCCATGTGGGGATGGGCGAAATGTTTACCGGCACTATGGATAACCTCAGAACAGGTAATCCTACATTGGAACTCCAGGTAAAGGGTACGGTAAAAGGATATACCATGCGCGACCTGCAAAGGATCCAGGCGCAGGTATACGAGCATGCCAGGGCATAAGCATCAGTTATTGATACAAGCATATTCTTCTCTTCGAAAGCTTTAAAATGAAGGGGCGCTCAGCTTCGCTTTGCCATGAAAACGCCACTGATATGGGAAAAGGTAACGCATAGCGGCAAACACCACGCAATACTCTTCATTGATAGCGTATTCCAAGGATATCGGGAAGGAGTTATCGGGAAATTCTTCCAAATCGATTTCAACCCGACCCACTACCGCCAGTTCGCTGGCGCACGATGGTGGCTGCAAGATGAGGTTCAGCGGTATATTACGGCACTCCGGGAGAAAGAGAATAAAATTCCCGGGATATTACTGCGCAAAGCGAGAGAATATAAGCGATGGAACAAGGGATTGCTGCGCTGGAGCAGGCTGCAGCGCCGTACTGATTTCAGAGGACTGAGCAATGGTGAGCTTCTGCAGGCATTTACAGGATTCTTTGGCCGGTTAGCAAAGATAAACGCTTTGGTCTATACCCCTATCTTCTTAGACAGGTTTTATACCGATGAGGTTGTCCAATGCGTGGCAAAACGCGAGCAGGATTTTCGGAAGCAGCAGGAGTATCTTACCCGGCTGTTATCAGTAGATTGGGGGTTGGAAAGCCATTATGAGCGGGAATCGCTCGTCCGCATCGCGGAAAGAATACAGCGAAACGGCTTAACTGCTTCGGTGAGCAAGGATATCCGGCGGCATGTGGAGCGATTCGCCCATTTATCACTGGTTGCGTTTCATGGGCGATTAAAAGATAAGAAAGATGTTTTGCGCGGTATAAGGGATATGAATGTTGATAAAGAGACGAAGAATATCAAAAGCCTCAAACAGAATGCGAAAATGGTCCGAGCCATGATCCAGCGCTTGGATCTCACGAAAGATGAAATCTGTAAGATAGAGACTATCCGGAGATGGACGCAGATAGCAAATGATGATGATCATTATGTCATGGGCTCAATTCATGCGTTGCGGATATTATGGCATGAGATAGCACGGCGATTTGGTGTTTCGTATAATCAATTTACGGATATGCGGATTGATGAGGTAAAAGATGGGCTTCACAAAGGGGGCGTACCGAATGCGCTGAAAAAAGAGCTTGAAGCGCGACAACGGGCAAATGCCCTGGTTTGGGATAAACAAGGTACAAGATTGCTCACCGGAAAGAGATTATCTGAGTATGCCCAACTGGAAAAAGAGCAAGAAGGAATCTGGTTGATGAAAGAAATACGGGGGATACCTGCATCACCCGGCAAAGCGCGAGGGAGAGCGCAGCTGATTACTGACGTGCGTGATGTGCATAAGGTTAAAAAAGGTAGCATCCTTATTGCAGTTTATACTTACCCTGCTATTGTCGTTGCCATGGAAAAAGCAAGTGCGATTGTTACCGACCAAGGCGGCCTCTTGTCACATGCGGCAATAGTGAGCAGGGAACTGGGAAAGCCGTGCATCTTGGGGACGAGGATCGCCACGCAGGTGCTGAGGGATGGTGATATGGTAGAGGTAAACGCAAATAAAGGAATCGTCAAGGTCATTGCACATGCAAAAAAATAAGCTATTGCAGGTCATCAAACGAGAAGCGCGGCATATCCATTTCTTCAATTATCCGGGCAGGGTGCTGTACATCTCGGGGAGCTTTCGATGGCTTGCTGAAGCCCTGTTGGAGAAGTACGGGGCGGTGCACCCGTATTCCATGGTCTATTTCTTGCCTGGATTTGTGCATGCAGAACTGACGCTTGACCAGGGCACCGGGCCATTGGTGATGAACAAACTGCAGGACAAGCAGTGGCTGCGCTGGTACCGGAAAAAGATATCGGAACAGCCTCGGCGCTGGGAGCGCTGGAAGAAACAGCATCCGGCAGTCGGTGGCTTGCCGGAGCTTTGTGAGCATGTCCGGGAGGCAGGCGACCTGCTGATTGAGATGAATCTCTATTATCACCTCTCCACCGGAGTCGACCGGTATTTTGAAGAGAAGATCCAGGAGATCGGGTTTCCCCTGACCGCTGAGGAACGGACACTGTTGACTGTCTCCAGAAAGCCCTCTGTCCTGATGCGGCATGATGATCTCGCGCTCAGGCTTAAGGGCAAACTGCCTGCATATCAAAGATTAACGCTGCGCCAAAAGGCATCGCTGAAGCGGTGCTATCAGGCAGGCTATTTCCTCCATGCAGGCTATGGCGGAGTGAGGTTATGGATCCTAGAGGATGAATACAGATTTATCCAGCAGAGTTCCCGGCAGCAGCTGGAAAAGCAGCAGCAACAGCGCCAGGCAGACAGGAAAGCGTTTCACAGGCTCAAAAGCAGGCTGCCGGCAGCGCTACGGCATTGGCTATCAATATTTCAGTACTTTTCCCAGGTACGGGATGAACGCAAAAGCATGCAGCAAAAAGTCTTTTACTGCCAGGCAGAGTGTTTAGAGCGGATCAGCAGTTTGACGGGAATCCCGCGTCCTGACCTGGAATACCTGAGCTGGAAGGAGTTCACTCCTGAGCTGCTCCAGGATAATGACCAACTCAAAAGAATCATTGATGAGCGGAAAAGGGGATATCTCTGGATCTGGAGCAGGGAGACCAGGCACCTGTTCTGGACCGGGAAAGCCGCTCGCCAGGCATACCAGAAGTATTCAGTACAGGCCCGGCAGAGGCTGAAAGGCATCAGGCAGCTTTCCGGGCAGTGCGCATGCCCCGGCGTTGCATCGGGATATGTAAGGGTAGTGCGGAATGCACTCCAGATAAAGGATTATAAATCCGGCTCGATCCTAGTGACTGGTATGACCTCGCCTGACTTTGTGCCGCTGATGAAGAAGTCAGCTGCCATCATCACTGAGCTCGGCGGGATAACCTGCCATGCTGCTATTGTGGCCCGGGAACTGGGAAAGCCGTGCATCTTAGGGACGAGGATCGCCATGCGGGTGCTGAGGGACGGCGACCTGGTGGAAGTGGATGCGGATAAAGGGGTTGTTAAAATAATTAAAAGAAAATAGAATTGGTTTATATACAAGTGCAGGTTATAAGAGATGATGAAAAGAAAAAGCGCTGAAGAGTACATGAAAGGGAACATCACGCTGTCAGAGGCAGCCAGGATGTCGGAATTGAGCATCTTGAGCATGGAAAGATACTTGATAGAGAACGGGTTTCGGTCGCAGTATTCCATACGGGACCTGCGGGAGGAGCTGAGGCATGCGTGATGAGGGATGCCGCTTTACGGCTGGTAGGCTATTACATACATCCTCAAGCTCCCATTAAAATGAAGCGATGATATCCTCTTTTATCTTGTCGGAGAGCATCCGATCGTTGATGACGGTGACTTCCAAGGGATGGTTCTCCTTGAAGATGTCCGCTACCTTCTTCAAGTCCAGATCTTCAATACGCCTCGTCTTCATATAGACCCCTTCCAGGCGCATGGAGATCTTCTCCGGGATCTCAAACTTTACCAAGAAGCTCCCGAAGGCAGAAAGGTGGTAATCCTGGCCCGGCCTGGCCATTTTCTTGATCTTCACGTGCTCATTTCTCTTCCGGTAATAGTTGAACGCTATCTTGTCCAGAAGGGTATTCGCGCCCATGAGGTTATAGGTCCTTATGCCTTCCCGGGCGAAGAGGTCATGGAGGATATCCTCCTCCTGCAGCCGGGGGATAAGCCACCAGCAATGCCTCCCCCTCCATGCGTTTCTTCTGTCCGCCGTCTCTTTTTTCGCCCAGTTGGCAAGAAGGTCGTTCCAGAGCCGGTCCAGCTCAAAGAGGTTGCTTACGGTGTATACAGTCACTTCCTTGCCCAATTCCAGCTTTTTCATAGGCTTTCGAACCTTAAAGTATTCCATGTAGAGGGAATCAAAGAATCTTCTCGCCTCAAATATCCAGTCCTTGTTTAGGGTGTAGAGCCTCCCATCCTTGACTATAATGCTATGCGCGCGCAGGGAGGCCATCGCCTTGATCACCGCCTGGAAGCTCACCGAAACGCCGTATCTCCTCTTGATCTCCCGGTGCAGTTGGGTCAGTGTCTTGGGGGTATCTTCTACCAGGATGGAAAAAACCATGTCCTTGGTGGACCCCCTTCCCTGGTCCGCTTCCGGGATGACTATCTCCAGCACCATGAGGCACCGGATAGTCATCGGTATTTTTAAACCTTTTGGTTATGTAACTTAAAGGTTATATTATTGGGTAACCAAGGGTATTTTTAGTGCTGGGGCTATCGGGAGCCAGTACGGCGGATGGGATACCCCTCCGTATGTTCGGTGATTTTATGCGGAAAGCAAGGTATGTACTCTACTGGGAGGACGTCCAAGAGAGGTTGATCTACGCCCAGCTTGACGATTATGCATGGAAGCTGCCGGAAAGGATGCTCGGCTATAAAAAAGGAAGCTCCCTGTACATCTATCACCATCAAAAGCTCGCTGCATTCTATCATCCCGACGACATAGCAAGAGAGGCGCGAGCAGGGTATCGGTTTTACCGCTCCAAAGCCAACGTTGACCGGGTGATCGGGATGAAGAAAGAGGTGGCGGAGGGTGTGCAGGCGCATGCGACGGCCTGCCGGCGGGTCGACGTTCCCCGACTGGAGGACAGGGCATTGCATGATTGGCTAATGAAGACCGTTACGCTGTACCATAGGGCGTTGAGCACCCATTACCTGACGCAACCGCAATTTTTTGAAAGGTTTGAAAAAGGCGCTGGCCGGCAGACACACCAGGAAAGCCTGGATCGGCTGGCCCGTGCAAGGCTTGCCTATACGAGAGCGGCATGGACAAAAGCGATGCAGCTGTCTAAGCCGTTCTTTGCAGAGTATGCACGGCGCCATGGATTGACCAGAGAACAGGCTGAAAGCCTCACCCTTGAGGAATTGCGCGCGGACGATATCCGTCCCGCTGCTCTGGAGCAGCGGGTAGAAAAATACGTCCTTGATTCGGATTTCCATAAGATCAGGGTCTTTACCGGCGACGCCGTCGATGCCTATATACGACGCTATGAGGATTACCAGGGCATCAGTGAAGTGAGAGGATTCGTCGCCCAGAGGGGCGTTGCGCAGGGCAGGGCCTTTGTCGTGAGCAATGAAAACCTGGACCTGCGGAGGCTGCCCCAGGGGATGAAGAAGGGTATGGTGCTGGTCGTCCAGAATACCTGGCCGGAATTTGAGCTGTATTATGAAAAGGCTTCTGCAATCGTCGCGAATGAGGGAGGGATCACCTCCCATGGCGTCGTTGTCGCAGGAGAGCTGGGGATACCGTGCATCGTCGGCACAAAAATAGCGACGCACGTTTTCAAGAGCGGGGATACGGTCTCTGTCGATGCCAACACCGGCACGGTCCGGATCCTCCGGCGGGCATAGCTAGGTGTAGTACCTCTTCCCGCTCTTCTGCTGCTCCTGGTCCAGCCTGCTCTCCGGCTTGTTGATCTTGGGGCGGAGGGTTTCCTTGTCCCTGCGGAGGGTGATGCCGAGCCTCTCCAGGAAGACGTTCATCCCCTCCTGCATGCTGAAGGGGCCTGCCGCAATGCCCTGTTTTGCGGGAATACCGCTGAAGACCAGGAGCTGCTCGGCGAGATAGTCGATGAAGAGGAGATCGTGGTCAACGATCAGGCAGGTGAGATTGCGCTGCTCCACCACCTCCCTGATCACCTTGGAGACGGCCAGCCGCTGCTCCACGTCGAGATAGGCAGAGGGCTCGTCCAGGAGCAGCAGCTGGCAGTCCTGGGAGAGCGCATAGGCGATCGCCACCCGCTGCAGCTGGCCGCCGGAAAGCTCGGAAAGCGGCCTCTCGAGGAGAGAGACGAGATCCAGCGGCCTGATGATAAGCTGGTCATATTTCTGCAGCGCAGCTGCCAGGAGGTCCACCACCAGCCCATCATTCACTGTTAAGTACTGGGGCTTGTATGCGACGGTGAGCTGCCTGCTCAGGGATCCCCGGTCCGGCTGCAGGACATGCGCCAGGAGCTTGACAAAGGTGGTCTTGCCGATGCCGTTCTCCCCCAGCACGCCGATGATACGCCCCTTCTGGAGGGTGCCGGGCCCTGCCTGCAGGGCAAAACTATCCAGCTGCTTGGCAAGCCCGTCCCATTCAACGAGCTGCTCGCCCTTCTGGGCGATGGACGGCGGCCTGGTGAAGAACTGGATGGGATGGCTGCGGAAGCGCATGTTCTCCTCCTTCAGGTAGCCGGAGAGGTACACGTTGATGCCTGCCCGGGTCGACTTCAGCTGCGAGATGATGCCGTACACATTCTCCTTGCCGTAGGCGATATGGACCAGGTCGGTCATGTAGTCGAGGATGATGAGGTCGTGCTCTGCCACCAGGACCGCGGTCTCCGGGCCGGCCAACGACTTGATGAACTGGGCTACCTTGATGCGCTGCCTGATGTCGAGATAGGATGTCGGCTCGTCAAAGATGTAGAGATTGGCTTTCCTGAGGACGGTCGCGGCGATGGCGACGCGCTGGAGCTCGCCGCCGGAGATGTGCGTGATGTCATGGCTGAGGATCTCCGTAATGTCCAGCAGCTCCGCGATCTCCTGCAGCTTCCCGGTCTCGTTGACGCGCTCCAGGAGGTCGATCACCTTTCCCTGCGCGGTCTTGGGTATCAGGTCAACCTGCTGCGGCTTGTAGGCAACCGTGATCTCGCCCCTGCTCAGCCGCTCGAAGAACAGCTGGGTCTCGGAGCCCTTGAAGAACTTGAGGAGCTCTGCGAGAGGCATGATCCGGCCTGTCCCCAGATTCGGGGCGAGGACGCCGGCAAGGATCTTGATGGCCGTGGATTTGCCGATGCCGTTCTTCCCGATGATGCCCACCACCTTGCCGAAGACCGGGGTGGGGAGGTTGTAGAGATGGAAGCCGTTGTGGCCGTACTGGTGGATGGGGGTTTCCGCAAGCTCATCCGGCAGGTTGATGATGGAGATGGCGCCGAAGGGGCAGCGGTTGGGGCAGATGCCGCAGCCGGTGCAGAGGTCTGCGAAAATCTCCGCTTTCTTATCCGCCCCCTGGACGATGCACTCGGTGCCTGTCCTGTTGACCGGGCAGAGCCTGATGCAGAGATAGTTCCCGCACTTGTCCGGATGGCACTTATCCTCCTCAACGACGGCGATGCGCGGCATGGGGCATCAGTTGCCTCCTCTCTTAAATAGGTTTCTTATTTTTATGCATTCATCAGCCGATATGCGAAGGTCCAACAAAATGGATCGTGGCCTGGTCGCAGCAAAAATCAGCCGTACCTTCACCGGGTTACGTAATCTTAAAAGAGTTAAACATCATATTTATAATTCCCAGATAATTAGCATAGTTATTGACGTCAGCAGTAAAGGTGATCACATACAGTTTATTGTCTTTGAGCGTCCAAATCTGTATCAATTTGAGATCACGCGTTCCTTCTGGCTTTCCCGTATAAATAACTTTGTGCGCAGGATATCCCGATAAGGCAGTTTCGCTCGAATCAACTAAGTTTATATCAGCAATATAAGTTTTTATCGCACTGATGGTTGATTTCGTAATCTCATCTAAAGTCGGTGGATTGGCAGGGTCCATATCAACGACCCCGATATTAATGTTTTCTCGAAAAAGATCTGCGCTGCTTTCCATAGGGGATAAGAAAGCGATATACCCTTTTTCTTCGCCTTGTGTCCAGTCAGAGGGATATTGTATGCTAAAGGCAGGATTGGTATAGGTGAGCAAACGGTCTTTGCCACTACATCCCGGGAGAAGCGTTATTCCGACAACCACCAAAGCCAATAGGATCAGATTTCTGGATTTCATTATCGAAAGATGGAAAGAACGCTTATATAAATGTTGCTATATCGCTAGGGGGGGCTTAGTGGAGAATCGTAAAGAATCCATCATGGTTTGTATAGCCGCAAAATAGTCAGCATATCTATCTATCTCAGCAGTGTAGGTAATCGCATAATATTTGCCCGCTTTTACCGTCCAGACCTGTAACACTTTGAGATTATGCACGCCATCCAATTTTCCAGTGAAAATTATCTTATAGGCAGGATTTCCCGCTAGAGCAGTATTGCTGGACTCAACGAAAGTGATACCGGGAATCTTTTTGAGCAGGATAACATACTCTTTGAAAGCTCCAGCCAAACTGTTAGGGTTACCCGGAAGGGGCCCGATACCCAGCTTTTCTTGAAAAGTATCAGAGCTGCTCTCTAGAGGGGATAAGAAGATAATCTCTCCTTCGTCTTCAGTTTTTATCCAATCGGTAGGATATTGTATGCTATACGCAGGATGAGCATAGGTGAGGAGATTTTTTGAGGGAGCATCTGCAGGATTGTCAGAAGCTGAAGAGTCTTGATGGAAATATATTCTCAGAAGAACCACCGCAATAACCGCTACAGCCAATATAATCAAATTTCGTGTTTTCATGGTAAACTGTTATATTTAGCCAGCCTATCCATTCTTTTCATGGGGGAGGTGAATCGCCCTTGGACTATGCAATACAGGAGCAAGTACAGGCGACGTAATAGGCATCAGGATATTCGTCCATAACCCGGCCATCCCAGGTTTTAAACCCGTCCCATCCGGCCTTGATGCAACGGTATTGACATTCATCTTGACAATCATTAACAGACCTGCAATTGACGCAATACGCTTCAACAGATGAGGATACCTGCTCTTTCTTATACGTTTGCTTATTGATGTTGCCCTCTTGAGAAACGCAGGAATAAGAATAGTGCCTGGGCATTTCAGGATCCAGGCATCCCGGGATGGTATTAGTGCCGGGATAGACTGCACCAGACCCGTCAAGAATAACCCAATATCCCACCTCATCCCGTATAATATTCAGCTCTATGTCTTGCTGATATTTTTCTTTTATTGCTTGTGCAAAAGCATCCAACGCTCTTTTGCTCGCGGGCAGGTCATTCGGCTCGCCTATCAAAACTTCTGCCCAGGCATGCCTGCACCCGATTGCGGTCACTATCCGGGCATTGCCCCCTATGGACAGCACCATGGAAGATATCAGCGCGGCGTAATTTTTACAATCAGCGGTCTTGGTGAATATGGTCTCTGATGGCCGGTATGGTTTAGCATTATTTAAAGGCACATTTTGATATTCCACATTCTTTTTGGCCCAGGCATATATATCGACGAGTTGAATGGTCGAATACGGTCTGTCGAGGTGCTCAGCTATCGCCTCTGCGGCAGTTTTTCTCACGACAAGATCAGAGGGAGTCATCACGTCGCAATAATTCCATGCATTACACTGGTCAACAGTATCTCTAGACGCCTTGGCGACATCTGCAGCGTTAAGAGGGGAGCCGTCAGGATGGACGCAGTCATAACTGTTTACGGGCGCAATCACGTTGATTTTAAGGGAATATTCTATCTCTATTACCGGGGTTTCCGTGGTATAATTGACAAAATTTTCTGAGGTGTATACCGGAATATCGGCAGGAGTATCTGGCGGCACAATAAGTGAAACCACGCTCATCACCACTATAAAAATAAGAAAATATAAAGAGTACCTCTTGAGCCGCGGGCCAGAGGTATTTTGGATCCATTGATCATAATACTTCCCGCTTTTGAGCGGTTTCTCGTCGTTATAGAATACACGAGCGATAAGCCATATGAAGAACCAGAAGAAGATACCAAATAAAAATCCCCAAAAAAGACCGCCGATAATATTCCCAAAAATGATCAGCAGGGTGGTATCCCCGGCTATAAAATACCCTAAGATCATAAATGTGGTATAGAGATAACCCACCAGCAAACATCCTACACGCCACACAAATCTCCAAAAGCGCAATTCCAGCATTGCCGCGCGAATCTGCCGAATCCTGCCCGTAGTCTGCCCGCCCTTAGAGCCACTAGCCGGGCTACTTTTCTCCGGTGTGCGGCTGGCAGCCTGGTCGCTTTTATGTATCCACTGCTGTATTGCGGCATAAATCTCCCTAAATCCATAAACCTGCTCTCCAGTTATTTTTGCTTCTTTTATTCTTTTTTTAGCTATCGCAAACACCAAACAAGCCAGGGCAAGGGTGAATAGCACAAGAAGCGCAAACGACTTGGCGCTTTTCGTAGCCCAGGCGTAAAAAAAAGCTCCCATGAACAACAATAAGATTATGACTGCGCCGAATATTATTGATGGGCTTAAACGATTTTTCACCGGTTACACGCTCTTTTTATATTGAGGATAGACTGCGTTAAATCTATTTAAATTTATTTATTTGGATGGGTTGCCTTTTTTGCATGGTACGCATATAACGACCGCCTGCAGCTGCTACAATCATGAGAAATACCCTCCAAACCTAGGAAACATGGCCCCATCCCCCATCATTTCTCGGCGGTATTGTAGGTCTGGGCAACATAAACCGGCAGGAGTTCGCCGAGCCGCTCTTTCAGCTCACCATCGCATTTTTCCGCCCCCAGGATGAGGTATCTGAGCCATTTTGGATTAAACGCGCCGCGCTCATACGTGCAGACCATGCTCTTGCCGTCAAGCGTCGACTTGATCGCCGGCGTTTCACTGGCTATGCTTACCATCTTCTTCGTGAAGGTACAGTCGCTGGCTGATGAAAATTCAACAACTCCAAACGCTTCAGTGGATGTGAATACGGAAGGGCTGCAGGTGTTCGCAGCCTTGACGAAGCAATCAGCAGTATCGCACGTTGAGACGGATGCTGGCTGGTTGCCACAGCCAGCCAGGATAACCACACCAATGATCAGCAACACCACTATTAGTTTTGATATCACTGTCCCACCTTAGGTTTGTTAATGCCAAACACATCTCTCTCAGCAACGTAATTGGAAAATCTTGGAGACATCGCCATAGCCCGGCTAAGCAGTTCACCGGAATACGCTTTTGGGTTCTTCGTCGGGCCCACGATATAGGCTGCGCGATTGTGATCGGGATTAAACAGGTTATCAAGCTCTATTTGATCCTGTAGTCCCTCAAATTCCTCATACGAGTTTTTATATTTTGTTTCTGTGCCCGGTACTTCGCTGTTCCATTTTTTGTCTTGTGCCTCGCCACCATCACGATTATTTTCGCCCCCTATCTGGATCCAGGGGGATGACCGGTCTTTATTGAGATAGTCTAACATCCTATCCTGTTGCTCGTTCGGCAGGTTCATGAAACCTCTCCGGTAAAAAACTTGGGCCGTTCCTTCATAACCCTGACCCCGATAAATCTGGCCTAGGGCATAGTTTGCTTGGAAGTTGGCGGGGTCATCAAGCAGTATTCTGCCTAACTTGGCTTGAAGATCGGTTATTTTTTGCTGAATCTGTTCATTAGCGGCATTGATGAGCGCATCTCGGGCCGTTTCTGCTTCAGCAGAATCTGGAATAATATGCTCTTGTTGATTACGCCCCTCACGTAGCGCGTTGATCTCCCTATACAAGGCGTTTGATTCATCCAGACGCTGTTGCGAGACCATACCAAGCAATTCTTTTTCCGTATACATCTCGATCTCATCAGCGGCGGTAGCCTCAGCAGAATCGTCTACACCAAGCTGTTCTGCGATATCTTCTGCCTGCTGCACATCCTCCTCAGTCCACTCGACTGGTTCTTCTGCCGGTTGGTCAAAAAATGACTGGTCAAATGGTTCAATATCAGTTGGCTCGATATCAGTAGGCTCGATGTACGTTGGTTCGATATCTGTCGGCTCAACATAAGTGGGCTCGATATCTGTCGGCTCAACATCGGTCGGTTCAATGAGTAGGGGGTCAACATAAGTAGGTTCTATGTAGGTAGGCTCAACGTCTGTCGGCTCAATATCCGTGGGGTCATAATAACTTTTGATCTGTGGAAGCGCGGGGGCTTGCTGATTTTTCACCGGACTGCCCAGAACTTTGGCAAGGGGTGCAGCCCAATTGTCCTGAGCCGGGGCAAAGAAAACACTCAGCAGCAATGAGGAGATTATGACTAAACCGAATGCCAAGAATAGACTAGAGCTGTTTTTCACCAGTTCGCACCACTTTTATAGCGGAAGTGTATAATCATTCCATCCATCTTATCACTCTATTTAAACTTTTCTTTTTGTGCTGAGGGCACTTTCGGTAGATATTTAAATAGCCACCCTCTCTTTTTAATGTGCGTTGCGAAAATTGTAGGAAACAAATTACGAAGAAAGAAGATGTAAATGTTCTAGCCTTTTTGGGCGTTATTCCAAAGTATTTTTGCAATGATTGCTATTCTTCAAAAGAAAGAGGATTCTGGAGACATTTCACTCATTTTCCAAAACAACCAATAAACAGTAAGATCTATAAGGTAGGACTATGGATTCTTACCTGTTTTGTAGGATTTTTTGCGGTGATAGCTGTTTCCATTAGTGTATCAGACGGTTGGATGGTAGCGCTTCCTTTTTCCATAGCTTTTCTCGTTATTTTATTGATAGCTGTTCACTTATGGATCATTTATTTTATTGCCAAAAGAAAACTGTCTGGACTAAAATAAGCACCCTTTCGGCTAAAGAGAAATGCTGTTATATGCCTCTGTTGATATTCAAGATCAACCTTTCCCTATAAAAAGGAAAAAATATTTCACTTCTTTTTGCCCTTGCCCCGTATCTTCCTGACCACAAACACGACCAGCCAGAGACCAAGCGCCCAGGGGAGCAACACGATGAGCAAGTATAGCACCGTGCTTACGCTTCCCGTCAATCCTGTCACAAAGTCAGAAAGCCCGTGAAATGCCAGCCCGGCATAGCCGGACTTCATCTCGGTGAGAGTCACATCAATGGTCGAATAGACCACCTGCTCACCCACATTCTTCAGGCTCTCTTCCAGATATTTAATCAGGTTTTCCTGGTTGAAAATCCTGTCGCTGATGTCAATCTTGTCTTCTGTGAGGGTTGCCTCAGTATACATCTGTTCATATCGCTCCAGCCTCTTCTTCTCATTTTCAAGCTGGATGTTCACATCAGCATAGGTTTTGGTCACGTCTTCCGCGTTTTCCGTGAATGATTCGATTTTCCCTATCCCTTTCAATTGGGAGACAATCGCATCGTATTTTTTGGAGTCTATTTTTATCTGGTAGCGGCCAGCGCTATACTGGGCAATGTCTTCCCCATATGTCTCTACGTTCTGCCACAGCATAGTCGCATCAGAGGATTTCACGATAGCTTTCAGCCGAGCCTCTTCACCGAGGAACGTTCCGCGTTTGACTTTTGTCTCCATGCTGGCGGTTTTTGCGATCATCTGGTCTTTCACTTCAGGTGCAGAAACATCGCTTTCAGCAGAGGTAGGCAATGGTTTGATAAGAGTGCTAGCTTTTGAAAAGGAAGGAACATCTGAAGGAGCGGGAGCATACGATGCGCCTTCATAGCTTCCGGACCCCCCATATGCCGTCGGTGACGGCCTCTCATATCCGCTGGCATAATCAGATGACGCTGAAAAATCACTCATCGGCAGGGGTATCCAAGTAGCGCCGCCCATGAGCACAAAAATAAGCACAAAAGACACCAGTATCAGAAGCCAGTTATTTTTTAATTTTGTGAGTTGATCTTTAATAGTCATACTGCCACCTCTCTTTTCATAACCGGATGTTGTGGACTATATAAATCTTTTTATAGGGCGCCGTTCAACATTTTCGTTGCGCCCCAGGTGGACGGTTTCTCGCTTGTGCTGGAATTCCAAATAACTGACGTTCCCCGGATGGGGCATATCCCCCTGGTCGGTCTGCCGGAGAAGGCTGAGAAGCTCAACCTCGGGCCGCTCACCTCCATTTTGAACGCAGCCTATGACAGCTCGCTGATCCCCTCCCGGGTGACCGCCACCAGGCGGATGCCCAGGCCCAGCTTCAGGCAGGCGGCGACAATCCCCATGTGCTCCTTTCCGCTGCC
>DATDVW010000028.1:0-10201 GCA_035289865.1 Candidatus Nanoarchaeia archaeon
CACCTGCTTCAGCAGGATGGTGGTGAGTTGGGCGACAGTCAGCTCCAGGCCAAGCAGTCGTGCAGTCTTCCGGGCATCATCCAGCTGTCCATACTCCACCTGCTTCAGCAGGATGGTGGTGAGTTGGGCGGTGCGTTCCGGCTCGGGAAGCTGGCAAGCGATCCTGACTGCCGAAGCGGGTTCATTGTTGCGCAGGAAAAACGACACTGCGCTTTTCAGCTGCGACACCTGGTTCTGGTCCATGCTGAACCTCCTCTGGGGAAAAGATGTTGTGCAGAATGCTGCCGCTCAATGGCTCAGCAGCTCGACCACGTTCGCGTCCGACTCCAGCATCGCATGGAGGATGGAGAGGGAGATGGCGAGGTTGATGCCGCCTCCCATGCAGATGGCGGATACCGCTTCCGCGCGGCTGTCCAGGAACTCCACGATGCCGGAGCGGTCTGCGGGGAAGCGGAAGATCTGCTCATTGCTGTCCAGGCATCTCCTCACCACCCGGTGGAGGATCTGGTAGGTGGTGAAGCGGAGGGAGCCGCTGCGGATCTCCTGCTCGAGGTCGGACTCCATCATGGCGAGATGAAGGGCTGTCCCCCAGGCGCCGGCGGCTGCCACGTCAAACAGGATGGAGCCGCGGTTGCGCTGCAGGCTGGCCAGCACAAAGGAATGGGAGGATTTGCTGCTCTGATCCAGCCGGGCAAGCTGCTGCTTGACCCTGTCCGGCTGCTGCATGATCCGGCGGACCGCCTCAGGCTGCATCTCTTCCATGCGGCGGTGCATCTGCCCGAGCCGCTCCCTGCGGATAACGAATGCGCTGTCGGTGAGGGCGGCTCCGTCGGCGGCGAAGGACGGGGTGATGGCGGCAAGCAGGATGATGCAGATGAGTGCGGGCATAGTGAACCCCTTTCTTGGATAAGGCATGGATTGTTTTGCAGTGGAAGGGCTTATCCCTAGAAGAAGAACAGCGAAATCGCCGCGATGGAGCCTGCGCCGCTAATCAGCGTTGGGGCATGTTCCGGCATCAGGTACGCGAAGACGAGCGCCACTCCGGCCGCGATCATGCACGTGAGACGAAGGCCGTAGCGCGCATTCTGATTTGAGAAGAAGATTGTCGCCACAAAAATTACACCGGCCCCACTGATGAGTGATGTGGCAAAGGCAGGCATACACAGCGCAGCGCTCACTGCCGCTCGTAGTGGATGAGCAGGCCGGCGACGACCGGATGGCCGTAACTGCCCTCGTCGCCGGTGACGACAGACCATGTATTGATCCTCTTTTTGGGGAACAGCCGCTGCCAGTGTGCGACCTTTATCATGAGCTCGACGACTGCCGCGGCCTCCTGTTCCCTCTTTGGCACATCCACCTGGATGTAGACGCTGCCTGCCGCATCATCATAGGCGCTGGACAGCCCCGCAACACTGGAGATCTCCCGCCTGCTGAAGACCTCATCGGCAGGTGTCCTGCTGCACTGGAACAGCGGCAGGCAGAGGGTGAGCAGAAACAATGTGTGTCGCATAGGTAAGTCCTTTCTTCGTTTCGGCGTTGGTAGATGCCTGTTCAGCTGCCCGATGGCTGGTGGAAAGCGGGTGGCGTTTTCCTCTCGCGCTGCCGCAGGTTATTCCACCAAATGAGAAATGCAGCAGCGGCAATGAATCCTATACTTGTTTGGAGCCGCTGCATATCGTGGCCAAGCCCTACATCCGCGGGTAGCCAGCCGGTGGTGGACAAGAGCAGGGCCAGGTGGAAAACCAGAAGAGCGAACGGATAGGATACGATTATCCAGAAGCGAAGCCCATGATAAATGCCCAATCTCCGCGTCTTGCGCCAGTTCAGCACCAGCAGGGCGGAAAGCGCAACCTGGAGCATCCAGGGAAACGCATTAATCAGCAGGGTGACAGACACCTCTATCCCTGCATCATGCTGCATGACAATGCTGGTAAGCATAGATTGCCCCCCTCTCCTTCTTCTGTGGAGATGTGTCCATCCGTGAACGGTATGCAACGGTGTTACTGCTGCTTGCTTTCTGCCGCATGGTTCAGGTGCCCGGGCGTGAGGCCGAAGCCGGCGTAGCGATGCAGGAGATGGGCGCTCAGCCCGGCGAGGAGCTCTCTTCCGCTGTTGCCCTGGCGGATCTTATGCAGGGTCCTGATATCATCTTCGAGGAGGCGGAGGAGATCCGGAAGCTGCTCATCTCTCCCGACGATGCGGAGGATCAGGAGATTGACCAGCCGGCATAATGCTATGCTTGCCGCCTCCTCGCCCTCCACGCGCAGGTCAAACACCCAGGGCAGCAGCGACCAGAGCGCAGCGGCGACCGTGGCTGATTGCCTGGAGACTTCCGGGGGGACGTGCTGGTCATACATGATGCTGGCTGCATGCTTCAGCCTCTCCCGCAGATCTTCGTATTCTGCGATCAACTGAAATGATCTCATGACCTCTCCTCCTCTCTGTTGATCCCCGGCAGCAGGAAGCCGACAGTGTAGCCGACCGTGCTGAACAGGGTACTCATGATGAGTGATGCGTCCTTCGGCAGGATTAGGCAATTGACCAGCAGCACCATGAGCATAAAAGAATGAACCGGCATGCGCCTGTACGGGGGCAAATGCCTCAGGGCATAGCCCAACGCGGCATCGATGGCCAGGGAGACTGCTGACGCCAGCGGCAGCGCGGAGAGCATGAGGCTGACCGGAAGGCAGTTCATGCTATTTCCTTTCCTCTTTCCTCGCGCTCAGCAGGATGCTTCCTGCTGCGGTGCAAACAGATGCAGCAGAAGCTGAGCCAGATAAACCTTGTCTATCTCATGGCTGCAGCCGGCTTGCATGAGCTGCTGCCGATAGCCAGGAACCGTGGAAACGGCGATGATCGGCCCATTGAATTTCAGCCGGAAGAGCGGAACCAGGTGGAGCGTCGTCGGCTGCACGGCAGCGCAGGTGCCCAGGGCGATGGCAGCAAGTTTCTTGTGACGGGCATTGAACACGCGCTTGGCTTCTTCCGCGGAACGCGCGCTGATGAGATCTATCCTGCCGTCCAGCTGCCTATGGTACATCTCGTGCCACATCGGGTAGTCGTCAACCACCAGGACGAGGGGCATGGCATTCCTCACTTTCCGGTTTGCGCTTGGGTGAACGCGATGATGCCTTCCAGCGTCGGCAGCCCCCGGAGGAACTGCTCCAGCGCGATGAAGGCAGAGCGGTGCTGGCCGGGGATCTCGATCATGCTGGTGACGGCCTGCGGGATCTGCTCGGTGTTGAACCGCATCACCTTAAGCCGGATGTCGCCGATGCCGGTGTCCCTGCTTGCCCATCCGGTGAGCCAACTGCGGTCTTCGTGGAATTCTGCGGAGACGACGGCATGGAAATTCCAGCTCTCCTGCTTTCTGGGAGATAGCTGGACGATCTTTTTCCCCTCCCGGTCTATGGTGGTCTTGGTCCAGACCCCACGGCGGTAGAAGCGGAAGTACATGTAGAGGGAAAATATCGGCAACGCAACGGCGCAGAGTATCCCTGCCAGTATCATGAATAGGCGGAATATCAGGGATAAGGCACCCATCACTGATGCAGCAACTTCCTGATGTCGATACAAAAACGAGATATATCCAGAAACCACGAAAACAGCACAGAATATCCCCAGGGCACCAATCACCGTCCACGCCTGCCTCGCCATGACCTTCCTGCCTTCCGGCGGCACCTTGAACACCATCTGAGCTTCCATCGCTTCCTCCTGTTCGGACTGCTGATGGGTGATGTTTCGGTTGAGTGGAAAAGAAATCAGCTACCAGCTTCCCCAAGTTGGACATTCTATATTGGAAGATTTTTACGCAGAAATCAGGTTTTCCACCTGTATTTCCCTCAGCAACCCGGGATTGGTTTCTTTCACAAACAGAATCTCTACCCCGATTAATTGGCCTTCTTTATCGTAGTCCACAATGGTGGTCTTATCCATCTTTTTGGTGCTGGCCACTTCTGCATCACGCAGCGTGATATACATGGCATCCGCATCGGGGTCGTATCTGATTTTCATGGCAATGGGTAAACAGTAATGACCTTTATAAACCTTTCTTTGGTGTACACAACTTCCAGCGTGATTCCGTTGAGTTTCTTGCTTGCGTAATATTTATTGATTCCTCCCCTTTCCGTCCTGTCCGGAGATTTGATAACTTCTTCAACCCAAATCTTTTCCAATTTTCGCTTCTCAATCTGAATGTCAGCGTGCTTGGTATAGGCGATCCTCATAGAAACGTTTCAAGAATAGTGGGGATATAAATGTTGCGTCTCTCTCGCCGCCGGATTAGGATTCGAACCTGCGATATCTTCTCTGTAAAGAAGCGCTCTGCCGCTGAGCTACGCCCGCAAAGAAGCCCCTGCCCCGGAAGGCATGTGAGGCAGGGGCTTCTCCGATAATGGAGTCTCCTCTGCGATAGGGTTGATGTGGCGCCCCGCCGTTGGGATCGGTGATGGCAGACAGATTCAGGCGCTGAATCCCGGCTTGTACTCGATACCGCTGGCCGCCCGGGTGTCGGTGAAAGCCTGCAGCACGGCTTCCTGGTTGAGCCAGCTGTTGACGACATTCGCCGGGAACTGCTGGATGCAGTTGTTGAAGCGCTCAACAGCAGCGTTGAACACCGTGATGGCCGCAGCGATGTTGTCCTCGATCTCCTCCAGCGCGTTCATCCACCTGCTGTAGAGCTCGGTGGTGCGCAGCTGCGGATAGTTCTCCACGGCGATGCGGATCCCCGCCAGAAGCTCCTTGGTCTTGGCCTCGATCGCCTGGAGATGCCCCGGCTCGATGGCCTTGTCCGAGAGGTTGCTGACCATGGAGCGGATACTGGTGATGTTGGTCAGGAGCCCCTGCTCGAATTCCAGGTGCTCCCTGATGCCCCGCTCCAGCTCCGGAATGACGTTCAGCTTCTTGCGCTGGTAGGCGATGACATCTGCCCACGCCCGTAGGACATTGTTCTTGTTGGCAACGATCCCGTTCCGGGTCGAGATTGCATAGGCCACGGCGATCAGGAGTGCGAATGCCGCGATTCCGATGAGTATCATGGTCTGGTCCATGGTCCAAGCTCCCTTCTTTCGTTGAAGCGGGTTAGAAGTTGCTGTCGTTGTGCTTCTTCAGCACCTCGATGAACCGCAGCAGCCTGTTCAGCTTGGGCGGCCGGAGCATGCCCATGATCTCCTTTTCGAACGCATCCGGCTCAGCGATGGAATACCCCCTTGCCATGAGCAGGACATCGCTGTCAGAGAACGAGACGCACATCTGGCCAACCCCGTTGATCTCCACGTTCAACCCGCCGATGCCGGCCATGCCCACGAACTCCCGGACCACCGAGGGCTTGAGGAATCTGCTGGCCGCGATCTGCTCGTCGCAATGGACATTGAAGCGGCTGCTGAATTCGTGCGATGTCGGCTCCCACTCTCCGGCGTAATCATACCTGCCGCCGGAGGACACCACCGCCAGCCGCTTGGCGTAGGGGAAGTCGAGCAGGAGCCCGTACCGGTAGCACGTCCTGGTCCTCCGCTCCGTGGTCACATATGTCGAATTCCCTATCTTCCTGGTCACCAGCACATAGTACACCTCCACATAGTGGAAGGTGTAGTACCGGTACGGGAAGGGGAAGATCTCCGAGCGGTGGTTTCCCTCCACCATCTGTTCGATGTACCTGTCCTCCTCTCCCCTGTCCCGGAAGTCGCCGAACGCCGCATGGAGCCCCTTGTAGGTTCCTTTCGGGACCGGGACGGCCTTCAGCTCGTTGTCGAAGTACATGTCCTTCTTGAAGATGAGGTCGCTGATCCCGCTGATTTTGCAGCTTTGACCGCCTGCCCAGGCCAGCAATACTATCAACGGAACAGCAGCGGCTCCGATAAGGATGTACCCGTAGCCGTCAGCCACTATCCGGTGCTCCGGGAACAGGTAGATCAGCAGCCCGGTTGCCCCGATGATGAGCCCCATGATGGCCATGAACCAGTACTTCGGCGCGTGGTTGTACCGGATCAGCCCCTGCTCTGCCGCGAACTGCCTGAGGAGGACGAAGATGCGCCCGAAATCGTCCTCGGTTTTCGCGTTCTCCGCTATCCTCCGAACCTTTGTGAGGAGCGCGTTGAGCAGCCGGTTGTGTCCTCTCTTGAACTGGGGCATGTGATGCCACCTCCTCTCTCTTGCCAAAGTGGAAATTATGGACAGCATCCTGAATTCCTTGCGCAGGCGGAGAAGGATCGAACTTCAACTGGACGTATCCAGCGCGCTCCAGCGCTTCCGCCTGCAACTGCTTCCCGCCGCCTGAATCACTTCTTCAGGTGCGCGAGGATCGCCTCCCGGACGACATCGGAGCGGCTGAGCAGCCGGCCTTTCGCGATGTTGTCGAGCTGCTTCAGGATATCCCTCGGCAGGCGGACCTGGATTTTCTCTCCCAAGAACGGTGCCATGGCGCCCTCTTCTCTGGTAAGTGGATGAGGCTGCATCTGCTTCTCTTGCTGTTCACTGGATCAGCTCTCTGGACAGCGCTCCGGAGGAGATCTGCTCATGGGATTTTCCTTTCGTGCGGTCGTTCCCAAATCAAAAAGGCCTGTCGACACCGAGGAATCCGTTGCCGGGAGCCCAGCATATCAAAAGTTGGACCAGATGCAGCTCGCGGTCACCCTCCTCGCTCTTGCACAAGACCGGGATCATGAAGGGGTCATCTAGCATGCCTGCGCCCGACACCACCCCGGAAGCGGGGATGGGAAACATCAGTTGGAGTTCCGGATGTGTTTCGCCAAGAACGAGGAGCTCGGCGAGCGTTCCCGGGGAGCATCCCTCCCTTCCCATGTCCAACCTCACTTGTCGCAATGATTTGATATAGCACTCGTAAAGGAACACCTTGAAGGGCACATCCACCACCGCATGACGTATCCAGGTGTGCCCGTCATAGCGGCACGGGACGGTTGTGCGGAAGGGTCTCCTCCTGATCAGCGGGTCGACCCGGTGATACTCTCCTCTGGCGATGCGCTGCCGCATGGAAAGGCCCGTCGGAATACGGAGAACGCCTTCCATGACGATTTTGAACTGTCTTGTTTCGGCAAGGTCGACAGCACGAGACGATGCAGGACTCGATTCCATGGCGATCCTCCTTATTGTTGTGCGGCCATCCTTTTGCGGATACCGTCCGCGCGAGATGATGAACGAACCCCATATACAAGATGCTGCAAACCCAGGACCACCTGTTCTTGTGATACCCCCGCCCAGGGCTGCCCAAAGGGAAAGCAGGCCCTCCAGGCAGCCCACATCAGGCAGGAGCAGGGAGAGCGCGCGGGATTGCGTGTTGGCTCCTACCGCACCTTCACCGTCCGACTACATCTTTTTGGACTCGGCGGGGAAGGATTGGTACCGGATCTCCGAGCAGTGCATACGGCACCTCCGGATTCCGCTATGAGATGCACCCCATGTGCACCTCGCACCCCGGGCAGGATTTGAACCTGCAGCCCTCGGTTTTGGAGACCGATGCTCTGCCAGTTAGAGCTACCGGGGTAGGGGACTGGCGGCGGCGAAGCGGGGATTATTTGTCATGCCCCCGACATGGAACCGCGCCGGCCGCCAGCTGTTTTGTCCTTTTGACTTACCCGCACCGCTTTGGTCGCGGAGGGGGTTGGGAGTCGCTTTCCAAAGCCTACTGAGCCACCGAAGCGGTGCGCTCTGCTGGGGGAGCGTTTTCCAATATCAGTTCCGCGAGGTATTCCGGATCGACGCCATCATCTCGCGTCCAGTCGTTGAAGAGGCCACTGCCCAGGAGACCTCGCTTTCCCCCATCCAGTGCCCAACTCGAGCCAATGTGTCCTTCTCCCCTGGGCCCGTCCTTGAAACGGATATCCGCCAGCATACCGCGTCTCGGGTGCTGTGCGTACATCAGGAAGGTCCGAGATCCCGTCTTCCGGAACGTCTTCCAGAAGATGCCGGTAATCTCGAGAACCTTGGAGGCCGGAATGATCTGCTGTCTGTCAGAATCCCAGAAGATGAGTTCATATCCCTTTGATCCCTCCATTTCCGGCCTTCTTATCGGCGACCAGCCAGCGTCCTTGCCCCGCAGAAATGCCTGGAGACGGGCGCTAGTAATGCGTGGATTCTGTCCTCCGCACTGCGCGAAGAACTCCTTCATCTGGGCAGGCGTCGGAGCATCCGAGGCCCAGCCAGCAGCATGCGACATCCGTGAAGACGCCATCGCACACCTCTTTCGTGGTGAAAATGGTGATGTTGCTTTCTGACGTTGCTGTTTCTTTGCCGGAGACGAGCTGGTGATGTCACGGCCCTCTGGTCATGGCATACCTCGTGCTGTTGTTGTGTCAGTTCCCGTTGCTTTCGCTCTCCCCATCATCCAGGGGGACCTGGTCCCCGGAGCGGGAGACGATCCGCCTGGTCCGCTTGCCGCTGTTGATGTGGTCGCGCATCATCTGGAACAGGATTTCACGCGACTTGCCGCCGGAGCTCGCCAGGTTGACCACGTACGGGTCATGGACGGCGAACAGCTTGATCTTGCGCATCAGCGACGGCTCGACATACAGCCTTTTCTCCTCAGGCTGCTGCCAGAAGTCGCGGTGCGTCGTGAGGATATTGGCGAGCACCTGCAGGAACGCTCCGCGCATGTAGGCTGCGCCCTCACGGTACTGCACACGCCGCACGCCCCAGCACTCGTCAACGAGCTGGAAGAATGACCGAATGTTCTCCCGCATGATCTGCACGCCGAAGATGTCAACGGCCTTGTCCAGCGCGGGAACGAGCTCATGGATCTGGTTGCGCCTTGTCGGTGCCTTGTGGGCGTGCAGGATGCCGACGACCTTGGCAAACATCAGCGCAGTGAGGAGTTCGCCCTTGGCCATGCGCTGGTTCCAGGATACCCGGTTGCAGAGGACAAAGCCATTGTCCTTGGTGCTCAGGCCGAAGAGCATCTGTACCGCCGGGCTCTCCTCGCGCTTGTTGCGGAGGTGGATGTTCGGCGACACCCTGATCCGCTGGGTGTTCAGGGTGAGGAAGCGATTACGCTCCCATTCCTTTGTCGTGTTGAAATGGATGGTCGCCCCGATCCGCACGACGGCATCGGGATGCTGGGAGAGGAAATGCACGGCAGCATTCCGGCGCTGGACACCGTCAATGATGAAGACCGGGTCCTCCAGAACTACCCTGCCACTCGCTTTCTCCTCGAAACGATCGCCGCGCATGCCGAGCTCGATGTCCGGAAGCGATTCACCGTCCTCCAATGCCTGGAGGATGCTGGAGATCGCACTGAGCGGCATGGCCTCGCGCTGGTAGTCATCCACCTGCAAGAGCAGGAGTGAATCCGGTGAGACGACACCACGAAGAATCACACCGCCCCCTTTGATCTCGTCTAGTGCCGCATTCTCGATCACGACGAGATCTTCTGGAGATTTCTTTGTTGCCATTGTCCATACTCCTGGGTTGGGCTGGACGGATGAATAGTGCAGGGATCTGCGAGCGACTTATCTGGTGCGCCGGATCTCCCTGACTCTGCCGTTCGGCAGAGATTTTTTGCCGCATGCGAGCCCCGCATCTGTTTACGGCCCTCTGGTCATGGCACATTTCCTTTCCGCTGTCTTGTTCACTGCTGCCCGAGCGTTACTGGTTCATGCCAAGAACAATGGGCGGATGGACCAGCGATGCCGGCGCTGTGATGTGGCGGCTGTTCCACCTGAGGCCCTGGACGAGCACGTCGAACTTGGTGCAGACTGCGTCGTCCCAGGGCATGTTGTCCGGCTGCCAGGAGGCCAGGTATTGGAGCATCTGCGCCTCCTGCACCAGCCTGCCCAGGGCGTGCTGGATCGCGAACATCTCGCACTGCAGGTCCGGGCCCACGGTGGCGGGGATGGACATCGCCAGGTAGCTGGCGGTATACTTGCCGGTGCGGACAAAGATTGCACGTCCTCTCTCCTGGGCGGCGTACGCCTTGAATCCGCGGATGCGTCCGACAAATATCTCGCCATACCTCACCAGGTTCCTTGCCCAGGATGCGAGCGAGTCGCTGGCCGGCGATTCCGGCGGGTAGAGCTCCTTCAGGGAATTGGTGATCCGCTGCGCTTCCGCGATCACGCTGTCGGCGAACGCCTGGTCGCCGGGAGAAAAATGCCGGCCGACGGCCATCAGCTGGCGGGTGAATTCGTTGAGGCCGAAGCCCAGGAATGTGTCTGCATCCTGCTCCGGCAGCGCATTGAAGATATGCTCGAAG
>DATDVW010000029.1:0-2837 GCA_035289865.1 Candidatus Nanoarchaeia archaeon
GTTCCGCTCGTGCCGGGCGCTGAGGCGGCCGCGTTCCTTTCCACGCTCCCCGGGGAAGGGGTGCTGGACTGGGGTGAGGTCACCGGAATCGCGTATCTCACGGACAAGCGGGTGGTGAGTCTGCCCCAGCAAAAGGACGACCTGGACTTCCAGGTGAGCTACCTCAACATCTCCTACATCTCCTTTTTGGAGGATCCCTATTACCGCTCTGATAAGACCATAACCTATATCCGCCTGCATCCGGAAAAATACCGGCTCATTAATGCCATAGACATCAGCTATCCGGATGATGCCCTGGTCATCGGCGAGCGGCAGAACCGGTACTACGTCTATCAGGTCATCCGATAAGCGGCATGCCGCCGAACACCATGGACAACACCCGCAGGCTCTCCCCGCTGCCTTTTGCCGTCTGCGCTATTCTTATCGCTCTTGTTCTTCTTCCATTCCTGCTGGTGAAGCTTCCGGAGCACGATGAGCTTCCTCTTCTGGTCATGAGCGACTCTATCAATGCGGTCGGCGTACCCCTAATGTATTATGGGGAAGATGCGGGATGGGGCTATGGCTATGTGCATCCACCGCTCTACACCTATGCCATCTCACTGGTCAGAGCAATCACTCCCATGGTGTATAGCTCTTTTGTTGCAGCAAGAATAGTTGGTGTGCTCTCCCTCATCGTCACCATCCTTCTTGCATATCTGATCATCCGCAGGCTCTCCCCCCATCACGCCGGCATATTCCCCATATTCCTCATCCTCTACCTCCTCAATGCGGTCGTCCTGCGGAAATCGCTCCTCATCCTGTTTGACACCTCCCTGCTGAGCGTGCTGCTGCTCGCTTTCGTCTATCTTTTCATCAGGTTCCGGCGCATCCAGGGGGCAGGGCATTATGCCCTCCTGCTGCTCGTGTTCACCCTTGCGCTCTGGACGAAGTTCACCACGCCCTACCTGATGCTGGCGGGCATCGTCATCTACACGCTCATCAGGAGGGAGTATGCACGGCTGTTCTCCTACGCCGCCGTCGGTGTCGGCAGCACCCTCCTTTTTGTCGGGACCTGGTATCTCTACACCCAGCTTATCAGCGGCCCGTTCCTCACCCCGTTCCAGACGACATTGTTCGGCAGGATCGTCGGCGACTCGCTCTCGTTTTCGCTCGTCCTGCGGCATATCGCCAATTTCGCCTACCATCTCTTCTGGTTCTCGCCCGCATTCATCCTGCTCCTGCTGTTCGCGCTTGGCGAGAGGGCAAAGGACTATTGGCGGACCAGGTCTGCTTCTGTCCTGGACTTCTTTGCCTTGTACATCGTGGTGACTTGGGGCGCATACCTCATCCGGGCGCCGAACATCAACTACCTGTTTCCCATCGTCCCGATCGCAGTCATCCTGCTCTCGTTTTCCGTCCACCGCCACCTGCACATCTCCGCAAAGGCAGCCTGGCGCGGGGTTGCATGCATGCTTGCCCTCTTTGCCTATTATCTTCTTCTTCCCGACCCCTTGCTCCTGCTGCAGGACATCCTGCCCTGGGATGCAGGCTCACTGCCCATGCTCCTTGCCCTGGCCGCGTATGTGGCGCCGGTAGCGGCCGTCGCATTCCCTCTCGCTGCCCGGAACCAGCGTCTCTTTGTTGCCCTCTGCATCATCCTCCTGGTGCCGATGAGCCTCTCCCTGGCCGTCACCCAGGCGTTTGCCAGCTACTCGACCGAGATACTCTATGGTAGGGAAGGGTATGTTGAAACCCTTGCATACGCGCAGAAGCACGTATCCCCTAACGACCTTGTTGTCACTGAGGATGAGATCGCGTACTTCAACGGCAACCGGTTCTATCCGGTGAATCCCCTGACCCAATTCAATATTTGCGGCGACCCCATCTCCACTATAGGCGCTGTCCATTCCACCTGTGGCCTGGGCCTGGTGCGGGATACTTATAACATCACCGAGGTGATACTCGTCCATGACATCACCTATATCATCTACTCCGATTTCCCGCGGGAAGTCAAAGGCGGGCTCTCCCCAGAGGCGATAGCGGTGCTGGCGGGATATTACCGCCTCGAACAGCGCTTTGGGGATTTCTACGTGTATCAGAAAACCTAGAACAGCCCCGGCCCGTTAAAACGGCCCGGTGAACCGCCCGTCCGGCACATCCCGGAACCGCAGCTCGCCATCCTCAGGCACCATATCGGCGGCGGCAACCAGCTGCGCAATCTCCTGCTCCCCCCTGCCCAGCATCCCGCACACCCTCCTGATGATGTCGACATGCCGGGGATAATAGTGCTGCGCCAATGCGCGTGTTGCAGGCGTCGGCAGGTCAGGCGCGGTGATGCGCTGCGGCGCAGCCTTGAGGCTGGGAAACGCCCTTTCTGCGATCCGCGCAACAACCTCCCCGGCAACCCCTCCGGTATACCATCCGGAATCCGCGGCCAGCAGCCTGCCGGTCTTCTGCACCGAATGCAGGATGGTCTCCTCATCCAGCGGCTTCAGGCTCCGGATATCTATCAGCTCTGCGGAGATGCCTGCCTGAGAAAGCCAGGGCAGCGCCTTCCTTGCCTCGATAGTCATGTAGGATGTCGCGGCGATCGTGATGTTCCTTCCCTCAGCGACGACCGCTGCCTTTCCCAGTGGAACGATATACGGCTCCTCAGGCACCTCCCCCTTCACCTGGTGCAGCCAGCGGTGCTCGATAAACACGACCGGATTGTTGTCGCGGATGCTTGCCATCAGCAGCCCCTTGGCATCATAGGCGGTGCTGGGCATCACCACCTTCAATCCAGGGATATGGCTGAACAGCGCCTGCAGGCTCTGGCAGTGCTGCGCGCCGTTGCCAAACCCCCTGCCGACCATCGC
>DATDVW010000030.1:0-3108 GCA_035289865.1 Candidatus Nanoarchaeia archaeon
AAGAATGATCTAGAAAGGTTCAGATTGAGGTATAACCACTTCAGGCCGCACAGCAGCCTGAGTGGAAAGAAGCCAGCGGAGGTTTATTTTGATTTTTCTTCACTCTTCTAGCGCTGGTGACATATGTCACTGCGCTATACAGTATACAGTATACAGTATACCGGGTAAGGCAAATGCTTATGAAAGCCTGACCTTGAGCAATGCAATCAGCATCTCCGGCATCGCGGTGAGGCGGAAGCTCCCCCCGGACTCATGCTTCCAGGTGATTGGAACCTCTGCGATGGAATGGCCTTTTTTCTTCAGCCGCCAGAGGATATCGACATCAAAGGCAAAGCCGATGGTCGCTACAGAGGGAAGGATGCCCAGCAGCGCCTCCCGCCGGAACACCTTGGCCCCGCATTGGGTGTCCTGGATACGGAGGGGGAAGAGGAGATTCACCAGCAGATTGAAGCCCTTGCTGAAGAGCCGCCGGGAGAAGGGCTGCCGGACCATGATCCTGCTGCCGGAAACACGCCGGGAGCCGATGGCGGCGTCAGCAGAGCGGAGGTGCGCAATAAGCCGCTGGAAATCAGCGGGCGCGACAGCCTGGTCAGCGTCAGAAAAGCCGATGATATCCCCCTTCGCCTGCCGGAATCCCCGGAGGATGGCGCCGCCCTTGCCCAGCTTTTTGGGGAAGGAGAGCAGCCGGATTCGTGGATCCCGGATGCGCTGCACTATCAGATCGGTGGCATCGGTGCTGCCGTTGCTCACCACGATAACCTCGATATCAGAAAAATGCTCCAGAAATCCCCTGACCACTGGCGTAATCCTCCGCTCCTCGTTATGGGCAGGTATCACCAGGGAAAACATAGGAAGGAAAAAGGCAATGCCTGATTTAAAGGTATCTAGAATGCTCCCCTGCAGAACAGCAGTCTGCCCGCATGGGTGATGGCATCACGCTGGTCCAGGTAAACAAAGGTGATGAGGCCGGCGATAAGGATGAGGGCAAACAGGAATATCAGCACCATCATGATCTTCATGGTGCGCCGCTGCATCCGCTGGGCGGCATTCAGCTGCTGCACGATCTTCTGCTGGAGCTCCTGGGAATAGCTGATCTGGTATTTGTTTCCAGTGGTGTCCTGATACTCCATAGCTGCCCAAATCAGGAGGGGATTATTAAAGATTATGCTGGTGGCGTATATGCTCGGGGATATATAGGTATGAGAAAAGGCGAGGGAAAAAGGCGAGGGAAACAGGGCGGGGGCAAAAAGATACTTATTTAAAAGAGCAAGGCGTCTTGCCTCCCCTGTGGGGATGCCGGAGCGGCCAAACGGGCCAGGCTTAGGACCTGGTGGCTCAGTGCCTACGGGGGTTCGAAACGCTGCATGTAGCGACGGAAGTCCTCCTCCCCACATTGATTATCGTTAGGGTATAAAAATGATAGGAAAAGATGTAGTTGTTTCGAGCATTTCCATTAAACCGCAGGAATGGGAGTATGAGTTCCAGCATAGGGGAGGGAATACTGTTCTTCTGAATGATTTTTGGACAAAAGTGTTCTTGGTAGAATTTGACCAGGCAATAAAGCTGAAGATTCCAAATGTGGATTATCTATTCCTTGCAGACGGCAGGGGTTTTATAAAAAAATCACAAAAGCAGGAGATTATGAGGAAGTTTTCTGCGGAGATTAAGAAAGAGACGTATATCAAGTATGTGTATACAACTACGGTCAAGAGAGTGGAGCAATTTGAAGGTTTCTCACAGCGCGTTTTAGCCAAGCTCAGCTCCGTACACAGAAATGACCTAATAAAGGAATGGGTTCGATTCAGGGATCAGTTTTTGATGCTTATTCCCTGGTATTGGCTTCCATGGTATGTTACAGAGTATGATCTTCTGGCTAAGCAGATAAAGCAAGGCTTGGAAAGATATCGTGGAAGGATTGAGCGCATCACTGATTTTGATACTGCGCTGATGCTGCTGATATTCCCGAAAAAAAAGGCTATGTTCCAGCAGGAACAGGAAGCGTTTAGTAAGCTGGTTGCCTATGCACAAAGAACGCCGCATTTCAAGAAGGACAAGAGGTTTACACAGATGACAGATGCATATCTGAAAAGATATTATTGGATCACCCAATACATTCTGGTTGAAAAAGATTTTTTGGATTTTACAGCAGTAGCAAAGAATGTCGAGGATGCCTTGTCTACTGGCTTCATGGAGAATCGCAGAAAGAGCGTCGTTGAGCGTATCTCAGATAAGCAGTGTACTCGGGCACTCGAAGATTGCATCCGGAAGGATATTGCATTAATGAAGAAAGTTGATTGGGCGCGGGAATTTGCATGGGTGTTAAACTGGAGCGTTGAGAAATCCTTTGAGGTCTTGGCGAGATTACACCCATTATTTGAGTATTGGTGTGCAAAGATGGGCATCAAATATGGCCAAATGCTTCTTCTTCGGGCAAATGAGATAGAGCAAGCATTGGCTAATCCCTCTTTGTTAAAGAAAGTGAATTGGAGGGAAAGAAGCTATGCCCATGCAGTGCTGTTGGAGGATGGGGTAGCCCGCTTCATGTATGGGAAGCGTGCGAAAAGATGGTCCGAGGATATGGGAAGAAAGATTGAGGATGTAAAGCAAGGTAACGAGTGTAAAGGGCAGATAGCGCACAAGGGAATCGTGCGGGGGGCGGTGCGCGTATGCCATAGTGCACCGGAATCGCATAAGGTCCTCGCAGGCGAGATATTGGTTTGTACCATGACTACCCCTGAATTCCTCCCAGCGATCAACCGCGCAGCGGCTATTGTTGCTGATGAGGGAGGGCTGCTTTCTCATGCCGCTATTATTTCCCGTGAATTGCACAAGCCCTGCATCATCGGCACGAAAATCGCGACCAAAATCCTCAAAGATGGCGATCTGGTGGAAGTCGACGCATACCGAGGGATGGTGAGAAAGGTCAGGCAGCGGTAAGTATGGCGGCGTGCCGGATGCACCGCGCAGCCGGCTTGATTGCAAGTTCCATCTTTAACACCTCATGAGTATATTATGTGTAAAGCACTTCATGTAGAAGTGCCTTGCCTGCTGCCCGACGGTCTTTCCCCGCAAAGTCTCTCCCATTCCCCTCTTGAGCATGCTGTTGGC
>DATDVW010000031.1:0-3653 GCA_035289865.1 Candidatus Nanoarchaeia archaeon
CCTTGACAGAGACGTTATTGGAGATATTCATCTTCTCCGCAGGCACGCTCTTCCGCTCTGCGAGGATCTTCATCAGTGTAAACCCAACAATCGCCATCACGTGCAGGGATGCTGGAGGGTATTTAAAGATTTGGGTTTAGAAACGTTTTAAAAGGCGGCGCCATTTGTCCAGCTGCATGGACTCCCTTCCTCCGGTCAAGCAGATGGAACTGAAGAAAGGGATGACCGTTGACGAGCTGCTCCGGGAGATGCGGGCATCAGGGGTGTTTGGCGCCGGAAAGCTGGCGAAAGCGGGCGAGATATTCAGCATGATGGCCCAGGATGCCGCATGCGTGAAATTCCTCGGCGTGGCGGGCGCCCTGGTCTCCGGCGGGCTGCGGAACATCCTCATCGAGATGGTGGAATCGGGCTACGCTGACGTGGTGGTGACCACCGGGGCCATCCTCACCCATGATATGGTGGAGGCGCTCGGGCACCGGCATTACCAGGGCAGCGAGCACGCCGATGACCAGGAACTTTTCGAGGCGGGATTCGACCGGATGTACGATTCCTACATGCCGAACAAGGCGTATGCAAGCCTGGAGGGCTTCTTTTCCTCGCATTACGCCGAGCTGAAAGACATCACCACCATCCGGGCACTGCTGCTGAAGATCGGAGAGCTGCTGCCGGAACGCTCCCTGCTGGGCATCTGCGCGCGGAAGAAGGTGCCGATCTTCTCCCCGGCGCTTGCGGACTCCGGCATCGGGCTGATGATGTACAACCTCATCGCCGCGCACCAGCCGGTCGCGGTGAAGGCATTTGACGACCTGCCGGAGATGATCAACCTGGCCTGGGGGAAGAAATGCGGGGTGATGTACCTGGGAGGGGGAGTCCCCAAGAACTTCATCCAGCAGGCGATGCAGTTCACCGGGGGGGCGAGCTACGGCATCCAGATCACCACTGACCGGCCTGAATCCGGGGGCAGCTCCGGGGCGGAGCTGAAAGAGGGGATATCCTGGGGGAAGCTCCATAACGACGCGATGCACGTGACGGTGCCCTGCGACGTGACGATCGCGCTGCCGCTGATCGTGGCCGCGGCAAAAAACAGGACCTGACCGCTTTCACCTATATGCTTCACCAGCATAAACTTTAAATAAACTCTCCTGCGGAATATTTCCCACTTATGCACATCCGCCGACAAGATGAACTGCATGACGGATTCCAGGACAACCTGGATCCGCTGGAATCGCTGGACCTGCGCGCCTGCAAGAGCGTGAACGATCTTGTCACCGCGATGAGCAAGACCTCGTTCCAGGCGCGCAACCTCGGCGAGGCGGCAGATATCCTCCATGAGATGGTGCTGGACAAGGACTGCTTTGTGGTGCTGACGCTGTCCGGCGCGATGACCCCGGCGAAGATGGGGCTCGTCATCTGCGACATGATCGACACCGGGATGGTTGATGCGGTCGTCTCCACCGGCGCGCTGATGACGCACGGCTTTGTGGAATCGCAGGGGATGAAGCATTTCAAGTACAAGCCCGGGCAGATGAACGACACCGAGCTCTACCAGAAGGGGTATGACCGGATCTATGACACCCTGGAGCTGGAGAAGAACCTTGACGACACTGAGCTGATCGTCCGCGAGGTGCTGGACTCTGTCGATCCCGGAATCACGCTCAGCTCCTCCCTCATCACCCGGGAGATGGGGAGATACCTCCACACGCATGTCTCCGGCAGGGGCATCCTCAAGAGCGCGTTTGAGAAGAACGTGCCGGTCTATGTCCCTGCATTCACGGACTGCGAGCTTGGGCTGGACGTCGGCATCTACAACCGGAGGCGCGTGAAGACGGGGAAGCGGCCGCTGCCGTTTGACCCGTACGTCGACCTGGACGGCTTCGCCAAGCTGATCGCCCAGCAGAAAACCATCGGCATATTCACCGTCGGCGGCGGCGTGCCGAGGAACTGGGCGCAGCAGGTGGCGCCATACCTGGACATCATCAAGAAGCGGCTGCAGAACCCGTGCCCGGCATGCAGGGGGAAGGGATGCGCGCAGTGCGAGGGAAAGGGGTTCATCCCGGAGAACGGGGACCCGGTCATCCTCTACAAGTATGGGGTGCGGATTTGCCCGGAGCCGGTGCACTGGGGCGGACTGTGCCTGCATAAAGATACCAAGATAGAAATTCCGAGAAATCTGGAAAAATATCCTGCGGGAATACCTATCAAGGATTTAGCTGGGAAATCGGACATACCGGTGTATTCCTTTGCTGAAAACATCGTGCTTGCAAATATCCGGAGGGCAGTGAAGACAGGGAAAAAAAAGCTCTATAAGGTCAATTTTGCATGGATATCCGGCTGGAGCCAGGAGGGAAAGCAGCTCAATACCGGCAGCATCGTTGCTTCAGCAGACCATAAGCTCCTCATGAAGGACGGCGGGTACAAAAAAGTGAGCGAGTTAAAACAGAATGACCGGTTAATGCCCTTTAACACCTATTATAAGACAGATATCCATGGAAAGTACAGGTTTATCAGCCTGAATAATGGCAGCAAGATTGCTGAGCATCAACTGATTGGAAAATACATTTCAGGAAGACCGCTCAGTATACATGAGGTTGTTCACCATCAGGACCATCATACCCTGAATAATGAGATCGATAACCTGCTCATTATGGACAAAAGGAAGCATGCGCGGTATCATCGTTCTATTGAAACCGCGGAAACAAGGCAAAAGAGGGCTCAAACGCTTTCGCGAATTTCTGACTCTGCAGAGATGAGAAGAAAATCGGTGCGATTCTGGGACAATATCAGTAAGGAAAAATATGAATCTCTCTGTGCACGAAGGAAGGAGAGCGCATTGCAGCCGGAAGAGAGAATAAGAAGATCAATGGTAGCGAATTCGTATTGGGGCAGCCTTTCAGAAGAAGAGAGAAAAATCAGATTGAAAAGCGCCCATGACAAGACAAGGCAGCGGTGGCGGGCCTTGCCCCCGGAAATACGATCAGCATTGGTTGCCCGTGAAAGGAATCCGAGGTTTATCCACGGCATATCAGAAGATATGATAAAGGATGCATTGATTCAGGAAAATGGGTCGATACCAAACGCAGCGAAAGCAATCGGCATCAGCCTGAAAACGTTCAACAAAAGAAGGGAAATGTACGGGGCAGACAAAAGCTGGATACACCAGAATTGTGCAGAAAACCACTTTGTTACCTCTATAGAGTATTTTGGGGAAGATGAGACGTATGACCTGACTGTGGACGACACACATAATTTTGTAGCGAATGGGATAGTGGTGTCCAACAGCGGCTGCACCTACAGCGAGGGCATCTCCTGGGGCAAGTTCATCCCTCCGGAGATGGGGGGCAGGTATGCAGAGGTGCTGGTTGACGCCACTGTCGCCTGGCCGCTGGTGGTGAAAGCGGTGATGGAGCGGATGGGGATACCGTAAACCGGGGTTGGTGCGAAACTCCTGTTCGTGCGTATGCGGAGCCTGAGCATGCCTCTCCACTTCGCTTCGCTCAGGTCGGAGAGCACCCTCCTGCGGAGCATTACCAATGGGCACGTCGGAAATCGCCACTCGCCCGCTCCATGCTTCAGCTCGGAGCAAGAGGGCGATTTCCGAGCGTGCTCAAGAACACGCCCCGCCTTTTAGGGCGGGTGTTCTTGACAGACACGCA
>DATDVW010000032.1:0-20214 GCA_035289865.1 Candidatus Nanoarchaeia archaeon
CACCTGCAGGGGATCCCTCCACCGCTCCTCCGAGACATGGAATGAGGTTGCTCCCTGCTTCACCCACTCCAGGATGTCGTTCGGGTACTTGATGATGTCCGGCCGCTTGCCGAACCCCTGCTCCCCGAACTTGATGGCCACTTCTTTCTGCTGCGCATGGGCCACGATGGCCTGCTGGATGTCCTTTCTCGAGTAATGGCGGAATATGGCCTCATCCATGCCCGGCAGAAGGGCTTCCGGTTATTTATGGTTTGTTGTTTATCAGGCATCCCTTTTTCCCAGCTCTGGAGAAGAGGTAGGGCAGCGCCATTCAGTGAGCGGTGCTGTGCCTGCAACAGCATAGCGGAAGGGGTCGTTCCTTACGGGAGGGAACCGCCCCGCATCATGCGACAGCACGGAGCGAGCCGGCGCTGCCCTCCGAGCGCAGCGGGATTTTCTTCGGAGCCCCCGCAACGTATTTAAACCAGGGGATCATCCTCTCCCTATGAACCAGCTCAAGACCGTCATTTTGCTCGGCGCGTTGACCGGCCTGCTCCTGGCAGTCGGCTACCTGCTTGCCGGCCAGTCCGGCCTGCTCATCGGCCTGCTCTTTTCCCTGGCCATGAATCTCTTCAGCTATTTCTTCTCGCACAAGCTCGTGCTGGCCCTCTACCGGGCGAAGCCAGCGTCGGAGAGCGAATACCGGGAGCTGCACCAGGCCGTGCTGGAGCTGAGCCAGAAATCAGGTATCCCCCAGCCCAAGCTCTATATCATCCCCTCCCCCCATGCCAATGCCTTTGCCACCGGAAGGAACCCGCAGCATGCAGTGGTGGCAGTGACCGAGGGGATACTCGGCCTCCTCACCAAGGAAGAGCTCAAGGGAGTGCTCGCCCACGAGATCTCCCATGTCAAGAACCGGGACATCCTTATCTCGACTATTGCCGCCACCATCGCCGGCGTCATATCCTATATCGCCATGATCGCCCGCTGGGGCGCGATCTTCGGCTTTGGCGGCAGGGACCGGGACAGCAACATATTTGAGCTGCTTGCTCTCGCCATCCTCACCCCGATCATCGCCATGCTGATCCAGCTGGCCATCTCCCGCAGCAGGGAGTATCTTGCGGATGAGTCAGGGGCAAGGCTCATGCATTCCGGAAAGCCCCTTGCCTCCGCCCTGCTGAAGCTGGAGAAAGCCACATCCAGAAGCCCGCTTCCCTTCATGGGCGCGACAGAATCCACCGCACATCTCTTCATCACCAACCCCTTCAGGGGAGGGGCATGGGTGCATCTCTTCCTCACCCATCCGCCGACCAAGAAGCGGGTGGAGCGGCTGGAAGGGATGCGGTTTTAGGTTCTTTCCTGGGCAAAGTCAAATAGCGCGATAAGCTCGTGAGTAGAAAATACAGCGACATCTTTCTGCTCTTTGAGCTTTTTTTCATTGCTCCACAACGGGCATCGTACATGCAGCGCCAGGGCAAAATAAGCTACATCCTTCTCATCAGGACATATTGATACTGCCTTTTCCCTGCACCCGATGAACTCTTTTTCCGGGATGACGCGTATCCTTCCTTTGAGGATATCGAGGAACCTCCGCATCTCATCCTCACCTAAACCGGACTTACGGAGGATATCATCCTTATTCCTCTCAATCTCCCTGAAAAGCAGCTCGGGCGCAATGATATCCAATTCCTCAACAAAGAAAAGATTGATGGGCCTGCCTGGTGAGATGAGGATAGACACCACAGGATTTGCGTCCACAACAATTTGCATCCATCACATCCCTTGGAACTGCTTTGCGATGCTCTTATTTATCTTTTTGCCGATCTCCTCTGCATCTTTTTCAGTCAGCTTGCTCTTTGCGGCAATCTTCCTGAGGAATTCAACCTGCGCGATCTTCTCTTCAAATGCCTTTCTCGCTACCGCAGACCAGTTGATCTCCTCGAGCTGCACCATCTTGTGGCGCAAGGCATCCGGTATTGAAACGGATAATGTTCCCATCGGTACCACCCTGTTTATTATTTATAACAAAAATAACAATTATACTATTTAAATCTTCCGCTCCGTTTTAGCCCGCAGCACGTAATTCAGAAAAACATACTTGTTCTTTATGTTTGTTTTGGAGAAATGAGCAAGATCAAACCGCTCCCTGGTCATCTCGCGTATCTCCTCGTCATGGAAATAAGCGAATAATCTTTTGGTGCCCGGATAATCCTCGTGCGTCTCAAACCGCTCCCCGCTTCCTTCTTTGACTGCAAGCCCAAAAATTCCGCCGGGCCGCAGTGTCCTATAGATATTCTCTATCGCATGCGCAGTCTTTGCCTTCGGGACGTGCAGCAGGCACGCATACGCCCAGATGCCGTCAGCGCTCTGCTCCGGCAGCTCCCATTCCTCGATGTCCATCCGCCCGGTCTTCAGGCCTTTCTCCCGGCAGAGCTGCAGCATGGGCTCGGAGAAATCGACGCACAACACCTGGAAGCCTTTTCTCTGGAAATACTCTGCATGGTTTCCCGGGCCGGATCCGAGGTCAATGACATCTTTGCCCTGCAGGTTGCGGAGAAAGATATTCGCTTCCTCCTTCACTGCGCCCCGAAAATGCGCGCCAAACTTCTCGTCGAATTTTTTTGCGTACCGGTCGTACGCTTCCCTGACTTCATGCTGGTAACCCCTTTGATCCACATGCTCCAGCCTGCCGACGACCGACCCGGGCAGGAGCATCGTGCCAGGATTGAGCACAGCATTCGCCCCGATCCTGCTTCCGTCACCGACGATCGAGCCGAACTTGATCACGCCGGTGTCAATTATCTTTCCGTCCATTACTGCCTTTATCGTCTTTTCCTGGCCATCCCTTTCATTGCCATGATTTGCCAGCACCGCGCCAGCCTCGATATTGACGTCCCTTCCGACTATCGAATCACCGACATAATTGAGATGGGCAACTCTTGTTTTTCCGAAGATAAAGCTTGATTTCACTTCGCAATGCGGCCCGATAACCACATCATCGCCAAGAAAGACGCCATCCCGCAGATATGTCCCAGCCCCCACGAAACATCCCTTTCCCACGATGAGCGGCCCCTTCAGGACAGCCTGCTGCTCGACAACCGCGTCTTTATGGATGGCAATGTCATCGCTGATATGAAAAGAGCTGCCCAGCCCGCGGATAATTCCCCTGATGATGTCCTTAATCTTATCCGTCGCCTCCCAGGGGTCCCCGTAGCTTGCCGGAACGGTTTTACCATAGTCCTGAACATAATCACTTATCCCCATACTCCCTTTCCACCACATCCCTGATCGCGGCCGCTTTCTTCTCCCCGATCTTCTCCACCTGCTCCAGCTCTTCCGCAGACGCGTTGATGACATTCTTCACCGTCCTGAACTGCCGCAGCAAGGGCCGTGCCAAGCTCATCCCGATGCCCGGCAGCGCGGAGATCAGGTATTCCTGCTGCTCTTTCAGGCTCATAGCCTTCTTCTCCGCGTGCGGAGTAAACGTTTCCTTCCGCTCCTCCTGCTCCCGCTTGGCGATCGCCAGGAGAAAGGCGGCGCTCTCCCTCTGGTTGCTCGTATAGATAAGCGGAATCTGATAGGAAACAGCGATCGTGGCGATCATGCCCCGGACAGCGTTCGGATGCACATTCCGGAGTGAATACCAGTCCTCCTCGCCCTCGATCATCACCAGGGGGATGGGATACTGCGCCTTCATCTCCTTCAGCTGCAGCAGCAGCCTGCCGTCGACGATGGAATCCACGAAATCAGCCCTGCTCTTGAACTCGACCGCAACCCTGCTGCTCAGCACGTAATCCGCGCACTGCAGCTGCTCCAGCCGCAGGTCAGCCCCCAAGTGCAGCAGCTCCTTGATCACCCCGGAACTCTTCTCCCGGTGGTCCGCGAAGATCAGCACATCCTTGCCGGCAGGCTGCTCAGGGGAGCGCTCCCTCCGGAGCAGCAGGGGAGCGTGCTGCCGCAGCTTCTGCAGGTGCAGGTGCATCTTCTTCTCCTTATGGTGCGCGCTCCACCGGTATCCCTCGTCCCTGGTCTTGGCTGCGCTGAGGATGATCACCCTGCCTTTCTCCAGCCTTCCGGTCCTTCCCCTGCGCTGGATCGTGCGGATTGCTGAAGGGATCGGCTCGTAGAATATCACCAGGTCGACGCTCGGGATGTCCAGCCCCTCTTCACCGACCGCAGTCGCCACCAGGACATTGAACGCCCCTTCCCGGAACTCCTGCAGCCGGGCGATCTGCTCCTTCTGGCTGAGCCCGGTGTCCATCTTCTTGAGCTGCCCCACAAAAAGCCTTGCCTGCACCCCATTGATGCTGTTCAGCATGCGCTCCAGCACCACCGCAGAATCCCGGTACTGGCTGAACACGATCAGCTTCATCCCGGCATGCATCTCCGCGCGGACGATCTCTGCTAATCGTTCCAGCTTCGGATGCTCGATCCCCTGCTCCTGCAGCCTCCTGGCGAGCAGCCATGCCGAGCGGAACTGGGGATCGGCCACGACGTTCTTCACTGCCTTTGTTTTTGTCGAAATGGACTGCTCCTGGAGCCGCTCAAAATACTTCAGCAATGCGGTTATTCCCTGGGTCTCCAGCAGCTCCAGCCCGTGCTGCAGCTTGAGCACCTCAGCGAGCACCGAAAGCTCGGTGAACACCACAAAATCCCGCTCTCCCTGCGCGATCCGCGCCTGCAGCTGGCCCTGCGCCTGCATCAGGTCCTTCTTGCTCACCATGCTGAGGTCAGCCCGCTTCAGTGCACCCCACTGCTTCAGCCGCTGCATCCTGCCGCGCAGCGCCTCCTCCAGCACTTTCTTGATCTGCAGGAACTCCGCGGGCAGCTCGACGGATATCCACTCCACTTTCACGTCCTGCACATACGGCAGGACATCGGGATCCTGCGGCGTGCGCACCTCGATGTGCTCGATCAGGAGATTCTGCATCACTTCCCGGATGGAATCCATCTCCGAGCCGGGGGAGGCGGTCATCGCCAGGATCCGCGGGAACCGCGCCTGCTGCTCGTACTGCTGGGCGATGAAGGTATATGCATAATTGCCCACCGCGCGGTGCGCCTCGTCGAACACCAGAAGCGAGACATCCTCCAGGCTGACCTTCCTGCTGATGAGGTCGTTTTCCATCCCCTGAGGCGTGGAGAAGATGAACTGCGTGCTTTTCCACAGCGCCTCCCGCTGCTCCGGGGAGATCATCCCGGTGAACACAGCAAAGCGTTCCCCGGGCATGTCCAGATGGCTGCGGAAATACTGCAGGTGCTGCTCCACCAGCGGCTTGGTGGGGCCCAGGAACACGATCTTGCTGTTCGGGAACCGGGACAGCCGCTGGGCGGCGAGCAAAAGCGCGATGGCGGTCTTTCCCAGCCCGGTCGGCAGCACCACCAGCGTGTTCTTCTCTGAGGCAGCCCCCAGGATGGTCTCCTGGTACAGGCGGGGAGTGAAGTCCTTGAGCATAGCGGGAGGAAGGGAGCGCACTATAAATATATTTGTAACGAGAATGCTTGCCGGACTTTTTGGGCGTTCAAACGCGCATAAAGAATAGAATCATCCTCTAACGTATGCCGTCCTACCATTGAATCAATCGCCAGTCCATTCGCCATAGAGCCTGCCGTCCCTAAGGAGGGTATAGCGGGCATCATACAAACGCCATACATAGCTAGTGCCCTGCTCCTCCACATCCCTTTTCACCAGATCGACAATCTCCTGAATGGGCGATTGGTTGGTAAGGCCTGCTTTTGCAGCCATATAATCCTGGAAAACAGAAACAGCATCCTCTTTGGAGGTAATTTCCCTCTGATAATCTTTTATCAAAACTTCTTTGCCCAGATTGGCGCAGCCATCAACAGATGCAAAAGCGAATAGATTAAAGATAAAGGCGCCAAACAAAAGGAGAGTGAACAAGGGGATAAACCAGTACCTTTTCCTGGATTTTATTCTTTTGAAGGGAAGATAAAGCAAAAGCCCGGCAAGAATAACTGTAGAGACGACCATGCCGATCCAGAAAGGCACGGAGGTAAAATCGGAGTATGCGGCGCATACAGTCATAAAGGATGCGTATCCTGGCCATTCTATTTAAACATTCTCAAGGCTTCAAGCAGGATAGAAGTCATCCTACCTCCTGAAATCTCCTCATCATACCCACTTCCTTTCATGCGCGTAATAGCTCCCGTACAGCCCCAGGACGAACAGGATGAGGATAATCCAGCCGTTCCCGTACCTGGTGATCCACGCCCCGAACAGGTAGCCGATGAGGAAGCCGACCACCACGATGAATGTGGGGAAGCGGAACCCGCCCTGGTTGTAGTACCACACCCTGCCGACAAACACCCCGATGAAGAAGATCACCACATAGCTGATCACCGCGCTTCCGGAGGTCAGCGCCAGGACAAATCCCACTATCAGCAGCGCCAAAAACAGGTACTCGATCCAGTTGAACAGGAGATTCATGTTCCCTTCCACCAGTCCTTCTCGAACAGGCTGTAGAACAGCAGCCAGATGATGATGCCGCCGATCAGGGCGAACACATAAGAGTACACTCCCAGCAGCGCCAGCACCAGGTAGGTGGCGAGCGCTCCCATCAGGAAGGCATACCACAGCCGGGAGGCGAAAAAGAGATTGGCGCCGGGCAAAGGAGGAATCGGCAGGAGCGAATACACCGCCAGCGCCATGTTGAGGATGAACAGCTTGTCCACCAGGGCGGCGTTCAGGGGGATCCAGGAAAAGTAGATGGTGAGCGTCTTGAACAGCCCGCCGAACAGCACGTTGGCGATCGGCCCGGCAAGCGCGACCATCCCCAGCGCCCACACATTCGTCCCGTAGCGGAAATACCCCAGGCGGTGCGTCGTGAGATGATAGATGACAATGCCTCCCGGAGCCAGGAACCAGAGGTTGCCCCTGCTCACCAGGATCAGCACCAGCCCCAGGATGAGCCCGTACGTCCATACCCGAAACTCCACCGTGAACCCGGCGGACAGCCCGGCAATCTTGTGTCCGGTCTGCTGCACCAGCAGCGAAAGCCCGACCATCAGCAGGGCAATCAGCAGGTTCCGCAGCCCGATAGCAGCATCAAACGCCTCATATCCCCAGTCCTTGAACGACACGATAAACCCGATGATGAGCGTCGCGATGACCAGCCCCTTGATCTCCTCAGGGGAGAAGCGGTAATACCTCTTGATCTTGTCCTTCAGGTCAAACCAGCCCATATGCAGAATGCTGGATTTTCCGCTTTTTAAATCTTGTGCATCGCCTGGATGCGCGTGATGATATCTGTCACGTGCCCTGCCCCGACGATCCCCAGGATGCCCTGCTGGGGATGCTGCGACATCAGCCGGGAGAGCCTATGGGCCATCACCGCGTTCCGCTCCGTGATCAGCACCCGGTAGAGGTTGGGGTAGCGGGATTTGACGTCGGCCAGCAGGCGCACGATCGCCTGCTCCGCGGGGACCTTGCGCAGGTCGATCTGGTACTTCTGCAGCATGCTCTTTCCCCGGAACGGAGCCAGAACGATATCAACAAACAGGCGCCAGCGCTCCCGCCAGCTGAACTCCCGGGATATCTTCCGCAGGGTGACAGCGATGTCCTGGTCGATCAGGTGCAGGGGTATCTGCTGTTCCCGGGCGAGCTGCACCGCGGCAAGCATCTCTGCCCCCGGGGAGATCCCCACGACCTTGCCCAGCTTCCGCTCTGCCCATGCCCCGATCAGGGCAAAGAGAAATCCCTTGATCCCCACATGAAAAACGTCACGCATGCGCATCCGCTGCCGCTTGCCCAGCAGCCCGGCAAGCCTTCCGGGATCCAGCTCCAGCGCGATGGCGGCAGGGCGGATGGCGGCGATCTCCCGCTCGACCGCCTGCACGCTCTCTTTGGCGATATGCGATGTCCCGAGGAGGTGGAGGTTCCGGTAGATCATGCCTCTCCCTCTTCCCCTTTCCTATAAAAATCTTCGTACGAACTGGGGTTGGTGCGAATCAGTGCGTATGCGTGTTTGCCCGTCGGTAGCGCTGCAGGATATAATCTACAAACTGAGCGAAGCGAAGTGGAGAGGCATATCAGGCCCCGCATACGCACGAATAGGAGTTTCGCACCAACCCCTACGAACAGGGGGGTATAATATATACTTCTCCCTTCCAAAAACTTTAAATAGTGCATCCTCCTTGTATAGTCTAACAGCCATTTGCGGAGGAGATGCCATGCTCAAGATGAAGCGCCTGACGGAAACGTATGAGATGAAGGTATTTACAGACAGCGGGGATTATTTTGGTGATGTTGAGGAGTCTATCCTGACCACCAACAAGGTGTTCGGATGGCGGGTCCGGGCGACCAAGAACTCGTTCCTGAACAAGGTGCTGGGCAGCGCAAAGGGCGTGATCGTCCCCCATCAGCTGGTCAAGTCCATAGGGGATATCATGATCATCAGCAAGGCTGCCGTACCTTCCTACAGCGGAGAGGATGAGGACGAGAAAAAATGAAGATGAATTATGCCAAGCTGATGCAGGGGCTTGATTTCTCCACGTTTGTCCTGGCGAAGTACCATGTCAAGACGCTCTCCTCCCCTGAAGAAGGGGTGCTGGCAGAGCCGGAATTCATCATCCCGAATTAGCGCGCAGCTGGACAGCATGGATGCACATATTTCGGCCAGTCCATTTCCGATTTTTCTCGGGCAGCAGGGGGGATTTCCATGAATCTCCTGCTCATCCTCAATCCCCAGGCAGGATACGGCAACGGCGAACGGCTCCTGCCGCAGATACGCTCAGCCTTTGCCGGCCATGCCCTTGCCGTCAGGGTTTCGCGGCGCCCGGCAGACACCATAGCCGCTGCCCGGGAGGCGGTGGGCAAGGTCGATGCCATCATCGCCGCGGGAGGGGATGGCACCATCAACCAGGTGATGAGCGCGATAGTGGGGACGAATATCCCCTTGGGCGTTATCCCCCTGGGCACCGCGAACGTCTTTGCGCAGGAATTCCATATACCCTTTGCCATCCCCGAGGCATGCGCAGTCATCAAGGAGATGCATGTCCGCGCCTTTGATGTGGGCACGGCAAACCACCATTACTTTCTGATGTGGGCGGGCATCGGGCTTGACGCGGGAGTGCTCAGCGAGATGACCCAGCTGATGAAGCAGATATTCGGCATCAGCGCGTATCCCCTGGCAGCCCTGAAGAAGCTGCTCACCTACCGCTCCCACCCGATGCGGGTGGAAATCGACGGCACAGCCTACACCAGCTATTTCACCATCATCAGCAACATCAGGAATTATGGAGGCGTCATCCGGCTCTCGCCGGACGCAGACCCGCACGACGGCCTGCTGGACGTGAGCATATTCCCGGACAAGCTCCAGCTCTTCACCGTCATCCGGTCATTCATCGAGCTGAAGGCAGGGGTGAGGAGCGTGCCGACCATCAAGGCAACCCATGTCCGCATCACCGCCCCGACAGGCATACTGGTCCATACGGACGCAGAGGTGCTCGGCACCACCCCGCTGACCGTCACGGTCATCCCTCATGCCCTCTCGGTGATTGTCCCCCGGCGCCATGGAGCCGCTCGGCAATCTCCCGCTCGTCCAGCGCGGGGACCATGGCAAAGAGTGAAAGCAGCCCTTGCCTGAGCGACCGCGCATCAGAAACCTGGTCGTGCAGCCGCGGGTTCAGCGCCCATTTCCCATCGCTCCAGGGATTGACGAAATAGAATGAAAGCGAAGGATGCCGCGCCAGCGCGTCCCACTTCTTCACCACCGCCTCGACGTTCCTCTCAGTGTTGAGCGTCACCACGACGAGATGCTCCCCCTTCCCCTGCAGCGATGCCGGATCCATCTCCGTGAGGTCGGGAAGGATGATGGCGCGCACCTCTTTATGCGGGTACTTGACCGTGATCCAGCCGTCTCCCTCAGCGACATCGACAGTCTGCCGCAGCACCGCATCCTTGTTGCGGAAGAACCGTGCCGCCCAGCCCTGGAGGAATGCACGCGCGTCAGGCATGCCGTCCAGCGCCGCACCGCAGTATATAAATTTTATCTCCGCGGCTTGCAATTCTTAACCACAAGTTTTTTATACTTGCCAGCCGGATAGATGCTAAAAAGAGGCACTATGGTCAGCTCCCTAGACGGCATCATCCAGATTGCAGTGGTGTTCTTGTCCGTGGTGGCAGGGGGCATCGCGATATCCCTGTTCCGCACGTCCCATACGATGTCCTATCTCAAGCCCTGGCGCCCGCTCATCATCGGTCTGGTCCTCTTTGCCGTCGAGGAGATCCTGGGCGCACTGGCTGCCTTCAACATCTACCGGAGCCCGTTCCTCACCCATGTGATCCCCTCAGCCATCCTGATCATCCTGATGTACGCACTGTTCCTGCAGATCCTGGAGGCGCAAAAATGGCGAATGTAGTCACCACATGGTATATCGGGCAGAGCCTGGGCATCGCAGCCCCCTACTACAATCTTGCGCTGGTGATTGTCGTCCTGCTCCTGTTCTGGAAGTTCCTCAAGATACCCACCAAGCTCTATAAGCTCCCCTGGAAGTTCCTCCTTGCCGGGGTCCTGGTATTCGTCCTGGAGGAGATCGTGGTGATTGCTGGCCTGCTGACCGAAGAGACCCATTTTGTTGTCGGGTTCTTCGAGATGGTCATCATCCTGCTGTTCATCTACATGCTCCTGCTCCAGAAAGAGTACATCAAGCACACCACATAACCTACACTATGAACAACCGCGCAATATCCCCCTTGGTTGCAACGATTCTTTTGTTAGCATTTGCTATTGCTTTAGGAAGCGTCGTCATGGCCTGGGGGAAGGGGCTGATCGAGAAGGCAGGGACAGCCGAGCAGCCCGGCCAGGATGCCGATGTTGCGTTCTCCCTGTTGCAGAAGTGTGTCGACGCAAAGGCGCTCAGCGCAGAAGAGGCAGGCACGGTCTCTACTTTTTTCTGCAATCAGTGATTCTTACCGCGGGCACAAATCAGCCCTCATGTCCCTCTCAACTCTGCTGCCGCCCGCTTCCTCTTCGCCCGGTAATAGCATGTCCAGATCGTGCGGTCATCCCGGTTCATCATCGCGGCGATCTCATGGTAAGTGAAGTGCAGCTCGTCCTTCAGGTATTCTGATATCGCTTCCAGCACGCTTAATGTCCGGTCAGTGAAGATGTGCGAGGGGATCTTCACCCTGCCCTGTTTCAGCTCCAGCGAGGCACTCATCGCCGCTCACCTCGCTGCAGCGCTGCCAGCTTCTCCCGCAGCTCCCGCTCACGCGCCTCGAGCATGGCGCGCCGCTTGCTCTTGCTCTTCCTGACCTGCTCCAGCACTTCCTCCAGCTCCCGGTCCATGTCCGGGATATCGCCGGCAGCCTGTTCTGCCCGCTGCCACCATCTCTCCTTCCGGGCATGCTGTCTGCGCTCGTGCCGCACCTGCCGGGCAAGCGCTGCCCGCTCCCGGGCGATCTTCCGCTCTGCTGCTCTCCATACGCTCTCTGCTGCCCGCGGCAGCTCAGGCAGCTCTTCCCTTTCCTCGGGCGCCGGAGCAGGCATCTGAAGACGAGGCAGATTCCGCCGCTCATTATCCCGCTTCTGCCGGGCAGCACGCTCAGCGCTCATGCGCTCCGCCCGTATCCGCTTCCGGAGCCCGGTGCGCTCAGCCGCAATATCCCTCTCAGCAGCATCCCGTCTCTGCCGCTCCTCCTGGATTTCTGCTGCTAACTGGGCAGATATCCTCTGCTCTTCCCGGGCGAGCTGCTCTGCCTCATGCTTCCGCTCCTGCTTCAGCCGCTCCTCTGCAGTCCGGTAGAGTCCAAGGGCATGCAGCGTCTTTCTTGCCGCATCCCGGATCATCCAGCGCAGCCAGACCCTTCCGCCGACCAGCAGGACTGCTGCCGCCCACCGCAGCCAGCGCAGGAGCGCTCCTCTCCTTCTTGCACGCATAATGGTATGTGCTATCTCTCGAACAGCAGCAACTATTTTATGAATAATAGCATCAACAAATTCTTTTCCAGCAGCAACCACAGCAATGATATGCCCTTTGATAACCCTCTCCCGACGCACTGCCCGCGCATGGGCAAGGACAGCCAGCCGCTTGCGATAGATCTCCTGCTCAATCTCCCGTGCGCTCTTGCGGAGCCCAACAGCATGGAGCAGCTCGCGGGAAACCGCGCGGATTATCATGGCCGTGCTTTCTCCTGCTGTATGGCATGCGCTGCGGAACCGCCGGAGCAGTGCTCGCCACGCGAAACCTATGGGCGCAATCATCCTGCCGAAGGCCAGTCTCCGCCGCAGCCGGTGCCGTGCCGCATGCATCCCCTCGCGCTGCCGGATCAGGGCAATCTCTCTCCTGCTCCGGTATATCCTCAGCATGCGCAGGAGAGGATGGAGCGCCATCGCTATCCCCTGCCCCATCCGCTCCTCAGCCCGCTGAATCCTCAGCAGCAGCCTCCGCACCGGCGGATGGCTCACCAGCCAGGATTCGATGGCGTCAGTGGCAGCGAAGAGCGGCTGGAAATAATGGATGACCGGCTTCCGGGACATCCTGCGTGCCGGGTGGAGCACGAGCAGCTTGTTGAAGAACAGGTAACCGATAGTGATGAGGAAAACAGCGGCAAGAACAGCATACGCATAGGTCGGCAGCGAGCCGATCACCACGCCGCTCTTCCGGATGCCGATCAGCTTGATGTACGCCCAGCTCCCTGCCAGCATGCCTGCTGCCGGAACAATAATCCACCGGGAGAGCGCGCCATATCTCCGGGATTTGACCACTGCCCTCCAGCTGCCGATCAGCCCGAGCATCGCCAGGACGATTAGCAGCAGCGGCAGCACCGCCACCAGGCTCTCCACAGAGACGATCACCGCGCAGTCGCTGGGGCAGGTGTACTCATTTTCATCCACATTGCAGAAGCCGTTCCCGCAGCTGCACTGGGTAGGATCCGGCGCCTTGTTCGGGTCCACCCGCTTCCCCACCAGGAGATACTGGATGTCGCCGCACGCCGCGCCAAGCTCTACATATTTGAGGTTGCCCAGCAGCGGCTTGTCCGCAGTGTTCTTCACGTCCTTGAGGATCTCATACGCCACGGTCCGCTCGATGATCTTCCGTGAAACAGGATTGAAAAGCAGCTCGGTATGCGTCGTGTTGATCCCCCAGTAATTGCCGCAGGTGTTGTTGATGAGTACATCTCCCACTGCCTGCGCGCTCTGAACAGAGACGATGCCGTCATTGATCTCTCCCTGCTCAAACAGGCCGGCGCTGGACAGTTTCCTGATCCCCAGGTCCAACTCATAAGGCCTGGTCCCGGCAATCACATAATACTCGATGCCCGGCACCTGGGAGATGCTCTTTCCCTCGATCAGCTCGTACACCCCTGAGCTTTCCGGATCAAATAATGCCGCTTCTTTTGACGAGGAGAGCGTTCCCACCACATCCCGGAGGAGCTGCGCCCCCGGGCTTCCCCTGTTCGGTGTCCCGACCAGGATGACCTTCTTGACCTTGCTCACAAACCGATATCGCCCGGGATTTTTCTGGTTTTCCTCATAGGCATAACGCACTGCCTGCTGGGTCACCAATCCCCCCATCGAGTGCGCCGCGATATAGATATAATCATAGTAATCTGCGTACAGCTCCATCTGGTTGGCGAACTCCAGGGCGTTCTCTTCGATGGGCTTGGTGGTGGGATAGCCGAAGGTCCATGCCTGCCAGGGCTGCTGCGTCGCCCGGATATCGTTGAGTATCTGGTCAAACGTCGCCGGGCTGCTTCCCAGGCCGTGCACCAGGACGACCGCATCCTTGCTTCCCACGGGGGGAGTGTAGACATGCTTGAATATCGAGAACAGGCAGCTCTCGCACAGCTCGCCGATGGCTGCGAACCTTGCCTGGCCGTCCTCAGCATACTGCAGGACATCCGCAATCTGCACCTGCACCCTGGTCCTCTCCTTGAGCACCTTCCCGCCAACATACGTCCAGTTCCCCTGCTGCAGGGCATAGACGCCGATGCCATCCTCATTGATGGCATTGTCCCGGATGTAAGGCAGGGTGATGGTCGCCGGAACCTTGGCCGGGGCGTCATTGAAGGTGAGCACCATGGGCGTTCCCATGATCTTCAGGAACTGGTTCTGGGGCTGGGGCACTGCTGCAGACGGCTGGCTGAGCCTCACTCCCATCCCCGCAGCATCAGGGGAGAACTGCGCTGCATACTCACCGCTGAAGACAGTTGCCGCTTCCCGGGTGACCCTTCCCTCCACTCTCGATATCTTGAACTGGAATTTGTCCGGGGTGAACACCAGATCTTCCCTGATCTCCTGCACCTCCTGCGGGCACATCAGGGTTTCCTGCTCTCCGACCTCGGCGCGGCTGCAGCTTCCGCCGCTGCACACCAGCGCATGCACATCAACATAGTTGTTGGGGACTGCGAACACCAGGCTGAAATCCTCTCCGCAGGAGACGCGGAAGGGATCCACCAGGACGCTGTATCCTTTGGGAACCTCCGCGGGAGATGCCTGCTTCTCGATGACATAATCCGCAGCCTCACACAGGGTCTGCTTGATCTCGACCTTCGCGATATCGATGGTCGTCTCCAACGGCTCGCCGTCAGCCCCCTTTGGCGCGTCAGCGGCAGAGACTGCCACAACTGCAGGCAGCTCGCTCACCGGAACCAATGCCTCCTGCTGGAGCTGGGCAATCTCCTGGGGAGCCAGTTCAGGCGCAACCACCACATTCTCAGCCACCTCCTGCTCCACCGCAGCCTCAGCCGGCTCTTCCGGCGCCGGAGGCAATGGCTCCTCAGATATCGGCACCTCTGGAGCGACCTCAGCAGGCGCTTCCTCTGCCGGCTCCTCAGCTGGGGGAGCGGGAGGCGCAGGCGGGGGGGCAGGAGGGGATCCGCCGCTGCACACCCCACAATCAGCCTGGCAGGTATTGCAGGTCTCCGCGCCGTTGCACACATTATCTCCGCATGAGGGCCCGCTCACCGCCACAACGAGGCTGGTGTTCCGGAAGAATACCACCCCATTCTCTGTCCCGTTCACCATGACCTCATATGTTCCGCTCACTGTTGTTGCGTTGAACCGGTATCGGTAATCCCCGGTGCTGTTGGTCCGGGTATCGTTCGAGCCCAGGGAAACATTGCTCACCAGATAATCCCAGGTATTGTTGTAGTAATATTGCGTGCCGTTGATGAACAGCGTAAACGTCTTGTTCGCCAATCTTGTCCCGTTGGTGAGATTGATCACCCCGGACAGGGTGACCGTCGCCCCGGGCTCGACAGAGCTGGAGTCCAGTCCGAGGGAGATGTTTGCAGTGCTGTTTTCCAGGGTATGGTTGCTGAATGAGGTGACATTGAACCGGATATTGCTCCCGTCGTAGAACAGGAGGAAACAGTCCGGCTGCACACATAATATACTATCTTTCAGCAATACTGGCCCAAACATATCGCCTGGGCTATAGAAAGTCAGGTTCGCGCTCACATTCATTCCTGCCAGCGCAGTCGCATTCAAAAAGATAAATCTGCTGCCCATCACCGCATACGCGTCAAGGTTCGCCCCGGACGCATTGATGCTTCCCAGCCAGCTGATCCTGCCGTGCGTCCCATTCTCCAAAATTGCGCCGCTGATGCTTGAGATATCGTCCTGATTATTGAAATCTGTGGTATTGCCTCCAAACAGGGAATACGATGCCGCGCTGCCGCCCACTGGTGTCACATTCACCGTAATATTCGTGCTCCAATCAGCAGCATGATGTGTTACGTTCGCGATAATCTCATAGGCTCCTACCCGCGCAGGCGCCCGCACGCTGACATTATATCCTCCCCCGCTGTTCGTGTTCAGCCCGGAGCTGTTGAGCGTCCCATTGACATACACCGCCACCGCCTGCCCGACGACCGCTGTCCCGTTGCTGAAATTCACCACGCCGGAGGCATTGAAGTCCCGGTTCCTGCCAACGCTGCTGGCATTCAGGCTGATGCTGATGTTCAGCCCGGTGATATTGAACCGGAAGATGGTTTGGTTTGCGTTCCCCAGCGTATCGTTCGCATACACATAGACATCCTGGTTCACCACAAACTGCCAATTAGTGGTGTTCACCGCGTACAGCTGCCCGGAGTTCCGCAGGGTGTAATTCGCCACTCCAGCATCTCTGCTGTACCAGCCGATGCTCACCCCAGTGGTGTCATTGATGGTGAAATTGATCCAGTCGCCCACAAACAGCTGGCTTGCATTTGCCGGATTGCTGAGGAATATCCTGGGTGCGACCGTATCGCTGGTTGCCACGTTATACGTTTCGCTCTCATACATAGTGCTGCCTGTGTCGTTCACATAGAACTTCCACTGGAAATTTGTTTCCGCTGCAGCGCGCACCGTGTAATTGTACAGGATGGGATAGCTGCTTCCTCCGATAGCGAATGCGGAGAAGTTGAACCAACTGCTTATGGTGCTGTTCCGCACGCTGAATATAGCTGCCGCCAATCCATCAGGATCCGTTGCCGTGATATTGAACATTCCGTTATCCCCGCTCCGGATAGAGGTGAAGTTCGTCCCGTTCCGGCTGAAGCTCAGCCCCGTATCTGCCACGATGAAGCTCTGCACACCCATCTCATACATGGTGCCATTGGTGTCATTGGCATAGTATTTCCACTGGATCGTCTCTCCATTGGTGGAGGAGACCGTAAGGCTCGTATTGGCTATGAAGGTGATGTTCCCGGTGATCTGCGCCGCGCTGTAGTTGAACCAGCTGTCCGTTGAGGAATTCTGCACGCTCAGGATGTATGCTGCCAGCCCGTCCTGGTCCTCCAGCGTGGCATTCAGCAGCCCGTGCTCATTGGTCCTGATGCTGCTGAAGTTCGTCCCGTTCTGCGTGAACAGCAGCGCATAATCAGCCACCACAAAGGTATGCGCCGCAGATTCGTACATGCTTCCGCCAGAGTCATTCGCATAATATTTCCACTGCACGATCTGGCTGATGTTGCTGCTGACGCTGTGGTTCTCCCGCAGCTCATAGCTTGTTCCGCCTATCGCCCGTGCAGTGTAGTTATACCATTCCGCATTCGTCCCGTTCTTCAGCGCGAAGATGTACATCGCCAATCCATCAGGATCCTCAACAGTGATGTTGAACATCCCGTTGTCCCGCTTCCGGATCGAAGTAAAGTTCGTCCCGTTCCGGCTGAAGCTCAGCCCGGTATCTGCGACCGTGAATGCCTGATTTCCTGATTCGTACATTGTTCCATTGGAATCATTCACGTAATACTTCCATTCGGCGACCTGCCCGTTCGTTGATGATATCGCATGGCTGCTGTTCAGGAACGCATCGGTCTTTCCGCTGATACCGACTGCGCTGTAATTGTACCATGCTGCGCTGCTGCTGTTCTTCAGGGAGAAGATGTACGCCTCCATCCCATCAGTATCCTCTACCGTGACATTGAACAGCCCGTTTTCATTCGCCCGGATGCTGCTGAAGTTCGTCCCGTTCTGCGTGAATACTGGAATGAAATCAGCAACAGCAAATGAATGCGTATCTGATTCGTACATCACTCCCGTCGAGTCATTCGCATAATACTTCCACTGCACGATCTGGCTCACATTGCTGCTGATGAAATGGGCAGTGCTGATGCTGGCTGTTGTTCCGCCAGCAGCAACCGCGCTGTAATTGTACCATGCCCCGTTGGTGCGGTTCTTTAATGCGAAGATAGTGCTCGCCAATCCATCCGGGTCCTCCACAGTGATGTTAAACAGCCCGTGCTCATTCTTCCGTATGCTGCTGAAGTTCGTCCCGTTCTGCGTGAACGCCAGTGCAGTATCTGCAACGGTGAATGCATGCGTCGCTGACTCATACACCGTCCCGTTCGAGTCATTCACGTAATACTTCCACTCCGCGGTCTGCCCGCTGATTGAGGAGATTGCATGGCTCGCGTTCAGGAACGCATCTCTTTTCCCGCCGATGCCGGCCGCGCTGTAATTGTACCATGCTGCGCTGCTGCTGTTCTTCAGGGAAAAGATGTACGCCTCCATCCCATCAGCATCCTCTACCGTGGCATTGAACAGCCCATTCTCATTCGTCCTGATGCTCGTGAAGTTCGTCCCGTTCTGCGTGAACAGCAGCGCAAAGTCATCCACCAGGACAGTCTGCGTAGCTGACTCGTACATGCTTCCTCCGCTGTCATTGACATAATATTTCCACTGGAACTCCTGGCTCCGGTTGCTGCTGACGCTGTGGTTCTCCCGCAGCTCATAGCTTGTTCCGCCTATCGCCCGTGCAGTGTAATTATACCATTCCGCATTCGTCCCGTTCTTCAGCGCGAAGATGTACATCGCCAGCCCGTCGCTGTCCTCAGCAGTCACATTGAACATCCCGTTGTCCCGCTTCCGGATCGAGGTAAAGTTCGTCCCGTTCCGGCTGAAGCTCAGCCCCGTATCTGCCACGATGAAGCTCTGCGCCCCCATCTCATACATCGTCCCGTTGCTGTCATTCACATAGAACTTCCATTCCACGGTCTGGCCGTTGGTCGAAGAGATGGTGTGATTGGCGGAGATGTTTGCATACACCCCGCTGGCTGGCACCCCTGAATAATTGTACCATGCCGCTGTCGAGGAGTTCTTCAGGGAGAAGATGAACCCGGCAATGATGTCCCGCTCCTCAATGGTGCTGTTGAACAGGACATGGTCATTTACCCGCACCGTGGTGGCGTTCGTCCCGTTGTCAAAGAAGCGTACGACATAGTCCGCCACCACGAACGAATGGATGATGCTGGCATACGCCGTCCCTGCGCTGTCATTCACATAGAACCGCCACTGGACCAGCTGGCTCTTGTTGCTGCTGATAGTATGGTTGACCTGGATGTCTGCGGTGGTGCCGCTGACGGGCACTGCGCTGTAGTTGTACCATTCCAGGTTGCTCTCGTTCTTCAGGGCAAAGATATACGTGGAGAGCCCGTCCCCGTCGCTTGCCGAGATGTTGAACATGCCCCGGTCTGCCGTGCGGATGCTCGTGAAGTTCGTCCCGTTCTGCGAGAAGGTCAGCCCCTGGTCGTCCATCAGGAATGACTGCGTGATGCTCTCATACATCGTCCCGTTGCTGTCATTCACATAATACTTCCAGGAGACCTCGCTGCCGGGCGGTGAGCCGATGGTGTGGTTCTCCCGCAGGGGATAATTGGTGCCGCCGATCAGTTTCGCAGAATAATTGTACCACTCCACCCCGCTGGCGTTCCTCAATGCAAAAATATACATCTCCAGCCCGTCCGCATCCTCGACAGTGGCGTTGAACTGCGCGTTCTGCGACAGGTTCAGCGCGGTGAAGTTCGTCCCGACGCGGCTGAATGACAGGACATAGTCTTCAATGGCCACGGTATGGGTGGCACTCTCATACATCGTCCCATTGCTGTCGTTGACATAATACTTCCACTGCATCAGCTGGCTCCGGTTGCTGCTGATGCTGTGGTTCTCCCGGAGGTCGTACATGATCCCTCCGATGGCCCGGGCGGTATAGTTGTACCAGGCCTCATTCGTCCCGTTCTTCAGCGAGAAGATGTACATCGCCAGCCCGTCGCTGTCCTCAGCAGTCACATTGAACATCCCGTTGTCCCGCTTCCGGATCGAAGTGAAGTTCGTCCCGTTCCTGGTGAACGCCAGCGCATAATCAGCCACCACAAAGGTATGCGCCGCAGATTCGTACATGCTTCCGCCAGAGTCATTCGCATAGTACTTCCACTGCACGATCTGGCTCCGGTTGCTGCTGACGCTGTGGTTCTCCCGCAGCTCATAGCTTGTCCCGCCGATCGCCCGTGCAGTATAGTTGTACCAGGCCTCATTCGTCCCATTCTTCAGCGCGAAGATGTACATCGCCAATCCATCGGGATCCTCGACAGTGATGTTGAACATCCCATTGTCCCGCTTCCGGATCGAAGTAAAGTTCGTCCCGTTTCGGCTGAAGCTCAGCCCGGTATCTGCCACGATGAAGCTCTGCGCCCCCATCTCATACATCGTCCCGTTGCTGTCATTCACATAGAACTTCCATTCCACGGTCTGGCCGTTGGTCGAGGAGATGGTGTGGTTTGCCGAGATGTTTGCATACACCCCGCTGGCCGGCACCCCTGAATAATTGTACCATGCCGCTGTCGAGGAGTTCTTCAGGGAGAAGATGAACCCGGCAATGAGGTCCCGCTCTTCAATGGTGCTGTTGAACAGGACATGGTCATTTACCCGCACCGTGGTGGCGTTCGTCCCGTTGTCAAAGAAGCGTACGACATAGTCCGCCACCACGAACGAATGGATGATGCTGGCATACGCC
>DATDVW010000033.1:0-19038 GCA_035289865.1 Candidatus Nanoarchaeia archaeon
AGAATATATGTCAGAAATCAAGAAGTGCTTATAGAGGAAAAACGCAAAAGTTCAATCTTGGTTTTCATATATCGGGGTTGGTAAATAGAGTTCAAAATGGTTAAAGACTATTGTGATTATCATTTATGCGAGAAAAAAGGAGATGTAGAGCAATGTCCCCATTGTAAAAAATATTTTTGCAAGGAACATATCACCCCAATAGAGCCAGGATCTTATCATCCAGAGAAATCTCGCGTATTTGTTAATCAAATAAGATTAGGACATGAAAAAACTCATCCTTGTCCAGATTATGTAGATTATTTGGAACAACAGAAAAAAATTCAAAGAGATAGGTGGGGTAGAACACTTGATAGATTGACTGGAAAGACACACAGAGTAGAGGGATTAGAAGAAGATGAAGGTACAGTTTATCAGGGTAAGGTTTCCACAGAATACAAAAAGCAACAAAGGATTGATGAGAAAGCAAGATTGAGAGCTGAAAAAGAGAAGCTTGCACAAGAAATTGAAGAAAAACAAAGAAAGCATTTGAAAGAACAAGAAGAAGATGAGCCATATCTTTATAGGTATATTTCACCGGAAGAGAGAAAATCCAATCAACCACCAAAAGTACCTGAAAAATACAAAAAAGAGCACGTATGGACAGTACACCATCATCATGAAACACACAAGGAAGAAACTGTAAAAGAGAACTATCATAAAAAAGAAGAATCTGGCATTTTTTCAAAGTTAAAAATTAATAGAAAGAATTTTTATGTGGTTGGCACAATAATTTTATTATTACTTGTTGGATTATTCTATGCTACCTCAGCCAAAATTATAATTCAAGAAATCAAGAATGTATCCAATACGAAAATTATAAGCTCTTACGAAAATATCTCATTTTCTAACTATCTTAATGATATTTATGAATTTGATAAACAAGAGGTTACATTAAATGGTTTTCTTGAAAGAAGTATTGAAGGAGATGACAATGCTGGAGTTCATGTATTTTCAATTGTAGATGACTACAACAATAGAGTTATATTGGAATGGTCTTACAATGACTTAAAAAAATATTTGCCAGATTTGGGAAAGACAAAAGAATTGTATTCTGTTGAAGGAATTTTTAAGAGGGAATACAAGACTTTAAAATTAAATGTCGAAAACATAAATCTCTATAAAAGAGAACCAGCTAAACAAGTGGAAGTAAACAATGTAGTAAGCTACACTGAGCAGATTACTATAAACAGAACAAGTCCAAAGTATCCTTTGGTTAGAAATTTGGTTTTTAAACTCATAGGTAAAGAAATTATTTGCGAGGATGGTGCAAAAATTGATTCTTGTTCTAATGAAAAACCATTATACTGCTCTATTAATGGACTAAAAGAAGAACCAGCAAAGTGTGGATGTCCTTCAGGTAAAAGATTGTACCAAAATCAATGCATAAATGAAGTCAAATGCTCAGATGGAACTTATGAGCCAGAATGTTCAAAAAATAAACCAAAACAATGCGTGAATGGGAAACTTGTTGACAATCCAGAAGTATGTAACTGTCCAGAAAACTATAAAGTAAAAGATAAAAAATGTGTTTATATTAGGTGTTCTGATGGAACTATCGAGCCAGATTGTTCTGCAAAAATGAAGATGCAATGTATGGAAGGCAATTTTATTTATAATCCAAATAAATGCGGTTGCCCAGATGGTTATGTCAAAAGAGGAAATAATTGTGTAAAAACGTGCAGCGATGGAACTGCGTATGATGAATGTTCTAGTAACAAACCCCTTTATTGTGATGATGGAAGGTTAACAAATAAAGCTTCAAAATGTGGCTGTAATTATGATTTTTATCCTAATGATGAAGAATGTATTACGAAGGTAAGCTTAATAGAATTTAAGATATTGGAATATACCAATGTAGAAAGAAAATCTCATGATTTATCTGAATTAAGATGGAACAATAAAATTGCGGAAATTGCACGTGCACACAGCGAAGATATGGCAAATAATAATTTCTTTTCACATGAAAACCTTAATGGAGAAGACCCAAGCGATAGGGCTAGGAAGGCAGGATTCACACAAATAAAGCAACTCGGGGGTGGTTATTATACAGAAGGATTAGCCGAGAATATAGGAAAAATGCCGACCGGCAATGTAGAAGGAGTGGGGTATGTTGATGATAATCCCGATAGTATTGCTAAGGCGCAGGTGAATTCTTGGATGGATAGTCCAGGCCATAGAGCAAATATACTAAATTCGCAGTACAGTGATTTAGGGGTAGGAGTTGCCAAAGATGGGATTTATTATACCTCAACCCAGAACTTTTGGTAAGAATCTTTCATTAAAGTGTTTTGCTTACACAATTTTTAGTTTTTTATATAAAGAAAAAAGCAATCGTCCTAACTTCTAAAGAAATCGGTTATTTTTATAGTAACCTTTAAATAAATACTAGTATAACCTATTATTATGGGTGATTTTCAACAAAATATGTTGATTGGGATATGGTCTGGTTCCATAGCTAGTTTCATAGTTCTGTTTGCACAAAGTCTTCTTCAAGCATATAATCAACCACTGAACATGGCTTATGCATTTGCTATTATCTTAGGTATAAATTTGCTGATAATACTTTGCGTAGTATGTTATAACACAAAGGGCAAAAAATCAACTTCTCGTCGCTAATGCCACCCGACCATATCCCAATAATGAAGAGAGGCCTAAAAACATTCATCCTGACAATAATACTATTCGCCATAGGATTAAGTAGTTACTTGATTGAAAAATCTTTTGAGTATGGTGGTTATGCACTTCCTGTCGGAATATTGTTAGTATGGGCAGTATTGTATTTCACAAAAGTTGATAAAATTATTTTTCACTAATTCTATTTAAGTGTGCCCCTTGACGATTGTCCTTAATGTATCGCTTCGCTCATTTTAATAAGACGACTTGTGCCCCGAGTAATAACTCTGCGGACGCAGTTTTCCCCCACTTCGTATAGAAAAAGAATAGAACAGGAATTCCGATGTTGTCGCACTGAGCATGAGCATTCCCAGCTTTCCCGGAAAATGATCATATTGCACGGACAATACAAAAATTTATATACTGCCGTCCCGGGGAGCGTCCCATGCCCACCATACGGCAGAAGCTGGCGCAGCTGAAGGACCTGGATGAATTCGTGGTGCTCGCGACCGTTTCCGCGCAGAAGTATCAGGAGACCAACATCGAGATCATCCGGAGCCTCACCGAGGAGATGAACATCCCTGGAGTCTACGTCACGCTGAACAAGCCGTATGAGGCGGTGAAGAAGCTGCTGCTCCAGAAGAAGGTTGATGCCCGGCTGATCATCTTCATCGACGCGGTGAGCAGGATGGGCGGGGGAGGGGAGCGGAAGACCAAGGAGTGCCTGTTCATCGGCAGCCCGGAAAACCTGAGCGACATCTCCATCGCCATGGACCAGGCGGTGCGGGCGCTGCCCTCCAAGGAGAAGTTCCTGTTCTTTGACTCGCTGAACACGCTGCTGACGTACAATGAGATCCCGGTGGTGGTGAAGTTCATCCATTTCCTGTCCACCAAGATGCGGGCATGGAAGGTGAAGGGGATCATCATCTCGCTGGAGAAGAAGAAGAACCAGGAGCTGATCGGCGAGCTCAGCCAGTTCTGCGACCTGGCGATCGACCTATAAAAGAGGGGATGCACATGGACATGAAAATGAACATCAACACCCGGCGCATCGGCGCGCTGCTGGGGTTTGCGGGAGTGATCTTCGGGCTGATCGCCATCTTCCGGCTGATCGTGGATACGGAAGTGGCCATCGGATTTGTGACCATATCATTCGGGGTGCTGGCCATCATCTGGACGACCATGGCGCTGCACAGCCTCTCGCCCGGCTCTGCGCTGCGCAGGCACACCTTCAACTTCCTGCTCTGCCTGGCGTTCATCCTGATGTTCTCCATCTGGCATACGCTGGAGAAGATATTCAGCTGGCGGACGAGCATCAATGAGGCGCTGCTCTATCCCGGCTACCTGCTGATCGCGCTGGCATTTTTGCTGTTTGTCGGGACCGCCTGGCAGATCCTGACGCTGGGCAGGGAGTTCGGCTTCCAGGGGCAGGCATCGGCCATCAGCAAGATCATCAAAGAGAAGCAGAGGCAGCGGCAGAGCGGGCGGAGGGGAGGGAAGTAAGATGGGAAACAGGATGCTGACGGGAATAGCCGGGCTGGACGAGTTGCTGCAGGGCGGGCTGCGGCAGGGGAGCTCGGTGCTGGTGACGGGAGCGCCGGGCACCGGAAAGAGCATCCTGGCGCTGCAGTTCATCGTCGCCGGGGCGAAGCTCGGGGAGCCCGGGCTGTTCATCTCTGCGGAGGAGAGCGCGAGCCAGGTGCGGGAGAATGCAGCTGCGCTTGGGCTGCCGCTCGAGAGGTATGAAAAAGAGGGCAAGATAACGCTGATCGAGCAGGAGATGTCGAGCAAGAAGCTGGTCTCCATCGCGACGCCGCTAGCCATCATCAAGAAGAAGGGGATCAAGCGGGTTGCGCTGGACTCCCTGACCCTGTTCGGCTACATGCACGTCGCCGGGGAGGCCGACTACCGGCGGGAAGTCCTGAGCTTCATCCAGACGATGAAAGAGGCAGGGGTGACGCTCTTCGCCACGTCTGAGAAGACGGTGACCGATACCATCGTCATGCAATACCAGGCAGAGGACTTCCTCTTTGACGGCATGATCATGATGATCGCGGTGCGGAGAGGCGCCTCGTTCGAGCGGGTGATCCACATCGTCAAGATGCGGGGGCAGAACCACCTTTTAGACATGTTCCCCTTCAAGATCGGCAGCGGGGGGATCACCATATTCCCGGACCAGATACCCTTTGCGCTGGCCGGAGACGAGGAGAGGAAGAAGCGATAATGGCGCTGCAACGGGTTCCGTTCGGGATTGCTGAGCTGGACAGGCTCATCAGCGGCGGGGTGATCAAGAACAGCATCAACCTGGTAGCGGGAAGCGCGGGGGCGGGGAAGAGCATCTTCGCACTGCAGTTCCTGGTGAACGGGATCAAGAAGTACGGTGAGCCGGGAGTGTACATCACGTTCGAGGAGAAGAAAAAGAAGACCTATGAGGAGATGCTGGAGTTCGGCTGGGACCTGGCGAAGCTCGAGAAGGAGGGGAAGTTCGCGTACCTGGAATACACCCCGGAGCAGGTGAAGAAGGTGCTGGTGGAGGGAGGGGGGATTGTGGAGGCGGTCATCGAGAAGGTGAAGGCAAAGCGGATCGTGATCGACTCGGTCACTTCTTTTGCGCTGCTGTACGAGGACGAGCTGACCAAGAAAGAGGCTGCATTGTCCCTCTTTGAGCTGATCGACAAGTGGGACTGCACCGGGGTGCTGACTTCGCAGGACACGAGGGCAGAGGACATGACGATCTCCGCAGCCCTGGAGTTCGAGGTGGACAGCATATTCTTATTGTATCACTTCAAGCGGAAGGGGGTACGGCAGCGCGCGATGGAGATCCTGAAGATGCGCGGCACCAAGATACCGGAGAAGACCTTCGCGATGGACATCGTGGAGAAGGGGATTGTGGTGTTCCCGAACAGGATTGTGGATGTGTAGGGGGATTGTGTACTTAACTGCTTTTTTTGTTTTTGGCTAGATAAGCGCTTGCTGCCCGCTCTGCTCTTCCTGAAGATGCGCGGCGCAAGCTTATTCTTCAACAATCCTGGAAATGTCGTGAAGCCGCTCAGGATTCAGGCTGACCTGCAGCCCGTATGACGTTGGTTTCGGCAGCAAGAGCCCGTCAGTGATGAGGCTGTGGATAGCATCTTTTGCATCCCCTCTGAGCTGTTTCGGCAGTCCCTTGGTGAGGTGCTCAATAGCAGTGTGCTTGCCCCCGATGATCCGACGGCGGAATAATTTCCTGAGGATGATCTTCTTGAGCTCCACGCTCCTTTGCCGATTTATATCATATTTAAAGGTTTGTTCATTTTAATGAACGTTTACCATTAGAAAGATATATAAACAAGCTAGGATTATAGTATGATATGGAAGAAGTATCATCATTCCGGCTGGTGTTTGGAGATTCCCCTATCGTCAAAGTGATTGACTTCTTCCTGGATAACCGGGAATTTGACTACAGCCTGACAGACATTGCAAAAAACGCAGATATCGGATGGAGCACCATCCACCAGTTCTGGAAAAAGATAGTGCATCTCGGCATCGTCACCAAGACCAGAAGAATCGGCAGGGCGGATCTCTATAAGCTCAACATGCGCAGCCCGCTCGTCCAGAAGCTGATAAGCCTGGATGCCTCCATCTCCAAGAAGATGATGGAAGAGGAGACGGCAAAGCAAAGAGTGCGTGTTGCTGCGGAATAAAGCCCGCTCCCGCAAGGGTAAGTTTATAATAACCAGATTCTTTTACCCGCATATGCGCTCGTTTACTGCGATTATCCGGAAGGGCGAAAGGCAGATGGTGGCATTATGCCCTGAATTAGATGTGGTGAGCCAGGGCAGCACTGTTGAAGCCGCATTGCAAAATCTGAAGGAAGCGGTTGAGCTGTATATTGAGGAGATGGGCATTCCTGAGGGAGTTTCTTCTGGCGGTGATACCATCGTGGTGAACTTTGAGGTCAAGCATCATGGAAAGACTGCCCAGATTGTCCGGTAAAGAGGTGTTAAACTCAATAAATTTGAAGTCCTAAGAGAGTATTAGAAAAGAAATAAAATCAATTTTTAATTTAAGATAATTTCTTTACAGCTAATCCTGCATCATACTATTAATAATTAAACCTTCTCTCGTATTCTTTATGGTGAAACCATTCAAGAACAATGCTCACAACAACCAATTCTTCATTAACAATTGAATACATCAACCTCCAACCACGTGGCAAATCGTATTTCCAGAGATTTTTGATATTCTTCTTCGTATAAGCTGACGGGATTAGCCTTTTTGGCAATTGGATTCCACAAAAAGCATTTTCTTCAATATTATCCATTGCTTGACTCATCAAACGAAATAATTCTTTTTCAGAATCATCACCATTCTCCAATTTGTAAAATGCTTTCTTGATATCCTCATCAAAAAATCTTATTGTTGATGATAGTTTCATTTTCTTCTTCCCAAATCCTTTCTTTCATAATATTTTCTAGCAATTTCAGGATAGTAAACCCAACCAACTTTGCCCTCAGAATCTATTGAGATTTTTCTTGAGTAAATCAAATAGTCAATTACAACGCAAAATGTTTGATACATCATTTTTTTTGGTAACGACTCCCATAATTTTCTTTTTTTAAATTCCCCATCATACTTCTTTATAAAGTCTTCTACCATAAGCACAGTATCTAGTCTTGGGTACCTTAAAATGTCTTCCTTCCTCATTAAAATTGATTCAGTCATGTTATATCAGTAGATATAACCACAAATATATAAAACTTTCGCTTGGTCAAAATGCGGCAGGGGGACCACCAGTCAAACATAGTCACTTACGTTCCTTGGTTTGAGCATAGCTCAAACGACTGGTGGAATGTTCGCTTTGCTCACCCCTAACCGGAACGCTCCTTGAAATTATCCGGCAGAGCCGCCTAACGAGAGAACAGTTTATGGAACTTCTGTGAGCAGGTGCCGGCAACCCCTCCGGCAGCAGCGCCGACGATGATGGCGAAGAGCGGCGCGGCAACGAGCGGCGGACATAAAACGCCCCCAACCAGACTCGAACTGGTGACCTCGCGATTTCTTCATCCATGATATGCCATGGTATAACAGTCGCGCGCTCTACCTGTTGCTCCACAATATATTGTGTCTAAGCTATGGGGGCAATATATTTCTTAGGTCTGTAAGACTTGAAACAATGGTACAGTTAACTGGTTTATAAAACTTTCTAAGATTTGGCGGAATGAATACAATGGTCTCAAATCCACTATCATCGTAATTTTTAACTTTCATCTGGAGATTAATAATCTTATCCGATGACGGATGTTTCCATTCGGTAACCTCAATGATGATATTATTTATTTTAAAGTCTGGAAAATACGCCTTTCCATTGATGTTGATGTACGGCTCATAATCAAATCTGATTTTTTGTGACAATAAAAAGTCACCGACTTCTCTCTCTAATTTATTCCTTACTGGAATGCCATTGAGTAGCTTACATTTGTACCCGCCACCAATCATCTTAAATCTTTCATATTGCCAGATATGATACTCTCTTGGTGATTTTTGTTTCATATCCCTATGCCATTGTTTCATTCGGATTGAACTGGATTCTTTTAACTTTTTTATGGTGGCATTAAAAGTCCCGTTTATTTTCTTTTGTTTCACACAATTTATACCACCCTTCACTTGCCCCCAATTCTTGGGTAATTCTGCTATGATATGTTTTTTGAAATTGGCTTGAGATAGATTTAAGTAGGTTAGTAGCCTCGCATAGACATTGTACGGAAGGTTTACCAACTCCGACTGATATCGATACAGAGACCCTTTAGATATCTGCAGAAGGCTACATAATCTCCTTTGGGAACCAGATTTGATAGTTGCGCTCTGGATTAATTGTTTTTGTTTTCCCCGTTTCAACCTTAGATATATGATTGCGGTCGTGATACTAAAAACGAGATTAGCTACTATTTAAATATTATTATTAAGCTATGGGGGCCTTGCAGCGGCAAGGAAGGGAGATTGTTTAAAAGGCTTTCGATGGAACTGCGCCGGCGGGCTGATGCCTTTGCTCTGCTGCGTCCAGAAAGATATATAAAGATGGGACATCTTCAGAAGCGTTATGGAAATTGAAATGTCAAAAGACACCTCAATGAAAGTGCACCAAGCGTCGAAAGATCTGGGAATACGGGAAGAGGCGCTCGTCGACAGGGCAATTATTGTCTATTTAGACAGTATCAGCAAATATCTTGCGCTCAAGCAGGAGATGAAGGCATGGGACTCCCTCAGCGATGAGGCGCTCATGAGTTTTGAGAAAGGGTTATGAACAAGATAGAGATTGAAGAGCCTGCTGGTAAGGAGATTGATAAGATTCTCAAGAGGGTACTGCGGCTTGACGCATAAAAAAGAAACTGGCCCCGCCGTGATTTGAACACGGGACCTCACGATTATCAGTCGTGCGCTCCACCAGGCTAAGCTACGGGGCCGATGATGGAGTTTAAATCCTGTTTTATAAAGCTTTAGATTTGCGGAAACGGGGAATTCTGCTCGGTTCCTGCCTGATGCCGCCCCGCAAACGCAAAGTTTATATAGTGTTGGTTATACCAATATAACCATGCTTCACCTGGAGTCGAAGGTCAGAAAATGGGGAAGGTCTATCGGGATAGTCTTACCGAAAGAGGGTATCGAAAAAGAAGGGATCAAGGCAAATGATACCATAGACTTGTTTATTGTGCGGAAATCAAATGCATTGAAAGAAACCTTCGGCACGATGCGGTTTAAGAAACCAATCCGCAAGATCATGGAAGAGATAGACCGGGAAGCATGGTCAGAATGAAACTCGTGTATTTCTTTGACACCTATGCCTTTTTTGAGATTATCGCGGGCAACCCCGCGTATGAAAAGTTTAAGGATGTGCAGGCAATAACGACTATCTTCAATCTCGCAGAACTGAACTACGGGCTGAAAAAAGAGAAAGGCAGGGCTGCCGCAGACGAATGCACTGAAAAATACATGGATTTCCTGGTAGATGTTTCCCTCGATGACGTGAAAAAAGCGATGGATCTCAAATTGCAGCGGAAACATTTGTCTATACCCGACGCCGTGGGATATACCATTGCGAAGCGCTACCAGGCAACATTTTTAACCGGCGACGGAGACTTCAAGGATATGCCGAATGTTGAGCTGGTAAGATAAACAGCAGAGTTACCCGCCGCCTATGTCAGGTTTTCCTATTATTTTCTATATTGAAAGAAAATACCAAACAAAAAAGGGCTGAATATTCCAGACTGCAGAATATGCATTCAGCCCTTGTGCGGCGGTGCAGTACGAAGGGATCAGGCCGTGGCTTGTTCGGTCGCGGGTGCATCTCCGGGTGCCTGCTCTTGCCTCTTTGCCCTGGCAAGCGCGTTTCGGAGCAGATCGATGAATTGGTCACTCCGATCCGCGATTTCCTTCTTCGTTAAGTGCCGGACCAGGTCTGCAGGATCGCTGCTGGCGGACGCATTCAGCAACTCCATCTCTTCATTGGCCATCTCGAGCATATCCGAGATGGATTTTGTCTCCTTTGAGAGATGCAATGTGATGAGGATGACGAGCACAGATTCCAATTGCCTGATCAGTTCGCTGAGCTCACATCGTGGCGCAAACACCGCCGCTTCGATGGAGCTTTCCTGGGCGATATTCTCTCCCTGGTTCTCCCTTTGGCGCAGCGCGCGGATGTTCTGGATGGCAGTGCGCAGTACCTCTGTTTTGCCTGACTTTTCCGCTATTTCCAGGAGACAATCCAGATACCAGAACTTGTCTTGATCGCTCAGCTGCGGCTTTGCCGCCGCAACCTCCAGGAATGCTTTGATAAATGTCTCCATCCGCATGTACAGATCTTCGCGACGGCCATACGCCGCATGGAGGACGTCAAACACATCCGTCACCCACTGCGGAAGCGCGGTTACCGCTTCCCTGATGCCGATCGTTGCCATGGTGAACTCGCTTTCTTGTGCAGATGATAATGGTGTGCTGAAGGTGTACCACGTTGCCATTCCCTTGGCGCCGGCAGTGGCGCACGAACTCGCTGCGCTCGTTCGGCGGTTCATGCCGAGCCTGAACCAGTGCGACGCCCTCGCTTCTGCTCGGGCTGCTCGGAGGATACCTCCTCGCCGCACGCCACGCCGGCGCTGGATGGATGTTGATGCGGCAGGATCACGCCGGCACGGGAATCTTCAGTCTCTCCTCCCGCAGCAGGTGCATCAGGAGCTTTGCCAGCGCGCTCCTCATCGCCGCCTCCTTTTCTTGACATTCTGGTTCTGGTTCTGGTCTGCCTGCGCTGGAGAGCAGGTGCCTCGCCAGGGTTTCCGGGGTGCAATAAAGCCCAGCGAGGAGGATATGGTCATCATCGTTTGCCTCATGCAGCAAAGCTTCAAACTGATGTTGGAAATCTGCGGTGGGCAGCTCGCCGTCCATTGCCTGGCTGTGCAGGTCCCGGAGGCGCGCGTGGACGGCCTTCCGTTGCAGGGATGTGCAACAAAGCGGCTGCTGGAACCAGGTGCTCTCCGGATCCATCAGCTCGTACATTACCCGATGCCCGAACCGGAGAAGGTCAGCGCCGGCATCGTTCAGCCCGGTGATGGCCCGCTGGAATTCCAGCTGCGGCACCGGCAGAACCTTGCCCAGCTCAATCAGCCACTGCGGAATCACTGTCGGCATAGGAAATCCTTTCGTGTACGGGTGGTAACGGCCAGGTTGATGATGCTGCGCATGGCGGTGCGGGACAGGGGACGACGTCATTCACTTCCGTGCGGCTTGGGGAAGGGTGTCTTCCAGCAGTTCCAGGAGCTTCTTCCCGATTGCCTCGGCTGCCTGCGGAGAGCGCTCCAGGGCAATACAGAGGAGCGCGGCCAGCGAGAAGCCTGATGCCGCGTCTGATTCTCGGAAGGCAGAGCGCGCCATGACCGCTGCCGGGCTTCCGGTGACGCTGGCGTCCTGCCATTCCGCCGGATCAAGCATCTCTCCTGCTGCCCGGAAGTGGAGGCTTGCTGCATCAGTGATGCTTTTCCGTTCCTCTGTTGTTGATACCCCTGCGGCAGCACTGTGCTGTCCCTCGACCAGCAGGGAGGAGATGAGCAGGTGCTGCACGCGCATCGGGATGTTCCTGCCGGCGTGCTGCTGGAACCTATCCAGGAAGCGGCTGCGGGCTTCTTCATGCAGCGCACTGGTGATGATCTCGGCAGCCTGACAGAGCCAGGGGGCTTTGTCTGCGAGCAGGGGATAGCGCTCGCCCAGGGCGCGCTCGAGGAGTGGGTGGGGTGAATGCGGTGATTGCTGCATGGGTTTCCTTTCATGTGCTGGCTGCCTGCTGCTCGCGGTGCTTTGCCATCTTTTCTTCGTCCTGCAGCAGGGTAACCAGCAGGGTTATTAACTTCGCCCTCGCCTCTTCACGGACAGCACCGGGTGAACATTTATCAAGTACGTGGAGCACCATCGCTGCGGGATCACGGTAATTGTTCAGGAGAAGAATCGTCTCAGCGATCTGTTTTTCGCAGTCGGAACAGAAGTCGCGAATGAAGGGGTTTCTCTGTCCCATGCTTGCTGCATCCACCATTCTCTGGGCGACCTGGAAGGTGGCAAGCGCCTCCTCGATTGTTTGCCGAGTGTCATCCAGACTATGGACGCCGTGGAGGCTGTGCATGTACTGATCCAGCAGAACTACCCATTGGGACTTCGTGCTGGGAAAGTGGTGGCGCACGTTATAGTTCATCATGAAACCCACCATCACATTGCAGAAGAATTCAGAGAAACACCAGTTGCGGTCGGCCAGGGCTGCAACCAAACGGTCCCATTCACCGGACATCTGCAGGGTTTCCCTGAGTTCCTGCATCCACTTTGGAACACGGTCTTCGGGCATGGCTGGCTCCTTTTCAATGGTCGGGAAAAACAGTTCCTGTTTAGCTCTTCTGCAGAGATGCGTTACGGCCACTCTTTCTCCGGCCCGCTCCTTGCACAGCAGTCCTGGCCGGCTTCCGGCGGCGCGGGCCTCTGCCGGCGGGGTTTCTTCTTCTTTTTCTTGCCCTGCAGATGGTCTGGAGCGCCGAGAATTGCCCTTTCGTGCTCTTGGTTCCGGAGCTCATCGGCACGGGCTGCTGAACCGCGGCGGAATTCCTCCTGCTTCTGGCGCCGGGTGCACTCCAACGCATCCGCAGGCTTCCGTTTCTTGTGCTGCTTCTTCGGCGGATTCTTCACCCGGCGGCTTTTCGCGCGGAAGACGGTCAGCGTATTTTCCCAGCTCTTCATCTGCCCCTGGGGCTGCTCTGCCCCGGCCGGCTGCTCATCCTGCTTCCCGTGCCTGCCCTGCCCCTTCTGCCCTGGTGCGCGCATGGCTGATCTTCTCCCCTGCTCCCTGATGAATCTCAGGAACCGCTCTGGTGACATGTGGCGCCTGATGTAAATGCTGCCGTTGCCCTTCATCCGGCTGCGCTTGACGCAGCGCTGCTTGGGGTTCTTTTCGTCTGGCTGGTGACGGACTGCTGCTCTTCTGGCCACTGTTGCTCTCCCTTTGGTGTTAGTCTGCGTGCAACCCGCTGCAGGAGTGACTTGTCTTGTTGCCTGGGAAAGCACTGCTCACTGTACGTTTCCCTGATTCCGCAGCAATTTCATGATCAGGGCTTCTTCTGACCCAACCAAGGAAGCGGGCACGCCAAGGATGCCACCCAGGATAATCCTCGGCATATCCGGCTTTTCTTCATTCTCGAAACTGACCACTTTCCATCCCTTCCGGATGCCGATGGCATCTTTTTCCCAAAGGCCCAGGGCATCCTTCAAGGACGTCCAGAAGATTTGCATCAGGGTATCAGCTTTCAGGCTCAGTTCGCTGGATTTGGTGAAGGCGCGTTCCGCCTCTTCCTGATTGCCGGTGAGCTTGCGCTTCAGTGCATCGGTCAATTCGAACAAACAATCAGTCTTCCAGCGCAGAGCGAGGCCACGGATCTGCTTCAGCTCGTCAGGGACATCTCCGACAACCGTGTCTTTTGCTCCCACCTCATCTTCCGGCTCTGCTACTGTTCCCGGCTCGATGTTGCTGAGCTCTGTCCTGAGGACATCCAGCCATGTCTGCATGGCGTGCTCCTTCCTTACGGTGATGGAATGGCGTTATCCTGCCCTTTTTCCCTGCAGTCTCCGGTGCAGCCAGTCTCTGAGCAGCAGGAATGCTGCGCGGAGCGTCTGCGGCAGGAAATCCCGGATGTCTGCGATGATGGTCTTCAGCCTGCTCATGCGTTCCCCCTGACCTGTGCGATCAATACGGCTGTTGTGGATATTGCCCTCTGCAGTGATGCCATTCGAGAAACTCATAGTACACCCTGAGCTTGCAGTGCATGCGGAAGCTCCGGTAGAGGGGGCCGTCAAGGATGCCGTAGACCGCAGCGCCGATGCCGCAGCCCCACATCAGCAGCCAGAAGAGGCGATGCTCCTGGCCGAACAAAGACAGTGCCGCTGCGGTGATGAAGCCCACGCCGACTGCCGCGATGACGGCAATCCAGTAGAGCAGCCGTTTCGCCTGCTGTTCCGGGTTCATGCTGGTGATTCTCCTTCCTTTTGCTCTATCCGCCTGCTGACATCATTACGGATTGCGGTGAGGTCAGCAATGGTAAGGTTTTCAATCCCTTCCAGTGTCCGCGTGATGCCGCGCTCCCGGAGAACATCCATGACCACCTGCTCACGCCGGGCGTCCTGGCGGGATGTCCTCTGGCTGGAATGCTGCCAGCGCCGCTTCGGATATTTTTCTCCGGGGAGTGTACGGCATGGGATACCTCTTTCTTTCTTTGTGTATCCTGGTTAGATGGATACTATTGCGCAGGCAGGGGCTGTTGCGACGCCCTCGCTCTGCTCGGGCTGCTCGGAGGATACCTCCTCGCCGCAACGCCACGCCTGCGCTGAACAGATTGGGCCGGAGTTTTTGATGATCCGGCAGCAGAGCCTTAAGGCCTGCGCATCCGGCCAATCTTGGTATGCCTGCGCAGCTTGTGCTTCCTAATCTTGTAAGACATGTCGCTGCGCGATATGCCCAGGAGGGATGCGGCTTTTCTCATCACCCCATCCGATTCCCGCAGGGCGCGCAGGATGATGAGCCGCTCCACCGCTGCCAGGATGCCGCGCAGGTCAATGCCATCCTTCGGGAGCGTGTCGAACCACTGCAGGAGATGCGTATTCACCAGCCCATGCGGTTGCAGGGCAGGCGGCGATCCAGCGGTGCTGTTGTTCATGCGGATGTTCCTCCTTGAGTGAAGCTGGTCATTGCTTGAGCCGTGCGATGTCCCCATTTTCGCGTTAGTGGTGTTTTTTGCCTTGCGCGCGGCGCTGCTGCTGGTAGCAGCCAGAGCAGCATTTCAGCGCCTGGATGAACTTTTTCTTGCCGCATCCCGCGCAGATGCCGATCCTGCTCAGCCGGTGACATACATGACAAAGCGGGCGGCCGCTTCTGATGTCGGACTTTGCTGGCTTCAGCCTGCCGCATCGGATGCAGCGCCGGCAGATAGAGCTGTCCTTTAAGTAGCAGGTTTTGCAGAGCGGCCCGGAAATGGTGCGCCTGGCCACTGGCTTCAGCCTGCTGCACCGGATACAGCGCTCATGGGTGGAAGCGTCCTTGCGGTGGCAATTCTGGCAGATAGGATTGCCTGCTTTGCGCGTCAGCACCGGCTTCACCCTATTGCACACCGCACACCGCTCATGGGTTGAGGCGTCATGGTATCTCATCAGGACGGTGCACGGACTGCACATGACTCTGCCATATCTCCTTCTCCGGTAGACCACACGCTTCCTCCCGCAGGCTTCGCATGTGCCCTTCATAGCAATTGCACCTCCTTTCCCGCACGCCTCTGTTGCTGGCTTATCCGGGAACAAGCATCCTGATGGTGATGAGGCTGCTGAGAGCGATGAAGCATATCCCGCCGACGGCGAAGAGCGCGGTGTTGCCCAGCGAATAGTGGGGATCGTCGAGCAGCCCGCTGCTGTCGGTGTCCAGCAGCAGTTCGATGGCGAAGAACAACGCCAGGAGAAAAAGCACCGCGCGCCAAATGATGTGGATGGGGACGGCGCTGTGGACCACGGTGGACATGATCAGGCAGACCACCACCATGGCAGAGAACACGGCTGGCCAGGGCCTGAAGAACAGCCCGCTCAGGGTCAACCAGATGAAAGAGATGACCCCGGCAATGATGCAGAGCAGGGGCACGAATTCGGCAAACCTCTCCGAATGCAGCGAGAGCCACTCCACGCCGAGCTTCAGCCCGGTCGAGAGCAGGAAGGCTGCAAGCATGAGCAACAGCATATTGCGCTTGCGCATACCGGACTCCTTTCATCAACAAAACCGGCTGCGGGAATGGGAAAAGGATCAGGTCCCCTGTTCCCCGCCAGGGGGTTTGGTGTTTATCCAGCAGCCGGCAGATGGCCATCAGATGAGCGCGCGCTGATCATTCCATGGATACAAACAAGGGATGTGCCCAGGGCATAAATCCGGCGAGCGCGCGGTTTACCTGTGCTGCAAGGACATCACCGATACGTCTGGTCCTGCCGCGATGGAACAGGTCCCATGCATCCAGATGAGGCACGGCGAGGTACGCAGCCATCATGATGCTGAAACAGCCCGTGCCCATGCCCAGGACAGACCACCAGGAGCTTGCCAGCCAGGGCTTCAGGAGCGCGCTGAGCAGGAGGCTGGTTGCTGTGGACAGAAGGATGAACTGCCTGTCCTGCATGCTTGCCATCCTGAAGACGAGCCGGCAGGCGAGGCACAGCAGGACCAAGGGCAGGAACGCCAGGCTGAGCATGATGGCGGCGATTACCACCCAGTAGAGGGCGGACAGAAGGAGGAGGAGAGCGAGCGCCACTGGCCGCCAGGCGCAGAGCAGCAGCGAGAGTCCTGCAACGCCCCAGAAGCCGTACTTTGCGTACCGCTGCCGGACGCGCTCCTGCCACAATTTCACCGATTTAGTCGTATTTGCCTCTAACATGAACGCGAAAGAAAATCCGTGGACGCGAGGGTGGAGCGACGGCACCAGAATATAATAGAAAATGAGCGTCATCAGACCCGCCCCAACATTCCCTGACATGGCCGACACTATCCCCGCCATGACCATGGGAAAAGAGACGCGCGGGAGGTATTCGGCGAGCCAGAGGGCATGTTCTCCCCCTTTCAGCCAGCGGCTCATGGAGTCCACCAGCATGAAGATGCCCACTCCGATGATTGCCAGCAGAGCGATGGCGCTGATCCAGAAGATGATGCCCTCGATGCTCAGCGGCGCGCCGATCCCGAGCCACTCTAGTGGTGATCTGCCGGTTGTGCGTATGCCCATGAACCGGGAGAGCGCCGCAAGCACGAGCACCAGCCAGAATAGGAACGCGTACCTGCCGATAAGGGCCTGCCTATACGTATGCCATCGCAGGAGGCGCTGCAACAGATTCCGGAATTCGATGAACGTCTCCTGCGGATACAGCCCGATGATGGCGCCGATGAGGCTGCTGCAGGCGATGCTGCCGTAGAAGATGATGCTGTGCAGCGGGGTGCCGGCTTCCAGGCTGATGTGCAGCATGACCAGCCTGCCTGCGATCCCGCCCAGGGCTCCGCAGAGAAGCGCGGAGATGCCGCGCCGGATGATGGTGCTTGCGTCCATGGTGCATCCTTTCCCAAAAAGATGGTGCCCCCGCCTGGCTTGCGCCATATCAGCAGCCCCCGAGCGCACTCAGGCCGGGCTCTCTGCTGGGGGCGGGGGCGATGTTTTGTTTCCGGTGGAAAAGCGACATCCGTACGATTTCAAGTTGGTTAGACAACCCGTCGGCCTTGACCCAGGTCAGGAGGTGCAATCCCGCTCCGGCGAGCAGGGTGATGTACATCCAGCCCACTGACCAATCCCAATGGAGCGCTAGGGCAGCCAAGAGTATCAGCACGAGATGGATTACGCAGAGCAACATGGCTATTTTCCTCCCGTAAGAGAGAATTTTCATTCCAACGGCGAATATCGCCCCTTCACCGCCCGAGCAATCCCCTGACTCTGCCGGACTCTGCTGGGAGCAGGACGTCCTCAGGCTGGGTGACGCCGAGCAGCGCTGCATCTGCCTCGGAAACGCCGGAGCGCAGGATGAAGATGCTGTTCTGCCCCACCCGGAGCTTGGGCGACTGATACCAGTGCACATCGATGCTGGAGGGGAACAGGATGGTGAGTTTCCCGGGGCTGCTGCCCTTGAGGACCTCAGCGACGGTGACTTCTGCCGCTGTCCAGAAGGGATCGTGCTCGCTGATAAAGCGCTGCTGCTGCGGCTGGCCCACGGCAACGACCATGCCCCTTACCACCAGCGGCGACGCGGCAAGCTGCTCCATGAGCTGCCGGTCTTCTTGTCCTCTCCTGATCCGCGCGACGTCAGCTGCAAGGCTTGCTGCCTCTGGCGAGGACGACCGCACGCTCCCTACTTCAGAGAGGGCGATAGTTTCGCCGAAGATCCAGGAGTTCGCGAAAAACCACCGGACCTCCCCGAGCTTTACCGCTGCCGGCTGTTTCAGCCGGATGGTGATGTCCTTGCCCACCTCGCTGCGGAGCAGTTCCCCACCCTCGATCACCTCGCCGAGCCTGACGACTGCAAGGCCGCTGGAGTCCTCGACAGCTATAGTCGAGCTGTTGAGCTGCAGGACAGTGCCGCTGAAGATAAACCCGGATTGCTGCACCAGCTCCTGCAGGGGCTCTCCGGCCTGGACCAGAGCGGTGAGCCCGGCGAACAGATACCACCATGCATGTGCGAACATGCGCTGCTCCCTTCTTCTGCTAAATGTCTGTGGGATGGCCAGCCGATGCGCCCAGCCGGTGCGCCATCTCCAGCTCTACCCGCAGCTGGCTGATCCTGAACTTGAGATTACTGCAGTACGCGACAAGGATTGTGGTACTGACCACAACAGTCAGCATGCAACAGATGGTGAGGAAGACCACACTGGACGGAACCGATGTCTCCGAAATGAACAGAGTGATGATTGTCTGCCCCAGTGCTGCCAAACCGCAGATCGACTGCAGCAGCATCAATTTTTCGGGGGAGATTGCCACTTCCGGCGTTCTGGTGTCCATGCGTATGCTCCTTTCTTCCTGTGCCCTATGGTTGAAAAACAAAACAGCATATTCGTTGCCTCACCGCTCTCCGCATCGGTCGAGCATCTCATCCTTGTAGCGGGCGAAAAAGATGTTCACCAAAAGGAAATAGGCGATGAACAGCAAGACTATTAATACCGAAATCGCCGCCAACAGCAGCCAGAATACGCCGCTACAGCAGAATTCCCCCCAAAGCCAGGATACGGCAGCAAGGCTGATGACGAGCAGCCCGTATCCTCCGAGAGCGAGCAGTATCAGCTTGCTGCGGTGGATGGCTGCATTGATGCCCTGCAGATGCCTGATGACCAGGACA
>DATDVW010000034.1:0-13237 GCA_035289865.1 Candidatus Nanoarchaeia archaeon
ACCGTGCCTGCGGGCAGCTCGATGAGCACAGAATATGCCTGTTTCGGCAGGTATACCTGCCAGGGCCGGAGGCGCTCTTTGATCTCGATGACCTGCCTCCTGCTGCTGAGGAAGAGCAGGTCGATGGGGAAGAAGACGAAAACCATATGAATCCGGTATCTCCGCGGCACCGGGAAGGGAAATATCATCGCCGTCGGCCTGCGGAAAAACATCAGGCCGAGCGCCCGGCCCAGCATGCCGGAGCGGAGCGTATACCTCTTGGCCAGCTGCTGTTTCTTAGTGGCGTTGCTGATCATCCTCTTTTCTTTTTCTCTCCCCTATAAAAGGATTTCCCCCTTCATGATACCGACGAGAAATCCCGCAACTTCTTCACTCCAGCGTAGTTTTCATGGAAAAAATGAAAAAGAAAACATTTAAATAGGAGTTGCCTTACGTAATCCTCATCACATCGGGTGTCATTAAAAAAGCGGTGTAAACAACTTCACATGAGATTATTGGAGAATATCCACGGGTTCGTTCAGGAAATCAGTGATATCCTTCTTCCTTTATTCATCCCTATTCATCAGTTTTCAGCCCGGAGCAGCAGCGCTGTCCCGGCATAACTGCAATTCCCAAAACAAAAAAGAGGTTGATATGATGGTGATGGTTGCGTCAGCGGCGCGGAAGGTTTCAATTGTTCTTATCTCATTGGCATTTATGGTGATGGCGGCGCAGATGGTGGTTGCCGGGTTTTCACCGCTCGTTGGCTTTCATGCAAATATTACTGGCATCAGTAATGGCATCGGAGAAAATATAGCGGCGGGGGGTAACAGTTTCTATTCCGCAACATTTACCGTATTAAATGCTTCAACGGAAAAGAATACAAATACCTTTGGCGTACCATCTATTGCCTATCTGAGAAATTCAAGCACTGGCGGAATCAATGGTTGGGTTCTCAATATCACGATATTCTATTTCAATGACACTACAACGAATGTCACCATCGTTAATATATCACTCCCTGCAGGGCTTCGCTCCATTAGCACAAGCGGTTCATGCGTCGGGAACGCATCGAATGTTGCAGGACTTAACTGTACTGTTTATGGATCAGGAAGAGACGTTGTCTGGCATTTTGATAATGATGATTTGAATGCAATCATTAATTATAACACTTCCGGCGGTCCTTTTAGTTCAAATGCTACATTTGCCATCAATGTCACCTCTCTCCCGAGCGTTGACGGAAAGGTGGACATCAGAGTGCGTGTTGCCAACCAGTCTAGCGGATCATTCTCCAGTGTCGGTGGCTCTGCCTTCGAGACTGAGTTCAACATCTCTGATAAAATATATCTTGATGGGACGATCCCGACACTGAGTTCTGCGAAGACAAATAGTACCACTACATTAAATATAACCTTTAGCGAAAATATGAATGGGTCAACGGTGAAGACAAATTCCTTTAATGTTACCTTTGCTAACCGGTCAGACCTTACTCAGCTTCTTCCGATTGCGGTGACCGGAGTAGACAACCTCAAGGGAAGCAATGACACCCAGTTGACAGTAACCATCGCATCTATTGCTGCAAACGAAACGCCGAAAATTCATTATAACGGAAGCAGCACCGGAGAAAATGGCTCCGCCATTACTGACCTTGCAGGGAACGAGATGGATGCGAATATGACTGCAACAAATACGGTTACTGCGAGTGATGGAGCGCCGCCGACATTCAAGAGCGGAACGCTCAATTTGAATGTTACTGGTTTCAATGTGAACCTCACACTGGACTTTGACGAGCCCATGGCAGCGATACCGGGGCCGGTTTTTGCCGATAACATCCTCATGCTGATGGCCAACGGTACTCCCTCTTCCAACGTGACTGTCCGGAATCCGTTGACTGTTACAACGGTGGGCAGCAACGGAACTACGCTGTATATCACTTTGAATTCAAGCGATGCTGCCAATCTCTCCCGGTTCAGGACGTCGATTAACATCACCATCCAGCCGTTCTTCTTCAACGATACCGCTGGAAACCTGCAGAGCGCCTTGGTAAGCTATAATTCATTAACCTTTACCAACGACACGGTAGCGCCGACGCTGGTGAACTATACGTACTTCCATAATAATAACGGCTCCAGCATCCTGCAGCTCGGGTTTAATGAGCCGGTTGATTTGCCAGCCATTGTGCCTACGGAAATTAAATTAGCGTACAACCAGAATCACCGCAATGCAAAGTTGCTTGCTGCAACCAACTTAAGTGATGCGAGCTTTGAGCAGTCCTATGTGGAGACCCTTGCCCTGAAGAATGACCAGAGCGGCAATCTCTTCTATAAGACAATTAACCTGACCTTGAACAGCAACTATACTGACCTGATTGCTGCATGGGACAGGAAAGGATTAAGCTCATTGTATATCTCGCTGTCCAACAGCACGGTCTATGACCTATCTGCTAATATCTTTGGCGGAGTGCTCAACTCGAGCGGCCAAGCAGTCACCTGGACGCAGGATACGAATGTGCCGACCATCTTGAGCGCTTCCATCAGCGATGTGAATGTGACCGGGCCTGGGAAACATAGTATCACTATCCGGTTCAGCGAGAACATGACCAACAGTACAAGTACCATACAGTATGTCAGCAAGGGATCTTCATCCAAAACGCTCTTCAATATTACCCTTCTTGAGGGAACGGCAATATGGACGGGATACTTTAATTTCACGACTGATCTCGGTGAGGATGGCGAATGGAACATCAGCGTTTCCGGGCCAAAGGACCTCTCAGGCAACTTGCTCACCAATGGAAGCACCGACCTGAAATTCACTCTGGACACCACGCCGCCGTTTATTGTCTATGCGTATTATCTGGAGAACGGGATTGGAGGTGGCAGCGATACGCCGTATAATGGAACGTTTGCTTCCAATGACACGATTGTCCTCGTATTCAATGAGCCGCTACAGACTCAGAGTGGCAATCTGTCTAACTTGTCTGTTGGCAATTTCACGTTCAGGGATGCGAGCAGCTCTTTTGGATCAAGTGCGGTTTTTGCGAGCATTGACGGCAAAAACGTCAACTTAATTGCTGCAGGAGGCACTCCAGCACTCAGCCTTCGAGGAGAATGGATTGATATTATCAATGCATCTGCACTCCAGACATTTAATGTACGCGCTAATGGCTCCACATGGTTTATCCGGGACAAGGCAGATAACTTTGCAGTGAACAAGAGTGCTACCACGAGAACGACAACCGCAGCTGCCGGACCGAAGATTGTCATTGCGGACTATGCGTTTACCGCAACAAACAACACCGCAGTTACTGTCTCATTCCCCACCTGCGTCAATACCGGGAACATGAGTGCATTCCTGCCATCAAGCACATCAGCATACAGCTTTGTCAGCTACTACAATACCAATAGTTGGACGGATACTGCGGTGGGATCACTCCGTAACCTGGTCGGCTACCGCTTCACCTGGTCTGATACGGGCAGGAATCCGTCCCAGGATGGCAGCGACGATGTGTTCCGGGTGTATCTGAAGAATTCGAGCGACTGCAGTGTTGAGTCCACAACCATCACTATCGGGAATGGCTGGAATTACCTGGCACTCGATGGCAACTACTACAGCGGCACCAAGAATACGCAGGGCAGACTGCAGGAGATTCCGGACACCTGGCTGAACAGCCTGTCTGCTGCAGGCACCATTGAGGTCTCCAAGATCCAGTATGGCTTTAGCAATACGACTGCATATACGAATGGAGCCTCTGGAGGATTCGTGAACTGGGATACCCTCTCGGTGGGGCCGTTCACTGCCTTATGGGTTGACTCATCAAATCCAGCTGACCGGTCGTTCACCGGAGCGGGCAGGACATAAATTTTCCTTTTTTTCCATAACATATAAAAAGGGGTGGGCGCAGTAGTCGAGAGGATGCGAACTTGAGGGATTGTCAGTGACCGCCAAAACCACCATATTCAGCTTATTTTTGCTGTTGTCCTTGCCCCTTGCCTTTGCCGGGATTGAGGATTACACCATCTATTATGGTACTGTTACCCTTGGAGGCTCTAACCTGGGTTCTGGGAATACTATCAGTGCAACCATCGGTGGCACTGCCGCGGGATCAACGACCACTACCACAAGCGGCGAATACAAGCTGGTTGTTTCTTTGCCATCAAACGCGTCTAACGGAGCTGCAATCACCATCAGCCTGGCAACGCCAAGCGGCTATGATTCGGTCAGTGCTATCACTGGAAATACCTATTCCACCAGCAATAACGGGAAGTTTACCCGGCTGAACCTCGCGTTTACTGGTACTGCAACTGCTGCGAGTGCAGGAACCTCTGAAGGCGCTGCCGGCGGTGGCAGTGCTGCGGCGGCATCTGGCGGAGAGGGAGGGGTATCAACTCCAGGAACAAAAGTGACCTCTCCGGCAGTCGTCTCCAAGATTGCCGGATCCCTGCCCGAGGGATGGACGAATATTGATGTGTATCAGATCGGCTCGACAAAGGCAGAGGCAGTGACCACCTCATTAGGCGACATCATCTCCACTGCGCTGAAAGAGGTTACGGAAGCGCCCGCGGTCGAGGTGATTCGGGCGCTGCAAGAGGCGTTTGCAGCCAATGAGATTACCCAGGTTATTGTCACCAAGGCGGTCGAATCCTTCCAGATCAACAATAAGGATACTGGAGAGATCGCCTACCGCTCTACTGTCACCCTCACCTTTACCGCGCCAGCGGACATGGAGGAGGTAACCATCGTCGAGGTCATCCCCAAATCAGTCGCTTCCTCTGCAGACGCGCTCTTCTTCCCCGGGGAAAAGCCGAAGATCCTCCAGAGGGATCCGGTGGTGGAATGGTTCTTCGAGAGCGTCAGGAAGGGGGAGAGCAAGGACCTGAGCTATACGGTGAGCACCCCCACCAAGCTGAGCACTGCAGATATCTCTTCCATCACCATCGCGGCAGGAAAAGAGGCAGCCGCTGCACCTCCCGTCGAGCGGAAAGTCTTCACCAAGCAGGCGGTTGTCGGGCTGCTGATCGTGGTGCTGATCGTCCTGATCGGGCTGCTCATCTACTACTATGTCGAGCATCATAAGTCAAAAAAGAAGAAATAAGAGATAAACCAGCAGTGGTGATACCATGGAAAAAAAGAACATCATCCTCGTCCTGATCAGCATCATCCTTGTATTTCTGCTGTTCACCACCTTCCGGCCGGGGATCACGACGGCAGCGACGCTCTGCACGAGCTGCCAGCAGGTCTCTGACTGCCAGGATACCTGCTATTCATCCTGCCTGGCAAAGGGATATGATGTGGTGACCTCGACAGGGATTGAGAACGACGCCGGCGAAGTGGAATGCAGCTGCACGTGCGAGAGCTTCCTGAACAATAAGATACGGGGGAAATAGCTGCCCGGCAACCGTCTTCTTTTTATATTGCCTGTCCATTGCTCTTTCCATGAGCAGGGTCTCCTACTGGAGTGACTATCTTCGGGATCGCTACTGTCTCCATCTCGGGGTTGCGGACAAACACCATGTCCGCGTATCGCTGGAGCGGGCGCAACGGAAAGGAATATCAGAACATGATGCGCTTTTTGGCCATGCACTCCAGATATTTGCCCGCGGCTCCCCGCAGCTCCATGCCGAGGTGTTGGAGTGGAACGCCAGACAGCGGAAAAAGGTGACCGACACCATCGACCATTATCTTGCCTCTATCCGCAATTAGATATAATTAGATATATCATCTCAAATTCATGTTCGTTTCCTTTGACGGTGGTTTGGTTTTCGTGCAACGCTTGGCGAAGCCGGAAAATCCAAAGTTACCAATGGCGGGCTAATACGATTTTATCTTCCGTTTTCGTATAGGATAATATGCTAGCCCAAGAATAATAAGCAGGAGTCCAACCAAGAGAGAAGCCCAACCCCCATAGACAAAAATCAGGTGCTCCTCAAATAATTTAATTAAAGCAACCCCTAAAACAAAACCGGAAAAACCTGTCCGTATATACGCGAGTGTATTTCGTTCATTAGCTAGTACAGTCCTTTCTTGGGCAAGTAATTTATGCGTTTGCAGGGATTTCTTAAAATGATTGTTTTGAAATGCTTTTTTCCCGTTATTATGCTTCATAGCGCTATCTTGCCCTTGATTATTTATAAATCATTCTAAAAGCGCCCCTTGGATTGCAACGAACTGCGTTTTACGTCCCTTCCTGCCAGCTGGCCAGGTACTTCTTCTGCTCCGCGGTGAGCTCGTCCATAGCGATGCCCATGGCATCCAGCTGGGTCTGGGCGATATGATCGTCGATCTCCTCCGGCAGGACGATCACGCTGGGCGTGAGCTTCCCCCTGTTCTTCGCGAGATACTCGCATGCCAGGGCCTGGCCGCAGAATGAGGTGGACATCACCTCGCTGGGATGCCCTTCAGCCGCCGCCAAGTTCACCAGGCGGCCTTCGCCGATCAGGAACAGCCGCTTGCCGCCTATGACATACTCGTCGAGGAACGGACGGACCCTCCGGACAGAGGAGGCCAGCTCTTCCAGCTTCCTGACGTCAATCTCGATGTCAAAATGCCCGCTGTTTGCCAGGATGGCGCCGTCCTTCATCACCCTAAAATGCTCTTCGCGGAGCACATGCTTGTTTCCGGTCAATGTGCAGAAGATGTCCCCGGCCGGGGCTGCCTCTGCCATCGGCATGACGCGGAAGCCGTCATAGGCAGCCTGCAGGGCAGGGAACGGGGCGACTTCGGTGACTATCACATTCGCTCCCAGCCCCTTGCAGCGCAGGGCAAATCCCTTGCCGCAGCTGCCATAGCCCGCAACAACAATGGTTTTTCCTGCAAACAGGATATTGGTCGCGCGGATGATGCCATCGACCGTGCTCTGGCCGGTCCCGTAATAATTATCGACGAGATGTTTGGTCTTGTTGTCATTGACCGCGATGATGGGGTATTTTAATGCCTTATCACGCTCCATGGCGTGCAGGCGGATGATCCCTGTCGTTGTTTCCTCACAGCCGCCGATGATCTGCGGAATCAATTCCTTATGCTTCTGGTGGATCTCGGTCACCAGGTCGCAGCCGTCGTCAATGGTGATATGCGGGTTCTGCCGGATGACATTGGTGAGATAGCGGTAATAATCCTCCTTGCTCTCCCCTTTGTACGCCCAGACCTTCACCCCTTCTTTGGCTAATGCTGCGGCGACATCATCCTGCGTGCTCAGCGGGTTGCAGCCGGTGATGGAGACATCAGCCCCCCCGGCGATCAATGTGCGGACGAGTATCCCTGTTTCTTTGGTGACGTGGAGGGCCATGCCGATGCGCAGGCCCTGCAGCGGCTTCTCTTCCGCGAATCTTTTCCTGATCTCCTGCAGCGCAGCCATGTGCTGCTCTGCCAGCTCCAGGTTCATGACGCCCTGCTGGGCAAGCTGCATATCGCGGACTTCGTAGTGCGGACCGGTTTCCATGCGCATCACCGGTGACGGGAAATGATGAACAGATTATATACATTTCGGCATGAAAAATGGAAATTTTCTATAAAAAACATATAATACCAGATAATATCCGAAAGATTTAAATATTGCTGTACACTTAGATGTACTGAAAACAGCCCCCGCCCAACCCCCAACACAGACGATTCATCATCGTTCTCGCGGCGGGCTGTTTCCTTTCCTATGGACCAGAAAGACGGCAAGATCATCGCGCTGCTGCGGCAGGACGCGCGCATCCCCATCCGGGAGATCGCCCGGAAGACCGGGTTCCGGCCGAGCACGGTGCACCAGCGGATCCAGCGGCTGGTCGCCGATACGGTCATCGAGAAGTTCACGGTCAAGCTGCGCAATGCCTCCGTTGACGAGGGGTTCATCGCGTTTCTGCTGATCGCGACGAAAAAAGACCTGCCCGCGTCATTCTTCTCCGTGCCCCAGGTCAAGGAGATGTTCGGGATTACCGGGGAATACGATCTCGCGGTAAAGCTGAAGTTCAAGGGCGTCGAGGAGTTCAACCATTACCTGATCAACCTGCGGAAATACCCGGCCATCCAGAAGACATTATCGATGATCGTGACGACGACGCTGAAGGAGGAGGTATGAGGGCTGTTGGCGTGGTGGTGGTCATTGCCTTGCTGGCCAGCATTGTATACGCAGAAGCATTGGATCACGGTGTGCTCAGAATCAATGATATTGAAATTCCTTTTGCAGGCGCTTTAACAACTGATGCACCATTATCTGGGGAGCTCATAGACACACTCGCTAAAGGGGCTGGAAAAATATACCCTTTCAATGAGAAGGAATATGACTTCTATGTCTCAAATATATACGATTCGGTTGACATTAGCTCTGGATCGTCTATCACTTATGCGTCATTTAAAATAAATAATCAAGGAATGACCATTCGGGATGGTAACAGCTATGTTTTAGCTGATAACAGCAAGGTTTGTGTTACCAAATTCACCAAGGATAATGATATAGACACGGTCACTTTTTCTTTAGGCAGCAAGGAACGGGCATGTGAGCGTTGTGTGGATTCTGATGCTGCAGAGGCTTACCCGGATGGTAAAAATCCTGATTTGAAAGGTCTGGCCTGGTTCGGTTCTGAGGGAAGGACTGATTGCTGTAAAGATGGAGTATTTGGCGGTCCCTGTCAGACTCAAGGGACATATTTATATGAAGCATTCTGCGATAACCGGGCAGCAAATTCCTATATCACTCAGTGCACCTTTGGCTGCGCAGAGGGAGCTTGCCTCCCTTCCCCCTGCACCGCTGACGAAATCTGGATAAACGGGTTATGTGCGCCAAAAACAAGCACTACCCCCCTGAAGATTAAAGACATAACAACCGCGGAAATTCGCCCTGTGGAATATGCCTCTGGTGGATTCGGGCAACACTATTTTATCCCTGATATCTCTAAAAACACCGATGTGTTCAGTTTTCTAAATACCGATCTTTACGGAGGTTGGTCTAATCCTACTCGTTTCTATGATTCCTTTTCATACACTTATCCTCGAATGCTGTCCATTTTTGTTGAGAGGGCAAGCACCGCACGCAAACTCATTATCGAAACAGATAAAGAGCTTATTACCAGCTATTTGCCAGCGATTGAAGATTTTGGCTGTTATCACCTGGCGGATGATGGCTCAGTGTATGATGGCGTCTGCAATCGCTATGAGTTTACCTTAAACTCTGATGAAGCAATGCGTGCCAATCACCTCGTCATGGGAAAAGTAAGCTGCGAATTCGCTGAAATGCATCATTTTGAAAAGACATCAGGGAGATGCAAAGGTAATAATCTCTTGGTCGATTACGTTAATTGGCCAAGTGGCCTGTTTGCAGCTGATTGTGTCGCTGAAGCGTGCAGCGGAGCGTGTATTGATGACAACGAACGAAGCAAAATACAGTACTGCCCGGATCAGGAGCCCTGTTGTATAGCTCTTGGTGACTGTAACACTGTTTTGAATAGCCCACTTCTTGATTCTTCTTATGGATGCTATCAAAACAACGTGGTTTATGATTACCTTTTGGCGAACGTCGACACTCCTGCCGGACAGGGCGTGCAACAGGTTCCGACAGTGGCATTTGATTGCCTTATAGAATCCTGTACTGAAGCAACCGCCTGCAAACCGGGTTATGACGCGTGCGTCCCGCGGCCAAGCGCTACACCATTAGCAATAACTGATGTAGGGACCGGATATGGGGCGGGCCTTGGCCTTTCCACTGATGCAGCGTCTCAAAGTGCCATTGTCCAATTCGATATCTTTTCAGGAGGTAGTCTTCTTGGAAATTATTATTCTTATAACCGCCCTGCATTTTCAGACGGCGGCTTTTTAGCGATACCTTCTCCGGTATATTTAGACGTGCATACTATTGCCGGTTCAGGCTCTGAACTCTCAAAAATAGGTCTTGACACCGATGCAGGACACTTTGCTTCATATGTGCCGGCAGACGCGAATATGTTCTACATTGCTGATGACGGATCGACTTACTACAAGAATGAACTGCATGATTATTTCAGTAAGGGGCTTTCCGTTATTGAGGCCTTTGTGCCAGACCATTTATATACTGCACATGTCAGCTGCCCGTTCGCCTTAGAAAATAATTTTGAAAAAATCGGGGATGCGCAATGTGATGGAAATACTCTTATCTCTGATTATGTTGATACGGAGCATGGATTATTTGCTTTTGACTGCGTCGAGGAATGCGGCCAATTAAGAATCTGCAATGCAGCATCCGCAAGCTGCAAGAGCAAGTGCCAAGTTACACAGGAGAATAATGAGGCCCAGGATATTCCCGATCATGTTCCGATATCCTCCAAAATGCAGGTTGGTCATAGCTGGATTATAGAGAATCTAAAGATAGAAGTTGATATTCAGCATACCAATATTGGGGATCTGGTAATAGATTTAGTTTCTCCACAAGGGACTACTTATCGTGTATGGGATCGTGCCGGAGGAAGCAAAGACAATATTCATCAGCGATTTGATGGCAAAATATTTACCGGAGAACAGATCCAAGGAGAATGGATATTATATATAAGAGACTGGTACTCTGGCTGGAACGCTGGCACTGGGCGATTAAATTACTGGAAACTTTTTGCTGCAAAAGAATGTGAACTGATCGATTGCGCGGCTGCTCAGAATAGCATCTTAACTGAGGAAATTGACTGCAGGGACAATTCGCTTGTCTACAATTATATCATCACAAATGACGCTAAAATAGCTTTAAACTGCCTGAAAGAGCAATGCACGGCAGATGAGTTCTGCAGGGATAATACTGAAGAGTGCCTGTACAAATATCCCAGCACAACGCCATTGCGGATTGCAGATGTTGGAACTGAATATGGCTATGGTATAGGGATGTTTCAGAATAATCCCAAAGGGTTACGATATAACCAATTTTTTTTGTTTAGCACCTTCCGCACCTTCCATCTCGGGCTTATTAACTGGCAAAACGCCTTTTTTGACTCCTACACCCCTAAAACAACCCAGGCGACTGATGCTTCTATCAGTTATTATCCAGGCATTTCCAAGCCGCTTTCGTATGTTCCAAAAAGAATTGTGACTGTTGATTCTGACCAGGGATCAACTGATGTTTACCTGCCTGAAATTAATACTGAAAAGGAAATCAATTTTTACATTGCTGATGACGGATCTACCTACTATTCACCTGCTTTTGAAGAGCGGGATGATGCCGGGAACCTTAAAAACCTGGCGCGGGCAGCATACTGCACAACCAGGGATGACTGCCAGATTGATCATCCTGTTCCCTTGGCCTATACCTGCCAGGAGAACAATATACACAACGCCACGCACGTCACTTATGATTGTGCCAATAACAAATGCGTTGCAGCCCTGCAGGGAAACCTTTACGAAACCTGTGATTTGGCTGGAGGAGAGCATTGCAGAGAGGGAATCAAGTGCTGTATGCAGGAAAAAGACCTGGCCAATTTCTTCCCTATTGGGGTTTTCTATGCGGAGCAGATTGACCAAAAACTGCTGGATCTAGGAATCAATACCATTGTCGCCGGCAAATCCTGGTTTTATAATCAAAATAGTTATCCACAAAATTCTGTTGATCTTATCAGGCAGGCTCAGGACAAAGGGCTTAAAGTCATTGTTGATGACAGCAAATCGGAGTCTTTTATCGATCCATACACTCATTTTCCGCTGCAGCAGGCATTGCAGAACAGAAAATCAGAACAGGAAATAAAGAATGTGGTTAGGGAAGACATCAATAATTTCTGCGGTCTTCCCAATGTCATCGGATTTTATCAGAATGATGAGCCGCACACGGGATGGGGATATGCCGATGAGGAAAATGAGGATCTGCGCATAGGGGTACAAGCCCTCAATCAGTATGGTCAATATCTCTCATTTAATCCGATATACGATGAAAATCTGTTTGAGTGGAACTACCGCATAGGAAACGATGTATTGGTTTATGATGGATATGTCCTTTTTCAGGATACACCCTCCTCCGGGCCGACGAATTTATTTGCTTTTGAAGACCTTATCAAGAGATTCCGACTTGCTGAAGAAAGCGCAAAACAATTCAACAAACCATGGTGGTATGTCCCCCAGGCTTTTGAGGATCCAGCGTTCAATTTCAGGTACCCCTCTTCTGGTGAGCTCTATGAGCAGGTTTATCTTGCGCTGGCATACGGCGCCCAGGGGATTATCTACTTTAGATACGAAGATATCGGTAATGACGCAGGTCTTCTGAAAAAAGTCGCAAATATTGAGCAGCCTGCTGAATTGTACCCTGTTGCTCAGGAAATCAACCAGCAGCTCCAGAAACTGGGACCGCTTCTCTTACGATTGAAACCAACAGGCACTGCGAATTCAAGAATGCTGGATGCGCAGCCAGGGCCTAATCTCATTGCAGGCGGGTTATGGCATGATGACCGAGAAAGCGATCTTCTTGAATGGACCAAGGCAGACAGCCTCCGGATCGTGCTTCACCAGAAGCCAGGCGATGCGGACTTCTTTAATTTTGGCATCCGCGACCATATACACCTTGCTGAATATCCATATATAAAAATTGCATATGCCATCAACGCATTTAACCAAGCAACAGGAAGCGGCATTGGCTTTCACCTCCAGCCAAAATTAAATGGCAAACCTCTGGAGAGCAGCAAGATTTACACGACCCACTCCCTCAAGAAAGGCGATTTGTACGAAATATTCAATTTAGAGGATTATCGAAAAGAAAAAGGGAAGGGAACCTCTATCAACGGCGACGATAGTGAACTCGGCTTCTTTATCGATTTATATGGCAGCAACGATTCTCTTGATTTGGAAATCAAAAACGTAACCCGTGCAACTGCCGAGCTGCCCTCTGTGCGATCTGTTTCCGGAAATTTTGAAGTAGGCACGTTTGTTGATGAATCTACTGGGGAAAAATATGTCCTCCTTGTGAACCGGGATATACAATATCCGGCAGTGGCGGAAGTTGTATTAAAAGAAAATAACATGAAGCTTGTTGATGCGGCAACAGATGAAGCCTATCGCGGGACAAATGAGGGGCGAAACAATAATTTTAAGGTTCATTTTTTGCCGGGCAGGGGAAAACTCCTCAGGATAGAGGGAGAGCATTGCCTTTCCTGCAACACGCAAGAGGGTTGTGCGGATTTCTGCTGGGCATTTGGGACTGATTGCGTGTACGAAAACGGCATATGACATGAAAAGGCTTAAAAAACAGGGATGATTATCACTATCTGCGATGGGCTTAGAGGATAGGGTATGGAATCTGTTTGCTGCTGGAGCCAGGGCCCTTGCCATCCCTCTTTTGATACAT
>DATDVW010000035.1:0-22305 GCA_035289865.1 Candidatus Nanoarchaeia archaeon
TGTTCACTGACCTGTTCAGGAAAGAAGCAGGGGTGCTCCGGGAGCAGGTGCTTGGGGCGCAGGACTATGATAAGGACGGTGTGATTAATTCATTCGATCCCTGCCCCTGCGAGGCCCGGGCAGAGGTATGCACCAAGGAGAAGAAGGACTGTGAGGATGAGATTACCAATGCGCAGCAGCGGGAATAAGGGAGCGACGTTCGTGCTGAAGTTCCTCCTGCAGCTTGTCCTGGCGCTCGTGATCGCGCTGGCTGTGTTCAGCGCGTTCCGGAGCTGCTTCCGGCTCACTCCGGAGGGGGAGCGGAGCTATGCGGAATTCGCCGCCCTGGTGCAGGAGATTGCTGCGCAGGAGGATGATGTGCTGGAGAGCAAGAGCATGGTGTTTGATAGGGAGACTACTATATTTGGATTTACGAAGGATGCAGGACGGGTGCAGAGCAGGATATTCGCGAACGAGAAGTACCTGCTCCGGCCTGCTGCCTGCAGCCCAGGAACAGCGTGCCTGTGCCTCTGCCAGGAATTGAGCGCAAGGACGATCGCCAAAGATTTCCGGCCGGACGAGATCACGAACGAGATCATCTGCCCGGAAAGGATCTCCTGCCAGGATGTTCTGGGAGCTGATTTCCCCCCCTCGCTCAGCAAGGCGCAGGTGGGATATCCGCCTGACGAGAGCAGCGATGCCGTGGCAGTGGAGGGCGGGTTCATCTTCGGGAGGAACGACTATCTCAGCCTGCCGGTGGAGCAGCGGCGGATACGCCCGCTCTACATCCAGAAAGCAGGAGCATACCTCAGCATCTGCGCGGCGCCGGACTGCATTTCCGGCGAGCTTATCGCTTCATCATCATGAACACCAAAGGGATGGCATTCTGGTATCTGATCGAGATCGTCGCCGGCGTCTTTGCCGCGGGACTGATAGTGAGCATCGCGCTGGACGCAGGGAGCGGCGAGCTGTTTGCCAAGACCAGGATGGTGCGGGACAGCGCGCTGCTGATCGATGCCCTGCAGGCCGTGCCGGGGAACATGGAGCTGCGCTATCCGGATAATTTTTCGTTTTTGCGGGCGACGCGTTTCTGGAATCTGCAGTTCCGGGAGAACACGGCAAGCATCACCTCTCCGGACAATCCGCTGCCGGCAGAGTATCCCTATGACGCCCCCGGGATTGAGCATGAGGCAGGGGATGAGCTGTTCTTTGTCAGGAACGGGGATGAGCTCCTCTTTCGCCCGGAGCCCCTGAGCAAGCTGCCCTGCCCTGCGGGAGTTGCACCGGGCAGCAGGGAGATATTCATGGATGTGCGCGGGGAGGGGGAGCTGCAGGCAGTCGGCCGAATCGCTGCATTGACGCTCCGGAATAAGGGGACCTTTCCGGTCGCCGCCAGCAGCAGCCTGGAGTTTGAGGAGGAAGTAGGCGATGCAGAAAGAGGTCTGCGGGCACGCGCAGGCAGCGGGGTGCTGATCGGCCTCAGGGTGGCCGGAAGCGAGGGCAACAGGACTATTGTATACTTCAACGGCAGGTACCGATCCGCTGCTGCAAGCGCCCGGCTCGCGTGCATGCTGCTGAACGCGCTTCCTGCGGATGAGCGGGCCATTGTCCCGCTGGGAAATATCCCTGCGGAGATGGGCGTGCTGGATGTGCCTGCGCCAGCGGTGTTCATCGAGACCGGGATCCGCGACGCTGCGGCAATCGCTGCCGGGCTGGAGCAGGGAGCAGAGGGATACTATGAATAAGCGGAGATACCATGAATAAGCGCGCAGACATGGAGGGCTCAAAGGCAGTGTTCTATATCGTCTTTGGCCTGGCTTTTGTCGCGACGTGCATAGCACTGATCAGCATCATCAGCGCGGGCGACGTGCAGGAAGCAGCTATTCCTCCCGGGCTGGAGGAGTTTCTCCTGGTGCAGCGGCTGCTGAACAGCAAGGACTGCCTGGCATACCAGGATCCTTTGACCCTGCGCGTCTATCCTGCGGTCATCGATCCGGCAAAGCTCTCGGATGAGCAGCTGGAAAGATGCACCGGCAAAGCGGTCCGGATAGGGATGGAGGGGAAGCAGGCGAAGAGCCCTGCGTTCGTCTTTCCCTTCCGCGGCAGGGAGCACGATGTCCTCCTCTTTATGGACGGCGGGTTTATCGCTGGGAGGGTGTACATTGAGCATGGATAAGCGCGGGCAGGCTGATGACTGGATTGAGTTCATCGTAGTCATGCTCATCCTGGGAGTGATCGTGCTGTTCTTCTGGGGCCTGACCGCGGGAAGGGAGCAGCAGGCAAGCAGGGACTTTGCCGGGGAGCAGGCGCGGTACGAGGCGACGCAGCATCTCCTGGGGTTCCTGCAGGAGCAGGCCATAGTGGAGGGCGAAAGCATGAGCGGGGCTGAGCTCGTGCTGCGCTCGCGCACGCCGCTGTATGACCAGGCCTTCCGCGGCCTGCTGCTGGAGTATTTCTCGCAGCGGCTCGGGCCGGGCTGGCGGATCAAGGTCACTATTGACGGCGTGCCGAGGAACTACGAGCCTGAGGCCCAGCAGCTCGTCCACCAGCAGTTTATCGAGGTGGCGCTGCCTCACCCCAAGCAGGAGGTACGGCTGCAGCTGGGATACTGATGAACAGGAAATGCGCGGTGCTGATGTACCCTGTCCTTGCGGGATTTATCGTAGCGCTCGCCACCTATTATATCCTGGATATCCAGGAGGGGCTGCAGCTGGGCGAGCGGCAGATCGGAGAGCTGCAGATGGAGGCGCTTGCAGCGGTGCAGGAGGGGGAGAAGCTGCTGCTCTATGTGGATACTGCGGCAGCCCTGGCGAGCAGGGAAGGGATTGTGGAGCTGGCAAAGGGCGGGGGATTTGCGTTGCCTTCCTGCGGCAGCAGCGCGGGGTTTGCGATCTGGGATGCGGGATGCATCCCTGATGTGCGGGCAGAGCTGGGCACGCTGATCCAGCGGAACCTGCACCGCTACTTAAGCAGGGTATCGCTGTTTGATGAGCACCAGTATCTCTTCATCCCCGGCGAGCGGCTGGAGATCATCGGGGCTGCTTCCCGCGAGGCGCTGATGACGCGCGAGATCGGGAGGGCGGTGCGGGAGCGGCCAGTCCCCCAGGCGCCTGCGCCTGCAGGCATCCAGGAGGTATTCGAGAGGTATATCCGGCAGAACGATTCCCTCTGGCTGTTCGTCCGGGAGGAGGCTGCACGGGCTGATGCCGACCCGTATGTAGTCCTGGGCATCATCACTGCAGAGAGCGGCTGGAATCCAAACGCGCTGCGGTGCGAGGAGAGCCTGGAGCGGCGATGGGAGCAGATCGCAGGTACATTGCAGTGCAGCCAGTATGCCTGCGAGGCAGCCATTAATTCTCCGCAGGGGACGTTCCACCAGGTGAGCTGCAGCTATGGGTATATGCAGCTGCTCTACGGCACTGCCTGGGATGAGGGGTATCGGGGCGATGCTGCCGGATTGTTTGATGCGCAGACGAATATCCGGCATGGGATCGCGCACATCGCACGCCGGCTGCAGCAGTTCGGGAACGTGGAGGATGCGCTGGCTGCATACAATGCCGGGCCTGCCAGCGTGCTCCGGGCGCAGGAGCGGTGCGGGAGGTCATTTGCAGATTATGCCGGCTGCCTGCCCTTTCCGGGGATCACCGGGAACTATGTCCCCAAGGTGCTTGCCGCTGCCGAGCGCTTCCGCGAGCTGGAGGAAGGGCTGCCTGAGGTGACCGGAACAGCGACGCTGGAAAGGAAAATGACGCTCCGCTATGCGGTCCGGCCATCGTTCCGGGTTGCCGTGGACTATGACCTGGGGCAGTATGATGCGGTCGAGGCCGGGATTTCCCTGATCCAGCAGGCATGCGGCAATGCCCAGGATGCTGCAGCATGCGTCGCGGAGCAGTCTGCTGCGCTGGGCTGGGAGCAGGATTGCGCTGATGCGGATGAGCGGGCACTGCGCGATTTTCTTGTTTTTGCTGAGCAGTGCGCAGCGAGCATCGGCGAGGGATGCGGATGCACGCTGGCCGGGGATTACGGAGAGGAGGAATATGTCTTCTCGCCAGAGGGGGACGGCAGCTATACGGTGCATGGGCTGCGGGCGGCGCTGCCCCTGGCAGGACAGGTGATCCGCTATGCCACTGATGGCCAGGAGATGACCCTGGTGACTGAGCGCGATGGAAGGCAGGAATCGTCCACAGGCAATGCGCTCACCTTGGTGAAGGAAAATGGGATGCTGCGGATAGCAGAGGGAAGTACTCCAATCCCCCAATGCAGGCTGCTGCCGGAGCGGACATTCCGGCTGTGCGTGCCCGGGAAAAAAGAGATCTTTGCCGGGGGAGGGATGCAGCGCCCTGATATCCGCGTTGCCCTGCGCATCCCGGATGTCACTGCGCCAGCGCCGGTCGCGGCGCGCGTGCATGACGTGGAGGAAGCGGAGAACCAGCTGCTGCTCAGCTGGGATGCGGGAGCGGAGCAGGATATCTCTGAGTACAGGGTGTATTACGCACGGGCTCTGTTCAGTGAGATCAGCAAAGGGCTGAGCAACCCGGCAAACCTCTCTGCCGGCCAGGGAAGACAGCTGGTGATCTCTCCGCTGGAGGGATATGCGCATGACCTGGAGCAGCAGGCATATTATGTTGCCGTGGTGGCGGTCGATGCATACGGCAATGCCCTGATGTCGGTGACGCCTGCCGCAGTGACTGAGGTCGATGACCTGCCGCCGGATCAGGTAGCTAACCTCCAGGCAGAAAAGGCAGGAAGCAGCGTGACGCTGCGCTGGCTGATCCCGTTGCCCAGCAGGTCGAGGATTTCCGGAATCCGGATACTGGTGAACAACCTGGGAAGCGGCATAACGACAACGATCAACGAAGGGCTGATTGAGGAGTATACTGTCCCTCATCTTGCTGCTGGAGAGCATTTGTTCCAGGTTGCGCTGACTGATGGAACGCAGGCAGGGGAGTTCAGCTGGGTGCAGGTGAGTGTCGGGCAGTAGATGGCGAGTATGCCAGAAGCTCTTTTCTGACCTCTGTCCTGAGCGGGGTGTAGCCCGGAGGGTATGCGGCGCCCTGGTGCAGCCCCAGGCTGGACACCACATGGATGTCGATACCGGACAATGCAAGCGAGTCCCGGAACGTTTCCTTGAGCATCTGCCGCAGTCGGTCCCAGCGGAAGAGCCCGCTGTTCTCGCCGACATCCACCAACAAGCGGTGCTCTGCAAGGGGAAGATAGAGCGTGAGGTTATTGATGGCATTGGCCTGCTGCTTGAGGTGGAATCCCCGCCGCAGGGTTTCCGAAAACAAGCCGACATCGCAGCTCATAAGCCCCTGCTGCCGGAACGCGTCGATGGTCCTTGTGCGCTGGTAGAAGGCCTCGAATTCCCGCATGGCCGCGCCTCGACTCTTCATCGAGCGGTATTCATCGACCAGCGAATCGATATCCCTGGCACCGCGGGGGTCGAGGTTCTTCCTCCTGTCCGCCATCTTCCCTATCCCTGCAAGTATTTTTAGCTTCCGCTCCTCTCCGCCATCCGGGAACTCAAAGATGCGGAAGGCATAGACCTGGTAGGGAGTCCCCTCCCGGTGCGTCAGGGCATGCACCATGTATGCGGCCGCTTCCCCCGCCTCACCGGCACCCGCCAGAAGGTCATTGATGTATATTACCGATGCTTTTCGCCGCGGCTGCCGCGCAAAGGGGTCAAACACGTCAATTCCCGGGATGTCCTCTGCAGCATCGTGGAGCCAGGCAGCGGCAATCGCGGCATCCTGATATGCTGAGGGAAGAGTAATTTCCGCCACCAGGCGGGCGACCTCTGCGAGATGCTCCTGGGTGTAGGGCAGGCCGCTCTGGCGGACGACGCCCTGGAACAGCTCATGGGCCAGTGAACTTGCGTAGCCAACAAGATTCGCTCCCTGTTCCATCTTCCGCAAATGTATCATGCCGCCATAAACCGCTGTCCGCTTTTAAGCACTTCGGTAGGCAGCAATATCTTATTCACCATACAAATCCTTTTAAATTTGAGGGGAACGGGACAGGGATATGATGCAGCTTCCCCTGGCAGAGATCATCAGGAAGATCAAGGAGCACAGCGCGCTTTCTGAGGACGACATCGAGGCCAAGATCGCGGAGAAGATGGACAAGCTCGCCGGGCTGATCAGCAAGGAGGGGGCTGCCCATATCATCGCGAATGAGATGGGAATCAAGCTGTTTGATGTGGGAAAGCTCAAGATCAAGGACGTGCTTGCCGGGATGCGGAACGTGGAGGTTGACGGCAAGGTCATGCAGGTCTTCCCCCGGACCAACTTCAGCAGGAAGGACGGCAGCCAGGGCATGGTGACCTCGTTCATCCTGGGCGACGAGAGCGGGAGCATACGGGTTGCGGCATGGGGGAACCATGCGGAGCAGGCCGCTGCCCTGGCCCCGGGAGCCATCATCAAGGTCAGGAAGGGATATGTCCGCGACAACAGCGGCAGGATCGAGATTCACCTGAACGAGCAGAGCGAGGTGGTGAAAAACCCCCCAGGCGTGAGCATCCAGGCAGGTGCCGGAGAGGGCATGCGGAAGCCGATCCGGGAGCTGCAGGAGAGCGATGCGAACGTGTCCATCCTGGGGACTGTTGTGCAGGTGCTGGATCCCCGGTATTATGAGGTCTGCCCGACGTGCGGGAGCAGGGCGGTGCTGAAGGAGCAGCAGTATGAGTGCGGCAGCCATGGGATAGTGCAGCCGGAGTACGCCGTGGTGGTGAGCGTGGTGGTGGATGACGGCACCGAGACCATCAGGGCTGTATGCTTCCGGCAGCAGGCAGAGCAGCTGCTGCAGGAGGAGAAGGCAGCAGTGCTTGCGTACAAGGACAATCCCGCCGGATTTGAAGGGGCGCGGCAGCGCCTGCTCGGCGAAATCATCAAGGTGCAGGGGAGGGTGAAGAAAAACCAGATGTTCGACCGGATGGAATTCATGGCGCAGAGCGTGTTCCCGAAAGTGGACCCTGACGAGGAGCTGCAGCGGCTGCAGCGATAAGATGCTCTTCTCCACCCATATCGCGTTCGCGCTCTTTTTCTGGTTGCTGGCGTTTCCCGGCAGCCTGTGGATGCTTGCTGTTGCCGCTTTCGCCAGCCTGCTGCCGGATATCGACCATCCGGAGGCCAAGCTCGGGAGGTACATGCCGCTGGGCTTCCTCTTTGAGCATCGCGGGTTTTTTCACGGCATCGCTGCATTAGCGATGATGTCGGGCATCAGTTTAGTATTTTTTCCCGGCTACACCGCAGCGGTCGCCATCGGATACGGCAGCCACATCCTTGGAGATGCGCTGAGCAGGAAAGGGATCATGCCCTTCCATCCCTTCAGCAGGATGCGGATCCGCGGATTCCTGCGAGTCGGCGGGCTGGTTGAGCATCTGCTCGCTGTGGCGCTGGTGATCGCGGATATCTATCTCCTACTCTTCTGATGCCTTGGGCATGACGCGGTACCAGTACAGGAGCAGCCGGTCGACGGACTTGAGCAGCTCCAGCCCCTCCCCGGAAAGGATGACGCAGTTGCCGTCCAGGTGCACCGCTGCCGCGCCTGTCCGGTTGAGATAGATGGTGGGCAGGTCAGTGGCTGCACAGGTCACTATCGGGCTGTCCTGGCAGACCGTGCTGTTCTGCGTGCAGGCGGCAATCGGTATGAAGTTCATGCCCTGGGAGAGGCTCAGGGAGAGCTCTGTCGCCGCCAGGGTGAGGTGGCCGAGGGGCTCCTGGACGACTGCTCCGGTGGGGCCCAGGATGCTGCCTGCGGGATCGAAGGTGACATAGATCTCCTCGCCGGAGAAGCGCTCGTCCACCTCCCCGGTAATCGGGATGGAGGCAAGCTCCCGGGGGCCGAACTGCAGCGGGACAGCCACCAGGCGGTTGCCCCACTGCACCTCAAAATTCCATTTGCTGTCGCTGTCCTGGCGGAACTGCACGCCGTTGTAGGTGTATTCGTAGGGGTTCGGGATGTCTTTCTTGTAGAACTTGTGGAGGTTGAAGAGGAGAAGAAAGACTGCGGCGACGATGACCAATGATATGAGGACTGTGCGGGCAGTATGGGTATCTTCTTTCCCTGCGGCCTCTTTGCTTAACTCTTCTTCCATACGCGGAGCAAGTCGCGGGGAATTTATAAAATATTGGTTTCCAGAAACCTTATATATCCCCGACGCCCGGAGAGCCGCATGAAAGACGCCGTCATCAGGCTCGAGGACGTGTGGAAGGTGTACCACATGGGCAAGGTGGAGGTGCAGGCGCTCCGCGGGCTGTCCCTGGCCATCGGAAAAGGTGAGTTTGTCGCGATCATGGGGCCATCCGGATCAGGAAAAAGCACCAGCGTCAACATGGTGGGCTGCCTGGACGTACCGAGCAGGGGGCGGATCCTGCTGGACGGCAAGGACATCTCCCATCTCTCGGAGTCCAGCCTGGCGCAGATCCGGGGGAAGAAGATCGGGTTCATCTTCCAGCAGTTCAACCTCATCGGCACGTTGACTGCCCTGGAGAACGTGATGCTGCCCATGGCCTTCCAGGACGTCTCCCTGGAGCGGAGAAGAAAGCGGGCTGCGGAGCTGCTGCAGCTGGTCGGCCTGGAGGAGCGGATGCACCATAAGCCCGGCGAACTGTCCGGCGGGCAGCAGCAGAGAGTAGCGATCGCCCGGGCGCTGGCCAACGAGCCTGAGGTCATCCTGGCTGATGAGCCGACCGGAAACCTGGACAGCCAGACCGGGAAGATGGTGATGGATTTTTTGCGAAAGCTTCATAAAGAGCGGGGCACCACAATCATCATGGTGACGCATGATGCCTATGTGGCGCGGCATGCGGACAGGATTGAGCATCTGCGCGACGGCAGGATCGTCAAGACCGACCATCAGAGGTGACTGAATGAAAAAGATGGATATCGCGGGCATTTCCCTGTTCTTATTGCTTATCCCCCTTGCCTATAGCGCAGACGTGAGCTCCTCAGGAGTAGCCGCGCTGAACATCACGCTGATCAGCCAGGTGCCGGATCCGGTGGAGCCGGGCGATATCGTCGAGCTGCGCTGGAAGATCGACAACAAGGCGGCGGAAACAGCGGAGAACGTGCTGTTCGAGATCGTGGAAAATTACCCCTTTACCATCTACGAGGGAAGCGCAACCCAGAGCCTGGGGACCATCTACGGCAGGCAGAAGGGCAAGAGCGGGGTGATCGCGCATTTTAAGGTAAAGGTCGATCCGGGCGCAGTGACCGGCGACAACAAGATCGCCATCAGGTATAAGTACGGGGGGGTGGTCGGGCTGGACTGGGTGGAGCCTGAGCCGTTCGTGGTGCGCGTCCGGCCGAGAGAGGCAGTGCTCTCTGTCGCGGATATCACCGCGGACCGCATCCCTCCCGGGGGGACCGGCAGGGTGCGCATCACCCTCAAGAACCAGGTGGCTGCCGGGCTGGAGTACGTCCGGGCGCGGCTGCTGCTGGATGATGTTCCTTTAGTCCCGGTGGGCAGCTCCAACGAGCGGAGCATCCGGGAGATCCCTGCATACGAGAACGCGACACTGGTGTTCCTGCTGGCTGCAGAGGGGGATGCCGCTGCCCAGCACTACAAGGTGCCGCTGCAGCTGGATTATTTTGACCAGGTCAAGAACTACAGCGCCAGCCTGGTGGTCGGCGTCCTGGTCGGCGCTGTCCCGGAGATGTATGCGGCCATCGACTCTTCGGAGATCATCTATCCCGGCACCACTGGCAGGGTGGTGATTCGGTTCGTCAACAAAGGGAGCGGCGACATCAAGTTCCTGAACGTCCGGATGCAGGAGAACAGCGATGTCCGGGCCATCTCCCCGCCTGAGGCGTATGTCGGCACCATCGACTCTGATGACTATGATACTGCAGAGTTTACCCTGTATGTGAAGGGGGAGGAACAGGTGACGCTTCCCTTGGTGGCGGAATACCGCGACAGCAACAACGAGCTTTATCGGCAGCAGCTGGACCTGCCCCTCCGCCTCTACTCCCGGAGCGAGGCAAAGAGGTACGGCCTGGCGCAGGGCAGCTCCGGCGTGGGCGTCCTTATCGTGCTTGCCATCGTGGCTGCAGGCGTATACTTCTTCATCCGCAGGCGAAGGAAAAAGAAGAGCTGAGCATGCTGCAGGATTATGTTGTGCTGGCAGCCCAGAGCGTGAGGCACCGCAAGGTGCGGAGCTGGCTCACCATGCTGGGGATCGTGATCGGGATAGCTGCAGTGATATCCCTGATCAGCCTGGGAGAAGGATTGAGGCAGGCCATCACCGGCCAGTTTGCTTCCCTGGGGACTGACCGTCTGATCGTGCAGCCTGCCGGCGCCGGGTTCGGGCCGCCGGGGAGCACGGCGGTGGAGAAGCTGGCTGAAAGGGATGCCCGGGAGATCGCCCGGGTGAATGGAGTTGATACGATCGCGACCAGGCTGCTCCGGGCCGCGCCTGTCGAATTCCACGACGAGCAGCGGTTCCTCTTCCTGGCGAGTCTGCCCGAGGATGAGGAGGGCAGGCGGCTGGTCATCGATACCCTCCAGCTGGAGCTTGCAGAGGGCAGGATGCTCAAGCCCGGGGAGGGGAGCAAGGTGGTGGTGGGAGATTCGTTTGCCACTGCTGACGTGTTCCCCCAGGCAGTGCATGCGGGAAACTCCTTTCAGGTCCTGGGCAAGGACTTTGAGGTGGTCGGGGTGTTGGAGAAGCAGGGGAATGTGGTGGGAAATGACGGCATCCTCATCAATGAGGAAGCGATGAAGGATCTGCTCTCCATCAGGGATGAGATCGACTTTGTCGCGATCCAGGTCGTCGCGGGCGCTGTCCCCGAGGCTGTCGCAGAGGGGGTGGAGAGAGCGCTCCGCAGGTCACGGGACGTCGAGGAGGGCAAGGAGGATTTCACGGTGCAGACTCCCCTAGAGGCGATCTCCACGGTGAACACCATACTGGCCGTGGTGCAGGCAGTGGTGGTGGGGATCGCCGCGATATCGCTGATCGTGGGAGGAATCGGCATCATGAACACGATGTACACCGCGGTGCTGGAACGGAAACGGGAGATCGGCGTCATGAAGGCGATTGGGGCGAGAAACCGGCATATCCTGCTCGTGTTCCTGGTGGAATCCGGGATGCTGGGCATGGCCGGCGGGATAATGGGAGTGATCATCGGGGTGGGGTTCGGGAAGGCGATCACCTTGGTGGGGACGTATGCGCTGGGCAGCGACCTCCTGCAGGCAAAGGTCAGCCTCTCGCTGGTGATCGGCAGCCTGCTGTTCTCGTTCCTGGCGGGAACCCTCTCCGGGCTGCTGCCGGCGCGGCAGGCGGCTTCCTTAAGCCCGGTGGAGGCGATGCGGGGATGAAGGAGCTCTCCCAGTATGTGCAGTTCAGCGTCCGGAACCTGGTGAGGAGAGGGGTGCGGAGCTGGCTCACCATGCTCGGCATCTTCATCGGGATCGCCGCGGTGGTTGCCCTGGTGAGCCTGGGGCAGGGGCTGCAGCGCTCCATCGACGAGCAGTTCAGCCAGCTGGGAGTGGACAAGCTGATCGTGCAGCCGCGCGGGGAGTTCGGGCCGCCGGGAAGCTCGACAACGACGGCAAAGCTCGATGAGGATGATGTCGGGGCGGTCGGCAGGGCGAAGGATGTGGTTAGGGTAGCAGGCTACATGCTCAAGCCGATCCGCGTCGAGTTCCATGAGCAGGTGCGCTATTTCCTTGCGCTGGGCCTGCCGACGGATGAGCAGAAGCACCTGGTCGACGACTTCGCCAACCTCCAGATCGCCCAGGGAAGGGACATCCGCCCGAATGACGGGCGCAAGGCGGTGCTCGGCCACCAGTTCCTGGACGCGAACCTTTTCTCGCCGAATGTCCGCGTGGGTGACCGCCTGCTCATCAATGATGCGGAATTCGAGGCGGTCGGATTCTACGGAGTCATCGGGAACACCGGGGATGACCGGAACGTGGTGATGCCCCTGGATACCCTGCGGGAGCTTACCGGCGCAGGGGAGGAGGTCAGCGCCATCGTGGCGCAGAGCGGCAGGAACGCGGATCCCGAGGCGGTCGCGGTGGCCATCGAGAAGGCGCTGCGCAAGCACCGGGACGTCGAGGAGGGCAAGGAGGATTTCAGCGTGCAGACCTCGACGGAGCTGATTGAGTCGTTCGGGAACGTCATCCTCATCGTGCAGGCGTTCCTGATCGGGGTAGCCGCGATATCCCTGGTGGTAGGAGGGATCGGCATCATGAACACGATGTACACCGCGGTGCTGGAGAGGACACGGGAGATCGGCGTCATGAAGGCTATCGGGGCGACCAACGCCGACATCATGAAGATATTCCTGATCGAGTCCGGATTGCTGGGGATCGCCGGAGGGGGCGTGGGGATCATCATCGGGATCCTGGTGAGCAAAGGGATCGAGGTCATCCTTGCCGCCACGGGCAACTCATTCCTCAAGATCTATTTCCCCTGGTACCTGATTGTTGGCGCACTGGTGTTCGCTGCCGGCGTGGGAATGCTGTCCGGGCTGCTGCCTGCGGTGCAGGCCGCGAAGCAGCAGCCGGTGGACGCGCTGCGGTACGAATAAGGAAGAAGCTACTATTTTACCAGCATCACCCTGAACCTCCTTCCTGCCTCTACGCGCTTCAGTCTGGTCTCGTCAGCAAGATAGCTTTGAACCGCCGTGCGCTTCATGAGCGATCTCCTGCCCTCCAATGCCCGCTCCAGGACATACAGCAGGCCCTGCCCGCCGCTTTTCCGGATGTCCGCGATCAGCTCACTGATGATGTCGGTGCTGAGCGAGCGGTGCAGCCGGCTGATCAGCTCTGTCTTGGTAGAATTCTTCATGGGACCACCTCTCTGGACTGCCTATCTGCCGAAGTATATAAAGATTCCGCAGCCGGTCCGGGGGCCAGCGAAAGGTATAAAAGAGGCAGGGGATTCGGATGAACTGATGAAAGACCTGGTCCCGGCGATGGAAGCGGCAGCCCGCAAGCACCCTGCCCGGGTGGCGGTCTGCGATGCCCATGATGAGCGGATGCTCCGGGCTGCGGCAGACCTCGCGCAAAAGAAGCTCGCCCTGCCTGTCCTCCTGGGGGACCCCCGGACGATCAGGAGCAAGGCAAAGAAGATGGGGGTGAGCATCAGCGGCATCGAGATCGTCGATGCGCAGAGCCCCGGATACCAGGACGAATTCGCCGGGAGGCTTGCGGAGCTGCGGAAGCACAAGGGGCTCACCCGGGAAGAGGCGGGAAGGCTGGTCGCCGATGAGAATTATTTCGGGTGTATGTACGTGCATTGCGGATACGCCGATGCCATCGTCGGATCCGCGATCGTCCCGACCTCCGCCCTGATGAAGCCCGTGCTGCAGATCCTGCGGAAGAAAGACAGCCTGGTTTCTGAGGTGAGCGTGTTCTCCGACATCAAGAACAAGAGGATACTGTTCGGGACCGACGGCAGCCTGAACATCAGCCCCTCTGCGGACGATTTTGCGCAGATGGCGCTGCATGCGGCAGCCTGCGTGCGCAGGTTCGGCATGGAGCCGAGGGTTGCGCTGCTGTCGTTCTCCACCAAAGGGAGCGGAGGGGATACGCCGGGGCTGCAGGCGATACGGGAGGCGGTGCGCAAGGCAAGGGCGAGGGAGCCGGGCCTGATCATCGACGGCGAACTGCAGATGGATGCCGCAGTGAACGCGCCTGCGGCGCAGAGAAAATGCCCGGATTCTCCGCTGCACGGCGATGCGAACGTGCTGGTGTTCCCGGACCTCGCCGCGGCAAACATCTTCCTGCACGGCATGATGCAGTTCTCTGACATGACGCTGGACTTCACCATCATCGAGGGGCTGGCCAGGCCCGCGGGCATCGTGGGAAGGAGCAGTCCGCTCCAGGCGGTGAGGAACATCATGCTCAGCTGCGCCATGCAGGCGAACGCGGATGCATACCCATGATACCACGGCATGTCCGGAAGCTGCTGCACATCTCCAGATGGAAGGAAGAGGAGGCATACATCTCGTTCCAGCTGGTATCCCAGTGGGCGGCCTGCCATCTGCACTCCATGTACGCGTACCGGAAGAGATTCTGGTCCTGCAGCATGTTCACCGCAGTCAATGATTACTGCCATGAATACCTGCCCTATGCGGAGACGCAGCGGATGCTCGCATTCGTGTTCCGGCAGTTCGTGAAAAACCGGCGCTACCTCCAAAAGCCGGGATTTGTGCTGGTGAATCGGCAGATCGGCTCCTTCTTCGTCCGGGTACGCGACGGCGATGTCCGGTCATATACCGATGCCCAGCTCAAAGACGGCCTGCTTGCGTTCAGCTCTCTGGGGAACAGGATGTACGGCTATGGGATCATCTCCGAGTGCCTGGACGTGCTGGAGGACGCGGATTACGCAAAGCGCCTCATTCATGTCCCGGCTGCGCAGCGGGCGCATGTCCTCTCTGCGCTCACGACGCCGACCGCATGGACGGTGTTTCAGCGTGAAAAGCTGTCGCTGCTGCTGATCGCCCGGGAGGCGGCGAGGAGGGGATTTGGCGCTTCCGCGCGGAAGATGCTGCAGCAGCATGCGCAAGAGTATTTCTGGATGCAGAACGATTTCCGGCAGGCGGTATACCTTGACGAGGGATATTTCCGGGAAGAAGCAGCCAAGATTGTTGCGCAGGGCGCTCCAAGCATCGCCAGGGAGATCGCCCTGCTGGAGGGCAAGGGGGAGCGGATTGCGCGTGAGCAGCACGCCCTCCAAAAGAGGTACCGCCTCACGGCAGAAGACATCTTGTTCTTCCAGATGGTCCGGGAGCTTGCCAGCATCCAGGACAAGAGGAAGGAAAACGTGCAGAAGCTGGTGTTCTGCCTGGACCGGATCCTCCTGGAGATTGGGAAGCGGCGCCGGGTTCCCCGGAAAGAGCTCAACGACTATACCGCCGCAGAGATGATGTCGCTTATGGACCGGCGGGAGAGGATAGCCCGCCCTGAGCTCCGCAAGAGGAAAAATCTCGTCCTGCTCAACCGTGTTGCGGGAAGGGCCATCCGGACCGAGTATTTTTTCGGCGAGGATGCCCGGCAGATCATCTCCCTCCTGGAGGCGCAGAAGAAGCACGGGGATGCGTTGCAGGGATTTGTCGCCTCGCCCGGGAGGCTCGGGAAACGGATAACCGGAAGGGTGCGGGTGGTGTTTGATCCCCTGAAAGAGGCATTCCAGAAGGGCGAGATCCTGGTGACGGGCATGACCCGGCCGGAGTTCGTCCCCCTGATGAAGAAGGCCAGGGCCATCATCACCAATGAGGGCGGCATCACGACGCATGCCGCCGTGGTGAGCAGGGAGTTGGGAGTGGCGTGCATCATCGGGACGAGGCAGGCGACCAAGATGCTGAGGACCGGCGATCGGGTCGTGCTGGACATGGAGAAGGGGACGGTGAAGAAGGCATGAGGCTCAATGCAGAGGGTGCGGGCATCCTGCCGGCGGGCGCCATCGGGAAGATACGGTGGTACACCCAGGGAGGGGCAGGAACGCCGCTGACCATCGGCATGCCGCTGTTCGCAGTCATTTTCCGGATGAAAAAGGAGTGGGGGGTGTATTTCTCTGATTTTCTCATCTACCTGCAATACAGGGACGGCAGGTTCCATTTTTACAACTATTTCAACGCGGACAAGACCATCCAGGAGGTCAAAAGGCTCTTCCGCAGGGTGGATGCGCGGCCGGCGTCTTTTTACCGGCATGAGCGGCCGTTCCACGCTGCAGGAAAGAAAATGGAGCAGGCCGGACTGTCGCTGGTGAGCCATCCCCTTGATGGGGATTCAGCGCAAGAATACCTGCGATTCCTCGAATACAGCTACATCTTTTGGGGGCATTCCCTGTACCCTGACCTGATGGACAGCAACGAGGAGCAGGTCAAGCGGCTGATATTCGGAGATTGGCTGGGCCGGCTGCGTGAGGAGGACATCCATACGCTGATGAGCCCGTGCCTGCCGAGCACCGCGCAGCGCGAGCAGGCGGATATGCTGGCGATATGGCGTGCCGCGCAGGAGGGGATCAGCGCCCAGGTGCGTCGGCTGGTCCAGGAGCACAGCAGGAAATATTATTTCCTCCAGAACGACTATGAGCATGTCCGCTATCTCGGCGAGCGGCACTATATGGCCCGGCTGCGGGAGCTGCTGCGGGACAGAAAAAAGGTACGGGATATGCAGCAGGGCCTGGCCAAGATAGGACGCATGCATGAGGAGAGCAAGAGGCTCTGCGCGCGCCTGCCGAAAGATGTCCGGAACCGGGTGCGTTTTGTGCAGTGGTCCGCAGCGCTGCGTGACGAGCGGAAGCGGTACAACCAGATTGGGAATTATGTGCTTGTGGAGCTGGCAAAAATGATTGCCCGGAAAGCGCAGGTCGATCCGGCGCTGGCGCTTGCCGCGTTCCCGGATGAGATTCCCCTCCTGCTGCGGCAGGGGGCAGGGCGGTTCGTCCCGGAGCTCCGGGAGCGGCTGCGGCACGGCATCTTCGTGTTCGCGCATATCCCCGGCAGGAAAAGCCCGGTGTTCGGGAAGCAGGCAGAAAGATACTTTGCCGTCTGCGAGAAGACCCTGCACCGGGAAGAGATCCGGGGGAGCGTCGCCTGCCGCGGCATGGCGCGCGGAAGGGTGCGCATCATCATGGGCCAGAAGGATTTCCGGAAGATGCGGCAGGGTGACATCCTGGTGACCTACATGACCCGGCCGGAGTTCCTGCCGATCATGAAGAAGGCAGCGGCGTTCGTGACCGAGGAGGGAGGGGTGACCTCGCATGCCGCCATCGTCGCGCGGGAGCTGGGCATCCCCTGCATCATCGGAACCCAGGTGGCTACAAAGCTGCTGAAGGACGGGGATATGATAGAGGTGGATGCGGTGAGGGGAGTGGTGAGGAAAGTAAAATGAAAGAAAAACATATCCCCATCTCATTGGACCTGTCCAAAGACCTGTTTAAATGGAAGGTTGATGCGTATCCCGGGATCGCCTATGCCGGGATCATGGGACTCTGTGTTGAGATCAAAAAGGAGTTTGGGCACCAATGGCCGTCCAGCGAGGTGCTCTTCCGCGGCAAGGAATGCGCATGGTGGTCGAATTGGGAGGATATCGATCACCATGGCCAAGCCCTCCTCAGGATGTTTTGGGACCCGCAAAGAGAAGGATACAATGCGCGGTTCCATCGCATCTATAACGAAAGGACGTCAGCGCTGGCCAGGAGGGTGGATGCGATCGAGAGGCTTGGCCTCCGCGGGCTTTCTCCGGGCAGGTTTATCACGGTGTGGAACGACTTCTTCAGGTGTTTTGCCCGGTTTTGGAGCATCGGCGAAGTGCCCGAGATCACCGGATACGCCGCAAGCAGGATGCTGGAGCGGCGATTGCGGGAGAAACACCCGGGAAAGGCGGATGAATTCCTCGCGAAGCTGTCTCATTTCGCAGAGAAGAGCTTTCATTTCAAGGAGGAATCTGAACTGATGGGGATCGCCATCGCGGTGAAGAAATATCCCAGCGTACGCGACAGGCTGATGGAGCGCCATACCAAAAGATATCGCTGGATAAACCTCAATTACGGGAATGTGCATCCGGCAGGGCGACCATATTTTGAACGCCGCCTGGCAGACATGCTCAGGCGCAACGACCTCGGCAAGCGGTATGCTGACAGCAAAAAATATACGGCGGCGGTAAGAAAAGATACGGGGGAGTTCGTCAAGAGGGAGGGAATCGATCCCCAAGCGCAGACGTTCGGCGCGATGACGAGGACCGCGTCATATTACCAGGACGATCGCAAGAAGTTCAACAATAAGGGATGCCTGGCGATAGCCCGGCTGTACGGCGAGCTTGCGAGGAGGATAAGGACAAGCCTCGATGATGCGCTCTACATCTTAAGCGCAGAGGCCAGCCAGGCTATCGGGGATCCCGCGCTCTGGAAAAAGGATATCAAAAGACGAAAGGAACGGTTCAGGATAAGCATAAAAGATGATATTGTCCAGGTAACGACAGAAGGGGTAGGGGATACCTGCGCCCGGATTGAAGAAGCCTTCACGCGGAGAGGGACGCATGAGGGCATAACGGGGCTTATCGCCAGCCCGGGCAAAGCGCAGGGGCGGGTGAAGATCATCAACAATATCGGTGAGATCAAAGATTTCCCGCGCAATCACGTCCTGGTCACTGAGATGACGTCGCCGGAATATGTCGTCGCGATGAGGCGGGCAGTCGCGGTCGTGACCGACCTGGGCGGCGCGACATCCCACGCCGCAGTCATTTCACGGGAGATCGGCATCCCCTGCATCGTCGGGACCAAAATTGCGACAAAGGCTTTGCAGGACGGGGATTATATCGAGGTGGATGCGGACAAGGGCGTGGTACGGATCATCAAGACAGCAAGATCAGGGAAGAGGAAAAGAGCGTGAGGTGGGCAAACATGGACTACCGGAAACTGATCGGGCAGAAAACCAGGGAACTGCAGCAGTCGGGCAGGAGGACGGCGGTGATCAAGATCGGCGACAGCCGGAACCTGAAAGTGAACCCGCTGCGGCTGGCGTTCAACCGGGCGGTGATCGCGCTCTCCTGGAAGATCGTCCCTTCCCACTTCAAGAACTGGCTGCTGCGGAGGACCGGGCTGCATATCGGCCATGATGCCTGCCTGCCGAATGACATCGTGTTTGACCCGTATTTCCCCGAGCTGATCACCATTGAGGACGGGGCATTGATTGGGGCCCCCAATACCATCATGGCGCATTCCTACCGGGCGGGGAAGCTGACCATCGGGAAGGTGCTGGTCAAAAAAAGGGTGCTGGTCGGCGCCTTTTCCTCGCTGCAGCCGGGAGCGGTGGTCCATGAGCAGAGCATCCTGAACATGGGGGCGGAGCTCCGTGGGGAGGTGCCTGCAGGCCAGCTCTGGGGCGGGAGGCCGGCGGCGCCCTGGAAAAAGTTTGATGCCGGGGAGATAGAAAAATATTTCCAGCCGAGCAGCGGGAGGCATGCCGAGTATTACCAAGAGGCGAAGGAGAAGATACGGCAGTTCCGGCGGGATCCGTCAGCGAATTTCCTGAAGATACCCTATAACGGCAGGCGGCTGAACGCAGGGGATGACTGGTGGCGGGCGCGAAGCGTGCTGCGGATATTCTATAACGGGGCAATCATCGAGACGGCCAGGCTGCTGCCCCATTGCCTGCTCAAGACATCGCTCCTGCGGATGGCAGGAGTGAAGATCGGCAAGCGCGTCATGATCGGGAAGGGGGTGGTATTCGACCACATCTATTGCGACCTGACCACGATTGAGGATGATGTCCATATCGGAAATGATTGCCAGTTCGGCGGGCATGAGTATACCATCACGCAGACCATCTTCGGCAGGGTAACGCTGAAGCAGGGCGCGGCACTGGAGAACAATGTCCTGGTCAGGGCAGGATCAACTATCGGGGAGGGCGCCCTGGTGGAGGCAGGCAGTGCGGTATCTAAGGAGGTACCTGCCCATGAGCGCTGGGGCGGGGTGCCTGCGAGGTTCATCGCTAGGCTGCGCTGACCAAGGATATATTAATAAAGCATGCCGCTACAAGAAGGGAGATGATGGCGAGATACGCGGCAGCCGCATTGATGTCCTTGATGGCCATTGAAGATAAGGTGAGGAAGGCAGAAAAGACGGCAGAAGGAAAGGCTGTTGAAACAAGGTACGAGGCCTTGCAGAAGCAGCGCAGGCCATATCAGCGGAGCCCTGGCGTCTCCCTGGGCGACCGGGTAAAGGCCGCGGTGAACAACGTCAGGAACGTGGCGCTGAACGCCTTCGACAACACCGCCGGATACGGCATCGCGCAATACCAGAACTACCGCACCAAATCGCACTTCAGGAAAGACCCGGGGAGCAAGAAGGACATCGCGTATCTGATGCATGGCCTGATGCAGAATGAGGGATCCCAATGGAGGCTGGCGCGGCAGATGCGGAAAGCGGGCATGCAGCCGTATCACCTGAAGGGAAACCACCACCTGCCCAGGAAAGAGTCCGCAGAGCAGGGGTTTGCGCAGATCCGGTATCTCCACAAAGAAACCAAGCTGAAGAATCCCCGCGAGCGAAAGGACTCGTTCAGCGGCCACAGCAGCGGTGCCGATGTCGGGCTGTATATGGCTGGCGATGAGCGGATGCGGGAATACGGGATCCGGCAGGTGCAGGCGCGGGCGCCTGCGCCCTATGGGGTGAAGGCAGAGACATTCGGCCAGAAGGTCCTGCTTCCCCTGGCAAAAGAAAGCGACCTGGAGACTATGGCGGGCAAGCGGGAAGCAGTCGAGATGGCGGACAGGAAGCCCAGAGTAAAGGTGCATGTCGTGGCAGGCAAATACGATCGGCTGGTGCCGCCCAAGGACACGGTGTATATGCTGCAGGACAAGAGCATCAGGCATTATGTCATTGACCACAAGGATTCCACCCACTTCGGCACGAGCGGGGTCAACAAGGGCATGAACGAGCTCTTCATCGGGCTGCTGAAGACGGGAAAAGAGAAATACCATCATGGGTATCGGGCGGCCGCATAGGAGATGAGACTCGACCTGGTGATTGTGGATATTGACGATGTGTTCGTCTACCACCGGACCGTCGCTGCGGCAAACCAGGCGTTCCTCCGGCTCGTGAGCGGCATCGCCGGCGAAAAGCTCCGGGATGATTTTTACACCACGAAAAAGGCCGTCTTCCTGCTGGCATCCCTCATCCTGTCCAGATTTTACCGGATCAAGACCGACCGGCGGCTGGGGAAGGTCTTGCGCCTGGGGGCGGTGGCTATCCGCCTGTACCTGCTCCACCTATGGCGGGAGGCGGTGAACCGGATTTTCCCGGTGGTGAGCTGCAGGAGCATGATTAGGACGTGGGCAGATGCAGCGGTCCGGCTGCAGATTGCGGAGCGGGATTATACGATCCCGGAGAGGGTATTGCGGAAGAGCATACGCAGGGATGCCTTTTCCCTCTATCGGTCTGTCGCGAAGCGGGGCCTGGCCATCAGCGAGCATTTTGCCGTCCATGACGACCCGATGCGGCGCATCCTGGGGGTGGAGATGATGGTCTCCAACCGGTTCATCGTCCGGAACGGCATCATATCCGGGCATGATATCATCGTTGCGGACGGAGGGAACAAGAAAAGGATCGCGGACGAGGCCATACAAAGGCTGCGGCCGAAGAGCGTCGGGGTGTTCATCAGCGACTATGACGACCTGGGGCTGCTGAAAATAAAGAATCTGAGATTTGTCGCGTATGGGAGAAAGCTGCGGAGGTTCATCCCCCGGGGCATTCCTGCTGTTCAGATTTAGCGGATAAACCCCTGAATGCATATTGAACTATCAACAGATCTATTGAGCTATCAACAAATCGAAACAGAGCATTAACCGCTCGCCGAGAGCTCAATCTTGACCGGCAAAGACACCTTCACGTCCTTGAGCCCCTTGGTCCTTTTTCGGAACCCGTGAATCGCTATTCCGGTAATCTTATTTGTCTTCTTATCTACTCTCTCAAAGACGCCGCCGCCTATATTTTTAAAATGCCCTTCGGTGTAGCCCCCGATATTGAACTTGATGAAGTCCCCTTCATCATCATAGTATATGTTTAGTTCGCTGCTCATTGGATCCTGTCGGTGTAAAAGCTGGTGATAATGAATCCCTCGCCGTTTAAATACTTAACGGAAACAAACAGATATTCCTTCCTGCCCTTATCATACCGATAATAGAATCGCAGACCGGCATCATATTCTACCCGGTTGATGGCGTCAGGATGCAATAAAGCATCTTTAATCTGCTCCATCCGGTTGGACATTTCAGGGTGTTTGAGGATATGCCGCCATCGTTCATCGGTAAGGTAAATCTCTCTCGGTCTTGTCTTTTGCCTGAAAGATTCTCGTCATGAAAAGCCCTTGGGGAGGTTTGAACTCCCGACCTGCGCTTTACGAGAGCGCCGCTCTACCGCTGAGCTACAAGGGCATGACGCGGTGATCATGATCTCATAATCTTGCCAGTATTTTCTGCTTGTCCTGGCTCTCCCGCTGGCAGCTTTGGCAGAGGTAATGCTTCTTTCCCTTCGCATCCTTGATGACGGTCCCCAGCATCTTCCTGAGGAAGGTCTCCTGGATGTCCTGCCTGCAAAGCTCGCATTTCATGGTGTCTTAGTTAGCAATCGGGCATATTTGATGGGCATATCCTTGCGCCGCTGGTGCCGGTGCGACGCCCTCGCTCCGCTCGGGCTGCTCGGTAGATGCTACCTTCGCCGCATGTCAGAACGCAGCTGCGTTCTGAGCATGCTCAGAAGCGTCGCTTCTGACACGCCACAGCGGCGCTGGATGCCTCGGGGGACGCCCCCTCGGGGTGAGGCATAGGCGAAGCCGTCCAGCCGCCGCTGGTGGCGGCGTGCGGAGCGTCGG